>CAWDOZ010000145.1:0-14385 GCA_963803935.1 uncultured Fibrobacterota bacterium | reverse complement strand
AACTCGCATGCCGGCGCGTACTTCAAGCCGTGCACGGCGCCGCGCACATTGTAATGAATATCTCCGGGTCCGACCATTTCCCACTTGCCATTGACGTACTCTTGGCAATGGCCCTTAATCGGAACCAGGATCTCGTCGGATAAAGTGAGCAATACGTAACTGAACGAAATACGTACATATCAGTCGCATCCCATTTATGCCCAGAAGTTGCGGCTGTTCTGGCACTACCGGCAGGCTCCAAGCGTCATTGCCATGGGAAGCTCGCCGATTTATGACGGCTTCAATACGTCGGGTATAGTTGAACGCACCCTGAATATTGCCAGCGTGGGAAATGCGGACCCGGTAACCAATTCCATTTTTGCCCAGAACTATATCCTTCCCTTTACCCCAGGGCTCAAAGTCATCCTCTTCGATCTCTTCCCCGGATTTCTTAATCAGCCCGGAATTTCAATTTTTCCCGAGCTCGACGGTGTCGCACAAAGCAAAGGGTGGCAGGGCGATTCGCTGAATAATTTTTACCGGGGGGGTCTGCCTTCACAGATCATTGCCAAGGCTGCGGCATTCACCCCCCAGGTAAGCTGGTCGGGCCTCGATTCCTCCGGATATTTGCAGAATCCACCGGCGGGAACCGGCTGGGGCGTGCCGGAAGTCGACTATGGAGACTACGATTTTTACTCCCCGGCGGTTCAAACGAGTCTGGGGTACCTTGCAGCGCTCGCAGACTCGTCGGCAGCTCATGGAGTCAATCTTATCCTCGTCTATATGCCTGAAAATCCCGGCTATGATACCACCGGCATGATCGGCCGATACGGCCCGAGCATTGCAACCTACCGTCAGGTTGTCGCCTGGGTCGATTCCCTGGCGGGTCAGAACCGGTATGTGCATTTCTGGGATGCAAACAATTTCGGCAACCATGATTTTGTCGACAGTGAGGCTTTGGATTGCAGTCATTTAAATTATAAGGGTGGGAAGCGGATTGCGGCTAAGCTCGACAGCCTTATCCGGCTGTATGTTCATTGAGGGGGAGGGGAATGGTTTTTCATTACGATAAAAGGCAGGCGGGGAGGAGGTTGGTGCAGGGGGCCATCGCCGGCACTTCGGTCGGAGTCCTGGCGGGCATCCTCCTGTTCCAGTGCAGCGACAGAATATCCCCGGTCCGGAAGCCTCTGGTAATCAGCGCCGTTGCGGATTCGACGGTGCTGGTTAATGATACCCTGAAAATCCGGGTATCGGCGCAGGGCGCGACCGCCGCGCCGGTCAGCTATGTATGGTTTACCGATAATCCCGCTGCACCCGATACCTCCTCCGACAGCCTTCTTGCAAAGGTATTTACCGTGGCCGACACCGGAAGACGGTGCGTTGTTGTCAAGGCTATCGACCGGGGAGGAGTAGTATCGGCCCCGGATTCCCTGCATATCTGTGTTCGATGGCTGCGACCGGGGCTTACGCTGCGCGTCGTATCCCCGATTGCGGTAGCCGATACCGAACTTGCCATAGCCGTTCCTGTTGACTCATGCGGCACCATTCAAATGGTCCGGTGGATGATCGACTCCTTTTCCTTCATGACAAAATCCGATTCGATACGATGGCTTTTCAACGATAAGGTAAATACCCTGCATACTATCCGCCTGTCGGTAGTGGATAACAATGGTTTCGTTTCCGATACCGATTCAGTCAAGGTTCTGGTGCTGCTCCAGCGTCCGCAGGTGGTGCTTACGCCGCACGATACCGCGGTTTACTCCTTTACGAATCTCAAGTTCATGGCCTCGGGGAGCGATTCGGGCGGAACGGTGGCCCGCTATGCCTGGATGCTCGACGGGCGGCCGGTAGCGAATATGTATGACAGCCTGACCGAAAGCTGGGGTGCCGCCTCTGCAGGAGCCCATTTCCTGACCGTCACCGCGATTAATGCCGATTCTCTCGCCTCACAGCCCGATTCCGCAATAATTACCGTCATGCCGGGCGGTCCGACTCTTACCCCCCTTCACGATACCACACTGTCGAATCTTGACACTATGAATATCGTCTGCCGGGCAGGGGATCCTAACGGAACCATCGTTAAATACCTCTGGAATTTGTCCGGAAGCGCCGGCTGGACCGACAGTACTGTTGCGGCAACCCACGCCATGATCTATTCCGGCAGCGCACTGGTGCGCGCCGTTGTCGCTGCCCGCGATAACCACGGTCTTGTTGGGGCCGATACGTTTACCGTGAATTTCAATGTGGGGCCGGAAAGTCTCGCGGTGTCGACCCCGAAGCTGTTCGATACCATTCTGGTATCCCAGAATTCGCCGGTTTGCAGCCTTTCCTTCAGCTACGGAGCCGTGGGGACCGGTCTTGGTGGGATAACTTATACGGTACTGTGGGGCGCGAGCGGCGATTCGCTTACGGCAACCTATCAGGGCCCGAACCAGAGCACCCAGATCGGTGGTATCGGTCCGGGCGGCTATACCTGGAAAATTATCGCGAGGGACACCTTCGGGCATTCGGTTTCAAAAGGCGGGACCGTAACCGTCTTGCGGCAATACCTGGTAGCATTTGTCGGCCACTCGATAGTTGCGGGCTACCAGGGGAACAATATCAGTGGAGGTTTCCGGGAAGGTGTTCTCGATTCGATCCGGGCCCATCTTGGGCCCTACGAACGGGCGAAGGCGGTAGGACCGGTAACGCCGCCCTATATGGTCTCCACGAACATCGACGATTCGTGCCTGGCATTGTCCGCTGCCACGGGATTCGAGGTGTGGCAATCGCTCAGCGTCATTTCTACCCAATTAACCGCGGATGTCTGGGTATTGATGACCGGGGTCAACGATAACTATGCCCCCGTGGGATTAACCTATGCGGTCATGATGATGGATATCATGCACAGCCGCAACCCGAGCAGCAGGATCTATGTGCTCAACGGGGTGGTGCGACCGAATGCGGATTACAATCAATCTTTTGTAGATGGGGACTACTGGCTGCCGTCGTTCAACCAGGGGCTCGCGGATTCGATACAGGCCCAAAATGCCGCAGGAACCGCTATATTCCAGGTGAATGCAGACAGCGCGCTGTGTCCCGGCGACACCTTCAGCCCGACCTACATGCCGGCAGACAGCCTTCATCCGGATCAGCCCGGCTATGATGCGCTCGCCAAATGTATCTATTCGGTGATGAGGGGTTCCGTGCCTCCGGCAATTCCCTGAGCAGTGCCGACAGGCACATTTCAGCCGGTGTCGGGAGGCTTGGGCGGGACGATATGATGTTGCATTGATTTCGCAGCAAAATAAATGTATTTTAATAAAACTGAAATTTTTACCCGAATTCAGGATGTTCGATTTGGAGTGTAGCTCAGTCGGCAGAGCAAGTGGCTGTTAACCACTGGGTCGGGGGTTCGAGCCCCTCCACTCCAGCTTTTTAAAGCCCCTCAGAAACGCAAGAAAAGGCATTTTGAGGGGTTTTTTTATGTCTGCGCCTAGGGTTTTTATCCGGCTCAGATACCCCCGAATACCCCCTCGTACCATAACAATGTGATATTTAGTGTGAAGTCCCGCGAAGTAAATTAGAGGAAAAAGAAGGTAAAACCGGACCCCAGCAGGAGGCTTCGGAAAGATCCCGGCAGGCCGGGTGAGAGACCAGGATGGTAGGTAGACCCAGGGCTTTGGATCGATCGCGGGTTGCCTGGGCAAGGTAGTCTTCCTGCCGGAATCTTGACTTAAAGTAGTGCCGGAACTTTTTTTTAAGAATTGGGCAATCGTCTCGATAACCGAGACGTTGCCCTTTTTCTTTTTATAGGGGAGACCTCCATGCCGGGTACCTACGATCCGATGGTGACCTACTACCTGCTCACGATTAAGGAAAAGAACGGTCAGTTCGAACATACAACCGAGTTGGTCGTAGAGGCAGAGGATATCACCGCTGCGAAGGTAAAAGCCAAGAGGATTGTCGATGCCTGGTACGAGGCGAATCCCTACTCCTGTGGCTTCATTTTCCTATTTGGCGGGGGCACGTTGGTCGTGGTCGAGGCCATTGCGCCGATCACGCCGGTTGAGTTCTTCGAGCGGGCGATCATAGAACCGAGGCCGGAAATTTGACTTCAGGTTTGGGGGATCGTTATTTATAGCATTCACATCAAATATCACATCGAAGTCGATAGGAGGTACCTCCAGGATGCTTCTGATCGTAGCTATCATAGGTGCAGTGGTCGGCGGAGCTGCTGTCTGGGTCGTTCAACGAGGCAAACCCGAAGCGTCTTATAGAAAAGGAAAGCAGGAAGGCGAGGTCGAGCGATCGGTACTGACTGAGCGTCTATCGAATACCGAGAATGCACTAAATGAGTCGAAGGCGTCAGTCGAAGCCCTTACTGCTGCCGGCGTGAAACATCAGGAGGAAGTAGCCCAGCTACGGGAGTCTCTCGCTGAGTCAGAAACCCGGTTGGAGGAAGAGAGGAAATCTGGCAATGAGAAGCTTGCTCTACTCGATGAAATGAAGCAGAAGTTCGCAGATGTCTTTAAAGCCCTTTCTGCAGAAGCCTTGAGGCAGAACAACCAATCGTTTCTCGAACTGGCAGGGGCTAAGCTGGATGGTTTCCAACAGACAGCCAAAGCAGAATCGGATGCCCGTCAGGCAGCGATCACCAACCTTGTCGATCCGCTAAAGCAGTCGCTTACCAAGTTCGATACGACAATACAGGAGATCGAGAAGTCACGGAATACGGCCTATGGGTCGTTGGCAGAACAACTAAGGTCGGTATCACAAAGTCAGCTACAGCTTCAGGGAGAGACAGCGAATTTGGTGAAGGCGCTCCGTTCTCCCGCTGCACGAGGCCGGTGGGGAGAAATTCAGCTGAAGCGGGTCGCCGAGATGGCCGGTATGATGGATCACTGTGACTTCGTTACTCAGGAAAGTGCAACTACCGAGGATGGTACTCTCCGTCCAGATATGACGGTTCGTCTACCGGGTGGAAGACAAGTGGTCGTAGATTCAAAGGTACCACTTCAGGCGTACTTGGAAGCCCTTGAGGCTCAGGACGAGCCTGCTCGAATCGCCTTGCTCAAGGATCATGCCCGGCAGGTTTCCGATCATATTAGCAAGCTCAGCAAGAAATCCTACTGGGAGCAGTTTCAACCGGCACCTGAGTTCGTTGTGCTCTTTCTGCCGGGAGAAAACTTCTTCGGCGCTGCTCTGGAGCAAGACCCAGGCTTGATCGAAGCAGGCGTAGCCCAGCGGGTGATTATCGCTACGCCGACTACCCTGATCGCGTTGCTTCGCGCTGTCGCTTACGGGTGGAGACAAGAGAAAGTAGCGGAGAATGCTCAAAAAATTACCGACCTGGGGAAGCAGCTATATGAGAGGATTATCAGACTATCTGAGCATTTTGAGGGAATCAGGAATGGGTTGGAAAAAGCGATTGGCTCTTACAATGGTGCAGTCGGATCGATAGAAAGCCGGGTTCTCGTCACTGCCCGGAAATTCAAAGACCTCGGGGCATCTAATGACGGAGAGATCGGGGAACTGAAAAACATCGATACATCCGCACGGGTGCTTCAGATAGAAGACGAAAGTGCAGAAATAACCGCTGGGTAATGGATAGGTACCTAACCCAGCAGGGCCATCCAGGCTGGGATATTGACTACATGTAGTAGCAAAGGTTATTTTATTTCAATAAATTTCAAGGTCATAGGAGGACGGATAAGACGATATAAACGCATTTGAAGTAAAAATAAACGCATCTTTTTGCTTGGTTCTGCCTCTAAAACTGACAATTTAAGACATACAGAATTGGGGAAGGAGGTGCGCCCTACGGGGCGTGCTTTCTTTCGTCTTGTATGTCGGGTATGTCAGTACCTAGAGGCAGGGCGGAATAATTGTCACGCCCCGTTTTTTTTGTGGGGCGAGAAAGAGCCGACGCTTATGAAAAAAAAAACAAAGTCCCAAGTGCTTCAAACCCAATGGAGGTAACCTATTTCCATTTGTACTACTGTCGATATTTGCTATAATGAATTTCCATTGTGATGACCAAAATTTGTCGATTTGGTTTTACAATAAATCATCGTATACCGTGAAGGTTTATTTTCCAATAGAGGGGGTCCAAGATATCCAATTAAATCCCGGTGATTCAGTAGCGCGTCATGGCACAAAGCTTATAATAGCAGCTCTTTCTGGTGGAGTTACCTTTTCCCCAGGTAGTTATGTCGAAATGAAACAGGGCTCCTGCGATGGTGGTGGAAAGGTTACTTTTTATGATCGCTAATTTGGTGACTATCTCTAAAAGACCCAACTCAGATATGTTCAATAACCGGATACACATTAATCGGGGGAAGATATGTACATTAAAAATTATTCCGCCTTACTCTTTCTTTTGGTATGTGCCTGTATCGATCAAGATAACTCGAAATATGTTTTTATTAATCAAAATACTCCACTTATAGATAGCAGTTTTTTGGCGAGCGCTAACACTTGGAAAAAAGCCGTTGATGAATACAATCAGTCGAAAGGAGTGAGTTGTTCTCCAATTTCGAGAAACACAGCTTTTTGTTGGGCTTTCGGGAATGATGTCATGGAGCGTACTGCATTAAACGAATATGGAATTTTGATGATATCATCAATTAATAGGGATAAAGGTGAACATCCCATTACAAGAGCTTACTGGACCAATGGAGACGACACAGTTTCACTTAATTTTATTACTTCAAGATCCATACCTGTGGTAGAGGATATAGTAAGACATGTTTTCGGAAAATATCGTGTAGATTATTATTATTTAATTCCATCTTTTTTGACTCAGTTGAAGTCAACTATATATGTTGATTACTCAAAAAATAAAACAGGCTTTCCAGTTGTGGGCATTCCAAATAACAATTCTGTTCTAAACCAAATCGGTTTTAAGGCTGTAAAGACCTTCATTTATATTTTAAAAACCTGCTCACTAACTGTAACTACTCTCTCCCCGTCGCCAATGTTTTTAAATATGTTTTCAGAAAGGGAATTCGGGTTTAAATTAAGCGACGATTCCTTGATGAATAGTGGAGCGTTACATTCAATCAAGGTAAAAGATTTTTATTTGGGAATGAATATGATGGATGCTTATTATTTAGCAAATAGCAAATATGGTTCTATACTAGGCAAGTGCAATACCCAAGATCTCACCCAAATACATAAATCTAGTTTTCATTTTAATTCAGGCGCGGAGTTCATTGGGGATTCCAATGGTTTATTGGCGAAAATTTATTGGCCCTCTACAATCACAAATAAACTTTTTGGTTCTGGAGATTTGAATGCTTCCAATTTTATCTCAGAATTTAAATCTGCTTATGGAATTGGTGAATTCAACGTTAAAACAAATCAAGAATATCCAGATTTGATTTGGGCTGCTGCTGGTGGAAAAGTTTCTCAAGAAATTTGGACCTATATAGATTCCTCTGGCTATGCAATAACGATTTCCGGTCATAGGCAAATGGAGGCTTCAGATGGTACAGTAATGAGTACCCTTAGTGAAGGGAAGAGTATTGAAATGGAACTTATTCCGTCTAAGAAGCAACATCAATTTGATTAAACATAGATATAATAGAACCAGATTTATTTTCATGGGCAACCCTCTTTATTCTATCGAGGCGTTGCCCTTTTTCTTTAGAGCATAGGATTGGTAGGTAATGATGGCTAAAAGGAACAAGGAGTTCGAAGAATACAAGCTGAATAAGCTCAGGGTGATGCTGGTCGATGCCAAACAGATAGCCTTATCTGAGACTGTCGGAATCGTATTGGCTTCCGATGCGAATGCAGCGATTCCGACCGAGGTAGTGGTCGCATGGAAGGTTGTCGAACACATGCTTAATGAGCTTAAAGTTGATTATATGCTCGTCGGTGCTCTTGCCATGAATCAGTTCAGGCATCCAAGGTACACCGATGATGTGGATATTATCATCAGCCAGGAAGCCCTACCCAGGCTTATGTCCGCAGACATTACACGGTACGGTTTGGCGTTCCTCTCAAAGAGCGATAATTTTATTCAGCTTCAGGAAGTAAAATACCACGTGAAGGTTGATATTTTAATTTCGGGTACGAAACGGGCTCCTGACCAGCTTCCTATACCAACAATTAAGGAATTAGGGAAAGCACACAGGACGTCACGCTTCGGAATGCTTAGACTCAAGCTGTCGTGTTATCGTTTGGGAAGAGACTTTGATGACTTAGCCGTGTTAATCATGGGGTACGACATGAGCTTTTCGAATAAACTGCACCTTTTACCGGAAAAACTGCGCGATCGGTACATTGAAACTAAAGGGGATCTGCATGATAAATAAGAAAATTGGGGAGGCCTCCGTTTTCGAATTTCCAGCTTTAGACCTGTTGGACTCCTGTCTGAAGGCCGTTCCCTCGATTCCTGACGCCTACCAGAAGGTTGCCGCCATTAAAACCATAGCCCGCTGCTACAATCGCCTCGGCATGGTAGCAAAGCAGAAGAGGCTGCTTTCCAGGGCTGAAGCCATGGTACCGGGAATTTCCGTCACAAAGGACCGGAATAAGGCACTCAGGGAGATCTCCTACGAGTATTCCAGAAACCAGCAGTTTAGGAAGGCGAAAGCCATTGCCGGCCAGTTGGAGCAGCCAGACAAAAGCAAAGTTCTGCTGGTTATGGCCAATGAAATGATGAGGGTCGATAAACCTTTCAAATTATCGAGGCTGCTACTTGATATTGATGAAGGGATCAACGCTCGGAAACCCGGTTTTGATCGGTCATATTTCCTTTCTGAAGCGGCAGAACTCATGCACTCCCTGACATTGAAGGCAACGGCGGTAAGTTGCCTGGATCGAGCTTTGTTGGAATGCGGTAGGAAGATGGACACGTTTTCCAAGGTAGGTGCTTTCGTCCGGATTGCCGAAGTTTATAGGGAGATTGGCGACATTAAAGCATCCACTACTTTACTGTACCAGGTTGGGGAGATAACTTCCAAGAAACCGGAAATGGCCTTACTGGAGGAACTGCCAGAGATCGCGGAACAGTTGGCTATAAATGGCCAGATCAACTTCGCTCACGACCTGCTTGAAAAGGGACTCCGGGGTATAAAGAAATTCCCGAAGCTCACGGCCGATCATCGGTACCGAACGCTGTCCAGGTATGCCATTAGCCTGTTTAGGTGTAAAAGAAACCTGCAGGCGAAAGAGATGATAGAAGGACTACTTCGAGAAAAAAGAATAACCGAGAATCCGAACCACCTGCTCCATGTGATCCCGGCGTACGCGGAGATCGGCAGTGAGGCCTGGAAGATCATGGCGTATTTGTTAGAGGAGGAACCGGTAGCGGCGAAAAGGTTTTCCAATACTGATAAGTATGATAAGGCTAAACATCAACTGCCGGAACATCCGCCGGGCATCAATGCTGAAACAAAGGCAATGCTCTTTCCCCGTGTAGCCGAAATATTCTTCAAGCAGGGACAAATCAGCCGAGCGAAGAATCTGCTTTTTGCGGCGAGGGAAGCGGTCGATCTTAAGAAGGACCCTTGGTTCGGGGTTTCGATGCTCACGAACATGGTGCTGATTTATGCTCGCATGACCGAAAAGAAAACCTAACCGATGGAGCCAGAATTAACCAATAAACTGATCGGCCGGCGACGGCGCAGGTACCGCAAAAAAAGTTTTTTCCCGTGGTCGGACATAGAAGAGTCGATCAGGAACCAGGAGAAGATCCTCGCGGATTCAAGGAACACTATCACTGAGTATCTGGAGCGCTACGGAACCGCTCCCGAGGGCCTTCCTTTTGACTTAGGAATCTTAGATGTACTGAAGGCAAATTTGTCGCCTCAGGCCAGTCCGTGCCCAGCGTGTAGAGCCCCATCCGGAAATCAAACCTGGGTCTACTTTCGGAGCCCGGACATTACCTGGTCGATGCTATGCGGGCGAGAAGGCATACTGACCTACTGCCCGAAGTGCCACATACAGACGGACTACTTCTGGACGGTAATGAGCTAAAACCTGAAAACTTTAATAGGCGGTACGCCGTTCACTTTCTCAGGCAAAATAGGCTCAGCCTCAGGATAGATCAACATAGGCTTCTTGTCAAAGAAGTGCTTCACAATACACTGGGCAACTTTATCATGACCTTGTACTGACGTATTCTGAGGCAGATAAGCTTCTGCAAGTCTAATTGGTTTAGAGGGTACAGGTGGATCTGATAATAGTTGCTGCAAAAATCTTTGAGCACCGAGATGTGTTACGGCTCCCGCCTTCCACCACCATTCATGACCTTTTTCAAATGTCCCGCGAATTTGAGGGTTTCCACTTTTTTTATGCGAGACACTCAACGGAGCTTCAATAATTAATATTGTATAAGGGTTTTCACTTATAAAGGTTTTTACTCGTTCAACTGCATCACCAAAATAAAAATTGCCTGCTGTGAAACTTGTTCCACAGATACCACAACTTTTTTTATTCGATGAATACCCCATATCAATTGCAATCACCGGACATTTGGAAGTTGCCTGACCCATGAAGTCCTTCTCCGATAAAGCTTTGAAGGGTTTTGAACTCATAATTCCTCCTGGCTTGAGGTGATAAGGATTGGGGACAACCATACCATTCAAGATGAGTCTTGACTGGGGGCGGGAGGTGACGGTCATGAGGGAAATAAAAAGGGCGCGACAGTCGTCCCGCCCTGAACCGAGGTACTGGCATACCTATCAATCCAGACGGAAGAAAGCGCGCCCTTTTAAGGAGCGCAGCCCTCTTACTCGTTCGGATTGAATTGAAAAGTGCCAGTTTTCGGTTCAGAACCAAGTAAAAAGATGCGTTTTTAATTACAAATAGTATGTATTTCTATAGTTTTTGAAAGCCTCCATTTTTAAGTTTTTCAACAACTTCTAACTTTTCGATCCACGAACTACCTGCAAGGAATTTAATTTCACGGCGTCCTGGGACGCAAAATTTTCAAAAGGACCAGCTAGGACAAAGAAGGTTAGGGATTGCAGCAGGTCGAAGGAGGGGACAGAATTTAGACAGACCTAAGGGGAGGTTGTTCCCGACTTGTTGAATATGATGGGCGCTTCAGTTTTTAAAAAGGTAGTTGCGTCTTTGCTACCGACCTACTTTGGCAGAGCTCCTTGCTAAAATGGCCTTTACACCGCTCATTTGAAGGCGCATGTTCAATAATTTTTCACTAACGCCATATTCGCGGGCTGCCGCCATTACTTCCATTTGACCGAAGCCGATTCTTATTAAGGCGTCCCTACTCAATAGGAGTATTGCGGCCAGACAATCAGCTTCCTCTTCTTGTGATTTGTCGTAATGACGCATGAATATTCCGGCTTCGAAGGAATGCATGATTTGCGGTTTGTGGCCAATGATAATATGCGCAAGTTCATGCATAATATCATTTGATTGCCGCCCTTGTGCATTACATGGATTAAAAATCACCATAGACCGATCACCCTTACACAATGTCACTGCCGACCATGAGCTCGCTTCCGGACCTAGTAGGACCTCTCGGTTTTCATTGCTTATCCCGGAAATGTCCACTGGGGTCAATAATTTTATGCCTAAATGTTGAGCTAATGCACGAGCACTTAGCGGATCTTGTTTACCAATTCCAAGTTCCTTTTTAAAATTTAGTGCGGTGGTTTCACACCAAGTTTTAAAGCCTCTTTTCAGCATGCCCCCCCCCGCACTAGTCATTAAAACAATCGTTTGCTGCAATAATCATTGCAGATAAAGCTTTTGCGGCCTTTTCTGATAAATTTTTCTTCGCCTTAAGATGTACCATTGGTGTCGATGCTAATGGCTTTTCATGGTTCGTTCCAAGGACTTTTCCTGCGTCCAACCTCATCCATTGACAAATTTTTGTGAAGGTTTCGATGTCCGGCAATTTTCCCCCTTCAACTCTTGAAAGAGTAGCAGGACTAATTCCAATCTCCCTCGCGGTATCTCGCAAACCCCTATCTCCACGTTCACTCCTCAAAGCTGCACCGATATTTTTAAGGGATATTTCGCCCATAGGCCTCCTGTTCCATTAATAAGAATAAATGTTTGACTCCCCGAACGGCCATCAATTATCTTATCACTAAGAATAACCGTTCCGCATGTAGAACATACATTATTCTACTTCGGCTGTTCAATTATTCTTTTAGCTTTCTAACACTTTTTCTAAAAGGAGCCTTTATGGGCAATCAGCATGTTGTTCCAGTAGACGGCAAATGGGGTGTGTTAGGTGAAGGAAATTCCCGTTACACCTCGCTGCATGAAACTCAAGCCGAAGCAATCAGTTCGGGGAAAGACATCGCCCGAAATCAGCAAAGCGAACTTTTTATTCATGGCCGGAACGGTCAAATTCGAGAGGGGGATTGTCCCAGAACGATTTCCTAGGCAAAATATATTGGCATTCGTCCAAAACCTGCTTCACTCGAACGAAAGGGTCTGACATTATGAAAACGGTTTTTTTAAAGGACAGCAGTTTAGTGGGCATGCTTTGCATACTCGGACTATTAGGCTGCGCGTCCACGATATCGACCTACGATCAATACGCTTATGCTCAAACGACCAGCTTAAAGGTAGAAAGCTTGGCTCTTATGGCCAAGGCAGTGGATAGCGTCAATAACTATCTCCCGGCTATTTCGGATATTCAGATGAAGCTGAATAAGGCCTATGAATATGAGAAAGGCCGGCCGAATAACGCAATTTCAACGCAGATGTGGCAAACCTTAATAGACCCTGAGAAGCATTTGCTCGGTGGATTTCTAAAACGATGGCAGGATGAAAAACGACTCAGCGCAGGCTTTATCGGGAATGAAACAAAAATAATCGGTGATGCATTTGGTTTCATTGCCGAACTTGAGAGTAAGAAAATTAACCCGAATGATGCGCAATCAAAATTTCAAAAGTTGTGAGTTTCTGATTGCAATGTAATTCCATTTTTTAAATTGGTTTTGCTAACATACACTCATAGCGGAGGATTTTATGAATGCAGCAGACGGTCAGGACATGTTGAAGAACATTTTAGGAAGCGTCGGAGCCTTGGCAACCACCACCTTCGGGAGCGCCGCAGATTCCGCAAAACAAGATGCCGAAGCCCTCGTTACTTCAATACAGGGTGACATTAGCACCTGGTCACAGCAGCTTGCAGCAGGCGAGATAACTGCTGATGATTTAAAGTGGCAAATCGAATCAAAGAAAGACCTCGCCCAGATGGATCTATTGAAAAATGCTGGGATAGCTCAGATTAATATTGATGAATTCAAGAATGGGCTTTTCAGCATTATTTCCAGTACGCTTCTTTCTAAGATTGGATAAAAGTATATCGAGCGGTCAGGTTTGATACTATTCAATTATAGAAATCCTGAATGAATACACTTAGATAATGAGCGTATCCACATTATAGGTACTTCTACTTCTCACTTATTTACGTAGAAAGGGGTTTCACATTATGGCTGCATTTATGACACGCGTTGAACTTCATGATGCAACGTATTACGATTACGAATCGCTCCATGTCGCAATGGAAAAAGAAGGATTTAGTCGGACGATCGTCTCAAATCAAGGGGCAACTTATAATTTGCCAACTGCGGAGTATTATCGTAGCTCGCAACTTACGATAGATCAGATCCTCGCAAGCGCGGAACGAGCTGCTGCTTCAACACGGAAAAACTATGGGGTCATTGTAACTGAATCAAATGGAATTAGGTGGAATGGGCTTCCTGTAGCCGGCTAAAAAAATGGAGCCTCTCAAGGGTAGATAACCGCCATAGAAGTTTTTTATTGAGTTAATTTCGAGATTACGCGGCAGCTGGTCGCTGATATAGATACTTCTGGAACCCTGAGAACACTTTGCCGATCTCGTCGGGTTTTCCCAGGTCAGCCACTGCATCGGCAATGGAATCATGGTACTTGAGCCGCAGCAGGGGAGTGAGCTTCTCCTGGTCGAGCTCTTCTACGCCGACCTGTACATAATGTGACAGTACGAAGTCGAGAAAAACCTGCTGCTTAGTATTGAAATGGGCACTTATATCAATTTTAGCCTTTACGGCTCGTTCTTCACGGGTCAGCGGGGGGAGGGCATAAGCCACATGAGCCAGTACGTCGAAGATGTCGCTTTTTTCGGCGTCGATGATTTTCTGCATTTCGGTCAGTTGCTCCCCGCCAAAACCCTTTTCGGCGAGGCCCTGCAGTAGCTTCTTTCGGGTATCCGGCGCGCACCATAAAGCGCGTAGTTCCTCCTCGTTTTTGAAGAAATCCGGCAGCTTACCGAAAAGTAATTCCATAAACTGGTGAGCAGACATAGGCGTGCCGTCGGGATGCCAGAAACTGGTTATCATCATATGCTGTATGGTCCGCTCCTTGCCATCAGCAAGTTTCACCTTCGCCCTGACCTTTTTCTTGCAGATGCAGTTTATCTTTCCGCAGACCGGGCAGGGCTCCTTC
>CAWDOZ010000144.1:0-12594 GCA_963803935.1 uncultured Fibrobacterota bacterium | reverse complement strand
GTAACGATGCCGCCGGCGTCGCCATCCGAATCGTGAAACACCCGTTTATCGAAGCCATTTTCCGGTTTCTGGACGCCCCGCTTTTTTCCACAAGCGCCAATATCAGCGGGGAGGCCTATGTCGACGATCCGGCCGCAATCTCGGCACTCTTCGCCGGGAAGGTCGATTTCATGATCGATGCAGGGCGCCTGCCGGAATCCCCGGCCTCAACCGTCGTCAAAGTCGGACGGGATGGCGCGGTCGAGGTGCTCCGAACGGGAGCAATCGGGATCGGACCTATAAAAGAGGTGTTGAAGGCAGGAAGCAAAAAGTCCTGAAGTCCCCCCCGAAAATCCATAGATGCCATTGTCGCCCCGAGGTTGCGGTACCTCTATTGCCTCGCAGGTTGTGCCAAACACTGCCCTGCTTTGCAAATGCCTCATGTTGCCCGGTATTCGTTGACCATTTCTTCAAAAGGGGGTATAATTAGCATAGACAGCGCACTACTCCCGCCCGGAAACGCCGGACGGAAAGTCCTGAAAACCGGGAAAAGGGAGCGACCGGACGCATCATGAGCGAATTTGCAGCCTCGTCGCTGCCGTTGCAGGAGGAGCTCCCGAAGGCTAAACTCATTTATAAGCGAAGCCTGCTGGCCGTCTCAAAGGCGCTGAAAACGGTGCGTCAGGGGCAGATGTTCTGCTACGGCGAGATGGATGAGAGTGCAATGGCGATCGTCGGGAGTCTCCTCCGCAACGCCGACGCACTGGTCAGCCTTGCAATGGTAAAGGGAACCGGTCCGTATTTACCCGAGCATTCGGCGAATGTGGCGATTCTCGGCGCAGCCCTGGCCTGGGCGATGGGCTACGAAAGCGATACGATGCTCGAGGTCGCCCTCGGCGGGCTCCTCCATGATATCGGCATGAGCTGGGTACCGGAAAAGATATTCGCGAAGCAGGGTGCCTTGACCGAGGCTGAATTCGGCATTGTTAAACGACATCCGGAGTACGGGGTGGAAATCGTCAAAAGCCAGAAGGCAGTTGCCGGCAGGGTGAAAAAAATCATCGGCCAGCATCACGAGCGCCTGAGCGGCAAGGGGTATCCTGTGGGAATCTCCGGTAACCGGGTGGACTATTTCGCCCTTATCACCGGGGCAGTCGATGTTTACCACGCCCTTACTTCGGACCGGCCCTATGGCCGGGCCTTTACGCCGCAGCAGGCTCTCTCGGCCATTTATAACGCCATGGACAAGGAATTTCCCCGGGCCATTGCGGAACACTTTGTCAAGGTAATCGGCATATATCCGGTCGGCAGTTTTGTGGTCCTCGCATCCGGGGAAAAAGGTATCGTGACAAGGATCAACCGGGATGAATTCCTGGTGCCCGATATCGTCATCCTTTTTTCCGCCGATGGAAGACGATTGCACGAACCGGTCGAAGTGTGCCTCGCGAAGCGAACCAGGGAACAGGGAGGGGAGCGCTATAAAATCGCGCGGGTATTGAATCCCCGGGAAGACGGCATCACCGTGGAGGAGTATCTCAAGTCGGCTGCGGCTTGAAGCATGCATGAAACTCATTATTGCTGTCGGAAGGAATTCTAATGGCCAATAAGCGCTGCAAATTGTACGACGAGAACCTCGTTCACAACATCATGCTGTCAACGGGTCTCTCCATCGTTGAATACCTTCGCGATAATGCCAATGCCGACTCCGATGAGATTTTCGATTTCGTTGAGGCGAATGCCGAGGTCATCATCAGCGACACCATCCGGCATTTGAAAAGCCTGAACGAGTACCACGAAAAAAACGGCGACGATCCCTTCAAGGATGAACTATCCCCGGGAGAAAACGACGACTAGGCTTTTCGGGAGGTCCCACAGGGATCCCCGAGAGTCCCATCCATCCTCGTCCTTGCAGCCGCTCTATCGGAAAATGTAATTTTTACTGTCGCCTGCATTTGCCGAAGTGGCGGAATTGGTAGACGCACTGGACTCAAAATCCAGCGGTGGCAACACCATCTCGGTTCGATTCCGAGCTTCGGCACCATATAAATCAATGACTTACACATGCCCTTCATTTCCCCCCGTTGTCCGGCCGTAGCACAGAATAGCACAGATTTCTCCAGACCATCCTCATTTCCGTTTGCAATTAAATCATTTCCATGCCCGCGGATTTGGCTGCAGCATCGCCGGCAAAATACCTTTTCACTTGATTCCCCGCACCGAGCGGCCGGGCGGCACGGCTTTTCTTTGCTTTACCTGCTCGACCATCGACAGCAGAATGAACTTGTTTTTAGCGATCCGGCGCGCATTGAGCGACATCGTTTTCCGCCCGATTCCCGGAAATTCGTGCGTCACCACATAATTGGTAACCTTGGTGTTGCCGGGCACAATGGTTGACAGAAGATCACGCAGCCGAGGAATGTTCCACTGGCCGTCGCCCAGTTCATAAATCCGGCGGTTCACCGTTTCATCGGATTTCACCTTGAAAAACGCGCAGAATGGCCCATTTATCGACCGGACATTGAGCTCGGCATCGAGAATGACGAACGGATCGTGGATCGTGTCGACGATACCGTCCGCCAGAAGCCGCGCCTCCTCCTGTTCCCGGGAAGCATGCCGGAGATCAGTTATATCGATAAACGTCATGACAACGCCCTCGATGGTGTTTTCCATGGTCCGATAGGGAGTGATCCGCAGGGTATACCATCGGCCGTCTTCGTTACGAACTTCGGTTTCCCTGCGTTCAAGGGTGTCAAGAACCCCCTGCGCGGCCGCGCAGATATCAAACGACTTGATGGTGGAGGTTATGTCGCGGATCGAACGGCCGATGTCCGTGCCGAGCAGCCTGAATATCTTCACCATCGCCGGGGTAAATCTCTTGATGCAGAGCCGCATGTCCAGAAAAACGCTGGCGATTTCGGTACTGGCGAGCAGGTTATTGACATCATTGCCGGTATCCATCAATTGGTCCACCTTGTGCTGCAGCTCGGAATTGACCGTTCCCAGTTCTTCGTTGGTGGATTGAAGCTCCTCCTTCGATGTTTCGAGCTCCTCGTTCGTACTCTGCAGCTCTTCATTGGTCGACTGGAACTCCTCATTTGCGGTCTGCAACGCTTCGATGGTGTTCTGCAGGGTATCCCTGGTTAATTTCAGCTCCTGCTCAAGCAATGCGACGGTTTCGACCTGGGGGGCGGTTCCGGAAACTTTCCCGGCCTTAAGGCCGGATACTTTAATTGCCGGCCTTTCTCTGAAAACGATCAGAAACAGCCGCTGCGAGTCGCCGGGCTCGATTACCGGTTGTATAGTTATGTCCATGGACCTCCCGGTGCCGGCTTCATTGAAGCGGACATTATTGCACAGCACCGGATCGGTACCCTTCCGGGCCTGCAAAAGGGCAGGACCAAGCTTGTAACGAAGGCCTTCCCGGGCAATGCGGAGGATGTTCAGACTCGGCTCCCCGGGCGGAATCGCGAGGTAACGGTCGATGGCTCCGTAGCAATACAGAATTTCACATTTGTCGTTAACCAGGACCGATGGCGGCACGAAGCTCTCAAGCAGCGCTTTCTCGCCAAGGTGCCGGAATGCGTCTGCCGCAGCCGGAAGGGGCCTTGACTGCGGAACTGCCGGCAGCCGATCCAGAATTCCCGGGTTATGGGCACGAACGGATGTAATGCCTTTTTTCCGGTAAATTTTCCATTTGGTGTCGATGGTTGCAAAAGAGGTGACGAGGTCGCCGATGCTCTCGGAGGTTCCTAAAAATAAAATGCCGTTATCGACCAAAGAATAGTGGAAGACCGGCAGGATTTTTTTCTGCAGGGTCTGGTCCATATAAATGAGCATGTTCCGGCAGCTGACCAGGTCGAGCCGTGAGAAGGGCGGGTCCTTGACAATGTCGTGAAGGGCGAAAATCACGCACTCGCGGATCTGCTTCTTGACCCGGTAGGAGTTTCCCTCCCTCGTAAAAAAACGATTCAGCCGGGTTTCCGAAACATCGGCGCTGATGCTCTCGGGATAGATCGCGCTCCGCCCCGCCTCGATCGCTTCACTGTCGATATCCGATGCGAAAATCTGCAATGCAAAGTTTTTTTTCTGCAATTCCATGACCTCGATCAGCAGAATTGCCAGTGAATAGGCCTCTTCCCCGGTAGAGCAGCCGGGAACCCAGATCCGGAAGGGAGCATCGCGGTCTTTGTGTTCGAGGAGACCCGGAATTGCTTTCATGCCAAGCTCTGCAAATGCTTCCGGATCGCGGAAAAAACTGGTTACATTGATGAGGAGTTCCTTGAACAGCAATTCGATTTCCTTCTCGTTTTTTTCAAGGTAGCGAAGAAATTCGGCAATGCGTTCCATTTGATGCAGCGCCATCCGCCTTTCGATTCCCCGGCGGATAGTGTTGTGCTTATACAGGGAAAAATCGTGACCTGTTTTCCTGCGAATAAGGAGAAGGATCTTCTGCAGGGCAATCTGGAAATCAGGAGGCTTTGTGCCGGTTGCCTTTGCTCGTTCGAGGTAGGGGTGGCTGGCGTACCTGATAAGTTGCCCGGGCATGCTTTCGGCCGGCAACACGAAATCGACGATACCCGTATCGATGGCGCTTTTCGGCATGCCGGAAAATTTCGCCTGCGCCTCCTCCTGAGCCATGGCCATTCCGCCGGCTCCTTTGATTTCCCGCATTCCCAGCGTCCCGTCGCTTCCGGTGCCGGAAAGAATGATACCAATGGACCGCTCGGCCTGATCTTCAGCCAGAGACCGGAAGAAATAATCGATCGGCAGATTCATGCCGTGGCTTTTTTCCGGCGTCACATGGTGCAGCGTATTGCCGATAATTGCGACATTGAAATTCGGCGGAGCAAGGTAGACCCTGTTCTTTTCAACCCTCATGCCATCGGCAATCTCGGCAATTTCCATTGCCGTATATTTTTTCAGCAGGGAGCTCATGATGCTTTTATGGGTTGGATCGAGATGCTGGATAACTACGAAGGCAATGTCGCATCCTGCAGGCACATGCGAAAAAAACAGCTCAAGCGCTTCGAGACCGCCTGCCGAGGCACCGATCCCGACTACGGGAAAGTCCGATTTATCCGATGGAACAACTCTCCGGATTGCTTTAGCGCCTGCAACAGCCTTGCTTGATTTCAGTGGTTTGGATTTTCTTGGATTCATGGCCACGCTCATCGATCTCATCGGTGTGAAGGTTTGAACTGTCAATATTCAGGCGGGCGAATGCAGGAAGGCCGGGGTTATAGTTATAAAATAAGTTTATTCGGGGATTGAAAGTATTGAATTGATTTTAATCGGGTCTAAAGGTGATCCATCGCTTTCCGGCAGAAATGATGATGGACTGGAAACGGCCGGATTCCGGGGATACGAAACCATTCGCCGCGAGCCGGTCGCACCATGACCCGCATTTTTAGAGATCCCCTGATGTAATTTTATCAGGTGATTTCTTCCCGGGTTTCATGAATCAGGCGAAGGGCGGCATTTAAATCAGATCGATTCTTACGCCTCCAATAGTCTTTTAAAAGGGTAGCTGATTATAACTCACCATATTGAATCTCGGTCAAGGTCCCACGGAAACCGATTCCCGGTCCCAACCAATCTCTTTTTCGGCCTGCTATGAAGACTTCCCGGCTCCTTCTGGTTGATGACGACAAAACAATTCAGTATGGGTATAAACGGTATTTTACGAATTCCGATTTTCTGGTCGCTCAGGCAACCTCGCTAAAAGAGGCGAAGGAAATCATAGCCCGGGAACGGTTCGATGCCCTCCTCCTTGATCTCCACCTCCCGGATGGCGACTCCATTGAGTGGATTCCCGAATTGAAAATTGCCTACCCCGCCATGCCGATCGCCATCATCACCGGCATCAGCGATATCGCGACTGCGGTGAAGGCAATCAAGTACGGCGCCGAAAATTTTCTCATCAAGCCGGTTGTCATGGACGATCTCAGGGTGATTCTGGAGCGATGCATTCATCTTGGATCGGTCATCAAGCGCGATCAGGTCCGGGAACGTCTTAAAGCGCAAAATTCGCCCTATTTCAGCAAGAGCAAGGCAATGGCTGATATTCTGCATAAGGCTGAAATTGCCGCGAAGAGCGATACCGTGGTACTCCTCCAGGGAGAAACGGGTACTGGAAAGGGAGTGCTCGCGAAATGGATCCACGATAACAGCGATCGCAAGTCGGAAGCCTTTGTCGAGGTAAACTGCTCGAGTTTAAAAGGAGACCTTCTGCGCAGCGAGCTCTTCGGCCATGCGAAAGGCGCCTTCACCTCGGCTGTGGCGGCGAAAGAGGGGCTCGTCGAACTGGCGGATAACGGGACCCTGTTTCTTGACGAAATCGGGGACATGGGGATCGAGGTCCAGGCGCAGCTTCTCAAAACCATCGAGGAAAAATCGTTCCGCCGATTGGGAGAGACCGTGCTGCGGAAGAGCAATTTCCGGTTGCTCTGCGCATCAAACCGCGATTTAAAGGCCGAAACAAAGGAATTCAGGAGAGACCTCTATTTCCGGATATGCACCTTCCCGATTAAAATGCCGCCGCTGCGGCAACAGAAGATTGAAATAGCCGGACTCGCCGAGTATTTCCTGACGAACGCGGGCTATGCACATTTCCCCCTCGAATTCGCGGTTCAGCAGTTGCTTGCCGCCTATGCCTGGCCCGGCAATACGCGGGAATTGAAAAATGTGCTTGAACGGGCTCTCCTGCTGGCACAGGGCAAACCCCTGGCGCCCATCCACTTCCCGGACCTTTCCGTGGAGTTGTCGCATGAGGAACTGCAGGACCTCGATACGGCAGGCGATGCGCATATTCTTCAGGTTCTGGAAGAGTTAAATGGCGATAAGCGGAAAGTGGCGAAGGCACTGGGGTTGTCTATTTCTTCGCTCTATCGCAGACTTGCCCATATTATCGACCTTCAGACCGAAGCATCTTTGCCTAAGCGCGACAAGTCGTCATAGTTGCCTGGTTCTTTCAGCCTCGTACCCCACTTTCATCCTTTCAAGTGAAAAAGCCTCGCCTCAGAACCTTATAGTCGCGGAACTGTGTACATTCTGCCTCGGATGGTGGTGATGGTGTCCACGGTGATGCCGATGATGTCCACCCTTATCGGCGTAATGGCTGGTGGAAACAATCGTTACCGACGCCGCCGCTGCAACAGAGGGGGCGACACACAGAGAAGCGAAAATGATACTCATGATGATAATCAATTTCCTCATACTTTATCTCCTTTAATACTCATTTATAGGAATACGGGTAACCTCAGCCGAATATGGACTCATTTTCGGTAAGAGTTTATGATTAGCTGCGGGTTTATTGTGAACGCTCTTTCGCAGGCCGGCGTTGATCTCGGCGAATATGCCTTTTACCCCTGTTGCGATGTTTGTCCCAACCAACTCTTCGTATCCGTATTATTCATGAAGCCGGCCCGATAATTTCAGCGGACCGGAGGGAACACTTTGTGCATGAGAATTCAATACCATGAAAACAATACCGGAAGTTGGGATCAATTCCACCCCCGCCAGCGCATTAAGGAACGAGGCGAAAACCGGGTATTTTCCCGGTAAGCCCTACCCGATCGGTGCGACGTGGGATATACGAGGTACTAATTTTGCCCTGTTTTCAGAATATGCCACAAAAGTGGAATTACTTTTGTTCAAATCGAACGATGACCCTCACCCGTTTGCCGTTATTCCGGTAACCGAGAGAACCAACGCCATCTGGCATTGCTACCTCCGCAATATCAGTCCGGGCCAGCTCTATGGCTACCGGGTTTACGGGCCCTACGATCCCGAAAAAGGGCTTAGGTTCAATCCCGCAAAGGTGCTCATCGACCCCTATGCAAAGGCGCTGTCGGGGAAGATCCGGTGGAATGACGCCCTCTACGGGTATCGGATCGGCGATCCCCGGGGGGATCTTTCGTTCGACGACCGAGACTCCGCGCCGTTTATCCCCAAGTGCATGGTGATCGACCCGTCATTCGACTGGGAAGGCGACCGGCTGCTGGATATCCCCTGGAACGAAACGATCATCTATGAACTTCATGTCAAGGGATTCACAAGGCGGAACATGAAAATAAGCCCTGCAAAACGGGGGACCTACGCAGGGCTCGGTTCGCCCGAGGCGATAGATTACCTCAAGAATCTTGGGATTACCGCAGTCGAGCTGCTTCCCGTGCACCAGGCGGTTGACGACCGAATCCTGGTGGACAAGGGCTTTACGAACTATTGGGGATACAACACGATCTGCTTTTTCTCGCCCGACAGCCGATTTTCCAGTTCCGGAGACAACGGAGGGCAGGTCAGGGAGTTCAAGAAGATGGTGAAGGCGCTGCACCGAGCGGGCATTGAAGTCATCCTCGACGTCGTGTACAACCATACCGGGGAGGGCAACCAGTTCGGTCCAACTCTCTCCTTCCGGGGCATTGACAACCCTTCATATTACCATCTCAGCCCGCAGATGCCGCGTTACTATATGGACTTTACCGGCACGGGCAACAGCCTTGGCATAACGCACCCGCCGGTCATGCAACTGCTCATGGAATAGCTGCGGTACTGGATTCTTGATATGCATGTGGACGGGTTCAGGTTCGACCTTGCTGCAACTCTTGCCCGCAAATCCAATGGTATCGACCGATTGTCTACCTTTTTCGAAATGGTGCAGCAGGATCCGGTGGTATCCCAGGTTAAATTAATCGCCGAACCCTGGGACCTCGGCCACGACGGTTATCAGCTGGGAAAATTTCCACCACTCTGGGCGGAATGGAATGGGAAATACCGCGACCTGTTCCGGCAATTCTGGAAGGGCGATGCCTGCCTTGCCGCGGAGCTGGCGCACCGGGTTTCCGGATCCAGCGATCTTTTCGGCGAAAATGGCCGGACCCCGTGCGCAAGCATTAATTACATCACCAGTCATGACGGCTTTACCCTTCACGACCTGGTGAGCTATAACGTAAAGCATAATGAACCCGGACGCGAAGAGAACAAGGACGGCACCGAGGAAAACCTGAGCTGGAACAGCGGGACCGAGGGACCGACGCTGAGCCCCCTCATCGCCGAACTCCGCGAGCGGCAGAAGAAAAATTTTCTCGCCACTATTTTGCTGTCGCAGGGTGTTCCCATGATCTGTTCGGGAGACGAGCGGGGACGGACCCAGCGGGGCGACAACAATGCCTACACCGTGGACGATGAAATCAGCTGGATCGACTGGAACCTGGACGACCGGCAGAAGGATCTCCTTGCCTTCGTTCGAAAGCTGACCCGCCTGCGCCGGGAACACCCGGTGTTTCACCATAAAAAGTATTTCGGTGACGTTCGGTCCGGCATCAAGCAGGCGAGCTTTTTCAACGATGCCGGCAGCGAGATCAATGTTTTTAACTGGGAACAGCCCTATATAAATGCTTTCTCGCTGTTGCTGAGAGGCGATGCGATCCAGGATTTCGAGGCGGGTGGAGACGCCTCAACCGATGACTCCTTTCTCCTGCTTTTTAATGGACATTTCAATCCGGTTGATTTCAGGCTTCCACCCTGTGGACAATCATGGGAAATAGTCATTCGTACCGACCTGAGAAAACAAGACGATTTGCTCTTTGAGCCGAATAGTGACGATTTGCAAATTCGCCTTGAGGGACGGTCGTTCGTACTACTTTGCTGCAGAAGCGCTGAATTGCCCGGCGCGGTTCCTGCCCCGAAAAAAAGCTCCTCCGATGAGTCGGTCGGGCATAGGAAGGCCCGTCCTGCTGCCAACCATGCGGCACCGCACCCGGTAAAGGTGGCGGTGCACAGGACATCCGCCCCGAGGCGATTATCGAAAAAAACTGCCGTCAGGCCAGAGCCTGAAAGCCGAAAAGGGTCTGCGAAACCCTCGCAGACCCTCCGGGTTGAAAAACCATCGCGTCCGGGCAAAAAATTAAAAACAAAGAAAAAACGATAGGCAGATAGTTGCCACCCATTTTACCCTGAATGAACCCCTCATTGCCGTACCCGGCAGGCGACCAACTCCTGCCGTGGGGGTGAGCCGGGTCTCCTCCACTGGTTTCCTTACTCTTTTTCGAGCACTGCCTTCACCACTCCCTCATCTTTTACCAGTGTCCAGTCGCTATCCGGATTGTATTCCTTCATTTCCCGCGCAATCTGGGAGGTGTTTTCACCCAAATTCCGCTGAAAAACCTGCGAATCCTGATTGACGATGAAGGTCATGATGCCCGACTGGTCCCAGCGCGCCGGATACGCCACCAGGGCGAATCCCTTCGTCAAATAACCGTGGCTCATATAATCCATTTCCCCGCCGGGCGCTGCAGTGCCCTGTCGGGTAAGTATTCTGAAAAAGTAGCCGTGAAACGGTCGCGGTCCCTTACCCTTGTTCCCAGAATAACCCTCGGCATGAGCCTCCGCCACCAGCGGCCCGAACGGGCTGGCCTCTTCATTCTCCGCTGTTGCCCAATAGAGGCCGTCCTTTTGCCCGGGAGTGCTTTTGAATTTCAGCGCGTATATCACGCCGCGGACCGAGTCCGGGTTCATGCCGGCATACTGCTTTTGCGCTGCCACGTAAGCCCTGCAAACGCCGATGGCGTGGAGCTCGTCCTTCCCGATGTGCCGATTGATGATCTCCTCTTTACCCGCAGCGGTGTTGAAATACCACTGCCCATTTGCCCGCGTAAGTGGTATCGGCATCGGCCAACTGTCCGGGCCGGCTTCTATGGTGATGGTGTCGTCCCCCTCTTTCACAAGCGTGTAGCCCTGTGCCATGATGGCGGCGAATTTCTGCGCATTGGCGGAGTCCTGGACTTTGTCGCCGGTTAAAAGCTCTTTGACATCTGAACCAAAAATCTCATTCAGGGCCGTTTTATCACCGGCCTGGACAGCTGCTTGCAGCGCTTTTGCAGCGTCTTCCGGCGAAACAAACCTCCGCGGAGCGATCATTGGGTTACCCTGCGCTTCATTGGGTTGTTGCGCATAAAGATTCGCAGGAAAATTGCTGCAGAAGCCTGCCAGCAAGGCGATAGTCAAAAGCCGGAAAAACCCCATTGCTTTGTTCATCTTCTACCCCCATGATTTCCGCCGGCGTGTGCCGCGCCGCGGCTTTCGGCTCCGCGATGACTATAGTTATGTATATCCCGCCCATGATCGTAACCATCGCCGAAAAGATACACGTCAGGCTCGGCAACCCACACCCCGCCATCATAATATCCTCCGCCGCCCCCCCTGACTCCCCACCAGCAACCCGAAAGGGCCAGCAACCATCCCGTCACCAGGCCGATCGTCAGGCCTATCCTGATTCGCTCAAAGCGACCATTTGGTTTTTTCATCAACTTCTCCATTGTTCAAAAGTATTCATTTTTATTCTTTCATTTCATAAAATCACTGCCTGGAGTGAGGCGCCGACCGGCAATACCCTCTATTTCAGGGATTTTTTCAGTGCGCCCTCGACTATTTCCACACCTTTTTCAATTGAATGGGCTGCCTCGTCCAATGTCTCCTTAATGTTTTCCTTCATTCTATCAGCGGCTCCAGCCTTGCAGCAGGATACCCTTGAGTAGAGCAGTGCCACCGCGATGGCTGCGGCTACACCGAAAGCAAAAAACAGGCAATTCTTTACATTTTTCATGATAACCCTCTTTTCTATAAAAAGAAATTTCAGCACTGCAGTAAGACCTCTACATGAGTCTCATGGTTCCGATCCTAATGTTATGAAAATGCATAGTTGATAATGGACCGATTATGCCGAAGGCAGTCAGCAGCCATAGTAGTACAAGGATAACTACCACCACATTCAGGATAGTCTTTATTTTCCCATCCATGGGAATGAACTTGTTGATGAGCCAGAGGATGACACCGATAACAATGAGACCGAAGAGGATGGAGATTATAGTCACGATTTTTGCGCTCCCTTGAAACTGCCGATGTATGTTCGAATATAGCCAAATGCAATTTCTATGCCATTGTGATGTGTGGATCTTAATGCTATCTTTACCCAATAAATTCGAATAATTCTTGTTTGTGAGACGGCTTGTCTTAAGAACGGGATTGCCTGGTACGTCGATCATCGGGTCTTTCCGCTTTATAGATCGAATCGGACCATGCACGATTTTTGCTTGTTTTTAACGTGGATGAATCGTTCGGACGGGGCTATGCAAAGCGATACGTAATGACGGTCAGGGTAAAGGGGATATACCAGAGGTGTAGAACCCGGCAGTACTGCGGTATATAAAAGGGAGGTTGCAATGTTCGGATTTAATTTCAGGCAGCATTATCCGTCCAATGAAAAACCCAATAATGCATTTGAGGCGGTTATTAAGGGGGACATCTCTACCCTTCAGGAATTATTGGCGGAAGGCAGTGATATAAATGCAAAGGGTGAAGACGGGTATACGGCACTCATGGCGGCGGCAAGTCTTGGCCGCGAGGATATGGTGAAGATCTTGCTCAAGGCCAATGCCGATCTGAGCGCCGTTAACAACGAGGGTCTCACCGCGATGCAGGTCGCCGCCAACAATAAGCATGAAGCCGTTGTGAGGCTGCTGAGCGACGACGGGAATAAGAACAATGCAAGAATGATGTCCTCTTAATAATCATCGTCAGGGATATTTATTCCGCGCTGTTGGAATGCATGGCCAAATT
>CAWDOZ010000143.1:0-18234 GCA_963803935.1 uncultured Fibrobacterota bacterium | reverse complement strand
ACCCCGGAAGGATAAACAGGGAGATTCAACCAGAAATTGAATCCGGTAGTCGAATCCCCGACGCAAAAAACGCGGCATTTCATAAGAAGCCAGCGAATCATGACGGGCCAATACAGTGAAAAACCCAAGGAAATTATCCTTATTAAACCAGACTGCCATGCCCATCCCACCCGCGCCCTGGTGAAAACCAAATTTGAGGAGGGTGGGTAGAAGGAAGGCCAGGGGAAAGGCGGACCCGCCGAGAAAACCGACTAGTTCCGGAAAAATTCTCAATTCTTTTTTCCATACCCGCCATAGGACGGCCAGGGCCAAAAAAGGAACCAAGAGAATCCATGAGAAATGAAACTGCATGTTCCAGAAAAGGCCAAAGCCCATCAATGCGAAGCCGCTGGGAGCGGAGATCCACCCCAAAGACAGACCCGGAAGAGATTCCAAAAACCCGACGAAAAAGAAGGAACTCCCGATGGCAAGATAGGAAGGATTGATGATATTCGTGGATTCATGCAGGTTCCAGGCAGGAGAGATGTCCAGGCAAGGATAAAGGGGAATGAAATCGAAGGAACCCTCTTGTGGACCCGCGTAACAGGTTGTATTTTTTGCTGTCACCCGATTTGCGAAGGAGCGCTCCCATGGCCGTCCTGCTGTTTCTTATCGCCGTCGGCGTCATGGCGCTGCTTGTCTATGTCGTGATCCAACTCAACGAGCTCGAAAAGAGCGTTCTCGCTCTGGTAGACAGAATGAAAAAACACTATGAATCTCAGTGAAGCGCTCCTGCTCATCCGCGGCAGCGTACGCGATCTCAAGGCCTACCACCTGGAGCCCCAGGAGTTCCTCGTAAAGCTTAACCAGAACGAAAATCCTTTCGATTGGCCTGCCGGGATCAAGGCTGAGATGGGCCGGTACTGCGTGGAGCGGCCCTGGAATCGCTATCCGCCGTTTATTCCCGACGACCTGAAGAATGCGCTGGCCGATTATGCCGGTACAACGAGGGGCGGCATCATGGTCGGGAACGGTTCCAATGAGATGCTCCTGGTGCTGCTGCTCTCACTTGCCGGGCAGGGGTCGCCGGTAATCTTCTGCCAGCCATCCTTCACCATTTACCGCCTTCTGTCCGAGGGGATCGGTGCCAGGGCGGTCCCGGTTTCGCTTAATGCTGACCTGCAGTTCGACAAGGTTGCGATCTGCGAGGCGATTGCCGCACATCCCGGCGCGGTGCTCGTGCTCTGTTCGCCCAACAACCCCACCGGTGGTGCGCTCGATGAGGCCGGGCTGCGGGAAATCCTCAGCCGCCACGACGGTTTCTGCATTCTTGACCAGGCGTATGTCGAATTCGGCGGGTTCGACGCCATGCCGCTGCTTTCCGAGTTCCCGAACCTGATCATCACGCGGACCTTTTCAAAAGCCTTTGCCGGGGCGGCGCTCAGGCTTGGCTACCTGGCAGGCAATCCGGAGGTCATCGGGCAGATAAGCAAGATCAAACTGCCGTACAACATCAACTTTTTTTCGGAGCATGCCGCGACGCTCCTGCTCCGCCATGGCGACCTGCTGCGCGAGCGGGTTGCGCTTATCAAGGCCGAGCGCGATGCGCAGTACGATTTCCTGCGAACGCTCCCGTTCGACGCGGTCTACCCGAGCGAAGCGAATTATATCCTGGTGCGCATCCGTAAAAAGGCGAGCTTTCTCGCCGCGCTCAAGGCGGCGGGAATTTTAGTACGCGATGTATCCTCCTATCCGCTGCTCGAAAACTGCCTGCGCATCGGCATCGGTACTCCGGAGGAAAACGAGCAGGTCCGAACCGTCATCCGATCCTTTTTTCCGGGTCCTTAAGGAGTCAGCAATGGAACGATCGGCAGCGATCAGCCGTGCAACCAAGGAAACGTCAATTGACCTGTCGCTTAGCCTCGACGGAACGGGTGCTTCCGCCGTGAAAAGCGGCAACGGATTCATGGACCACATGCTGACGCTCTTTGCGCGCCACGGCCTGTTCGACCTCTCCCTCAGCTGCGTCGGGGATACCGAGGTCGATTTCCATCACAGCGCGGAGGATATCGGCATCTGCCTCGGCATGGCCTTTGCCAAGGCGCTCGGCGACTGCCGGGGCATCGTCAGGTTCGGCCAGGCCTATGTGCCCATGGACGAGTCCCTGGCCCGCGTCTGCCTCGATATCGCCGGAAGACCGAACCTCATCTATGCGGTCAAACTGAACGACCGGCGCGTCAATGATTTCGAGTGCGACCTTGCCGAAGACTTCTTCAAGGCGGTTGTCGATCACAGCCGGATCACGATGCATGTCGACCTCCTGCGGGGGAGGAACAGCCACCACTCGCTCGAAGCGATCTTCAAGGCATTCGGCCGCGCGCTTTCCATGGCCTGCTCGATCAATCCGAAGGCGCCGACCGAGATCCCGACGACCAAGGGAGTATTATAGTTTCTATTAAGGATTCTTCACCCTTTACTGAGACGGGATGGAGGGCGTATGAAATTTGAATTCGGATTGAAGGGAAGAGACTGGATTTGGCTCTATCTCCCTGGATGGTTCATTAGTGTAGTACCCAACTTTGTACCTCATATATTCTATCCTAAGATGATCGCAGATCCAAAAATAATTGCAGCAAATCCAAAAACTTTTTCCCATTTGCTGGTGTTTGGTATTCTCTTTGGCTTCATTTCCATTATCATATCTTTAAGTTTGTACATGCCGATACTTCGGAAATTCATTGGTAGGACTCGGATCGATGGTGAGGCATTCAAATTTTCAGGAAAAATACTCAATTTCATTTTCCTCGTTCTTGGCAATGGAATATTATCTTTTATTACTTTTGGCATTTATATTCCGTGGTTTTTAAGAAATATGCATCGGTATATCACTAAAAATATAGAATTTAAAATGAATAGATTTGGCTTTTTGGGAGAAGCACTTTATCTTTTGTTTTTAGCCATCATTGCGTTTTTGCCCTTCTTTGTAATATTAACAAGTGTATCATCGATAGCTGCTAAATTTTTCCATCCAAATGATCTCCATTATGATATTTTCGTCATGATTATCCTCGAAATAACCCTCTTTATAGTGATGACACCTTTATTTTATCTCTATAATAAATGGATTGTAAATTTTTCTTACAAGAATTTCATTATAAAATGGGATACCCATGCACTGCCATCAATCCTCAAAATTTTGCAGGAGTTTTTATTAACAATTATAACCATCGGGATATACGCCCCCGCGGCCTTCGCAAAATTGTATCGATATTTCATCAACCGGACGGTCATTTCCCAAAACGGCACAAATGTCTATTCCCTGAAAGCAGACGTGGATTCCTGGAAATTCTGGAAAGTCACCTGGGTGCAGCTGCTATTGACTATTATCACACTCGGCATCTACGGCGCCTGGGCGCTGTGCAAGGTAGTCGGATTATATGTAAATACTACATCAATTGAGAAGGTCGGGCCGGTCGAACAGGCATCGGCATGAAACTTTGGGTTCCAAACTCAAAAGGGGAGGAGGCATGATGCGTAAAGGCTCGTTGATCGCCCTTGCGGTGACCGGAGTTCTGCTCTCGGGGTGTCCGAAACACAACCAGTCCGCGACCTCACCGGCACCTGCGGCGCCCGAGGTGCAGAAAACCGGTGAGGAGGCAAAATCCGACAGCGCCTTCAACAAATATTACACCGGTAGCGGCGATTCGGCGAAACCCCGGGGAAAAACACCCGCGACATTCTCGATGCGCAAGCCTGAGGCGGCACGGGCAAATAAACCGGCGATGCAGGAGGCCAAACCGGCCCCCGCTGCCGCAGTTGCGGCGCCGAAAAAGTACGTCGTCCCGCCCGCAATGGCGGCGGCTCCGGAAGCTGCTGCTCAGGAGGCCCCTGCCTCCACGGTTTCGGCAAACGGACGGTTTACCGTGCAGGTAGCAAGTACCCCGTCGAACAGCGAGGCCGAGCGCATTGCGGCTGAGTTCAGGGGTAAGGGCTATGAGGCCTCCATTATCGAGGTGCAAAATCCCCGGCCCGATCTTGCCGGTACCTTTTATCGTGTTCGCGTCGGCAGTTTTGCCGGCGAAGCCGAGGCAAAATCCTTCGGTGAAACGGTCGTGCGACCCGCGCATCTTGACTATTGGGTCGTCCGTAAAGCCCCCGGAACGCCCGGCTCCTCATTCAACGCGCCGGAATCGGCACCGTATGTGCCCGTTGTCAGTGCTCCCCGGCATCGCCGCCCGGGCGTTGCGGCTCCGGCGGGTAATCCCGGTATGGCAACGACGCATGCCCCGGCTGCTTATACCAGCTCTCCTTCCGTAGAACCGGCTCCGGTCGCTCCACCCGCCATGAATACGGTCTCTCCCGATACACTGTCGCACGGGGCCATGCGAAGCCTTTCCCGGAGCGCCGATCCCGGCGTCAAGCCATCGACCACCGTCCCGACCTCGGGCGGCTACCCGACTTTCGACCAGCTTATGAAAGCCATCGATGACGATCAGCGGAAATCGGCGAGCAGCCGGAATGCCGGAAGCGGGCACGACAGTATCTCCGGTAAGTAGTTCATGGCGAACAAGATAGGCAAGCCCTGCGTGGTCGGGAAGGAGTTCCGCGGATGCATTCATGCCGCCAAGCAGCCGGACCCCGGATGCCCGGTGCCGCCTTTTCAACCGATGGCCGCAACATTTCGGCTTTTTTATCGTAATATACCGTAGTCGATTTCAATAAAGTCATATCCCGGGCTCATACCCGATGCCGGGGAGAGCGGGTAGCGCGGTGCTACCGGCAAGGTTGTACGTCTCTATCGCCCTCAGGGGTGAAGGTTGCTGAAGGGATGCTCGCAAAACTGAAGAGTGCCGCGCTGGTAGTTCTCTGTGTCTCGGGTTGTCTGTGGGCGCAGGTGACAGGCAATTTTTATGCGGATCAGAACCAGGAGCTCTTCCTGATGCCGAAATCCGCAGCGCTCGGCGGCGCCGATATGGCTCTCGGACGCAGTCCGCAGCCACTCGGTAACCCGGCCAACCTTCCGACCGATTCCCTTCGGGACGTCTCCCTGAGCTATGCCAACTACTTCCAGAACTCCTTCAGTACCTCCGCCGCTTCATACATGGGCCCTATCGACAACCGGTCGGCGCTCAGCGTTTCGGTGAGTTATTTCCTCGTTCCGGGCATCGAAGTCAATTCCGATACGCTTATTCCCGCAAACGTGCCGACCGCAAGCGCTTCGGACGTCCTGTTCAGGGTCGGGTACGGTATTACCGCTCTTCGTCTGTCAAACAGCGCGGTCGTGGACGTCGGAGCCGCCATCAATGCCGAGCGGCGCGGACTCATCGACTATACCGGGTATGCCATCGGTGCCGACGGCGGTGCGAATCTCCTGCTCGATTTCAAACGGATCGCCTCGAATGCCGCGGCCGGATTCATGATCCAGAACCTGACGACAAGCTATATCCGCTGGACCGGGGATTACCAGGAATATGCCTATCCCCATGTTTTCCTTGCCCTCGGATGGCAGCAGGACATTCCCTACCTTTACGGCCAGTACAGCCTGCACTACGTTTCGCCCGACCTGCTGAACAACGAGGGGGTGAACAGCACCGCGTCGCAAACCGACTCGTCCGGGAACTCTGCAACCGTACCCATCTACAAGAGCATCGCGAGCAACCCCGCGCTGCTTTTCCTTTCGGGTCGCGAAGGCGTGGAATATACGATCATGCGGGTCGTTTCGCTGCGGCTCGGCTATACCGGCGGCAATGTGAGTTTCGGGGGAGGGATACACTTCCTGCGTAACCGGGCTTCCATCGACTTCGCCTACCTCCAGAACGACCTTGCCCCGACGTACAAGCTAAGCGTCAACTACCGGTGGAACTGACCGTTCGTTCCGGCGGTCATTCCCTGAACTCCCGCTCGATTATCTCGGAAATATAACGGTCGACCGATACCGGGTAGTACCGGAAATCGGGTCCGAAAATGAGGCCGGTCCGGGTATTTTCCTGCGCCATGAGCGTATCGTTGACACGGTGCAGATGGTCCGCGGGCGGCTCCTCGAAGTTCTCGGTCCTGAAGTACTCGTTCTCGATCGAAACCTGCCGCCTGCCGGAATAGGCGAATGAAAAAACGCGGCCCTGCAGGTCCTGGTTGAAGGTTTCGGGATCGAATATGTCGCCGAAGGTTGCCTGAAGGGCATAAGGGGAAATAATGAATTTCGGCGAAACGTTGATCTTACCGTTGACCTCGATGGTCGTTGCCGGATTTTCACCGCGCGGGGCGATCAGGATGTACGGCAGCTCATGGTAGCCCGATACGATCCCGCTGATAGGCTTGCGGAGGATCTCGGTTTTCGAATAAACTTCCCGAAGGGTCTCGTTGTTGCCGAATTGTTTCTGCCAGTGATCCATATCATTACAAAAATAATTCATTTATAAGCTGTTACAATTGATTCCGGCGGGAGAACCAAACTTAATGATAAAGCTCCTCGCAGGGGAACCGGGCTTAATTCAAATGCCTTTGGCGGGGAAACCATGTAAAAATGGTTATCCATTTTCCCCAACAGGGAGATGGACGGATTATTAATATATTTAATTGCACCAGCCCCTGGCCGAAGCCTCCGCGCCTGCAAAGCCGGATGGATTTTGTAGAGACGTAGCGCGCTACGTCTCCGGTCAAAAAAAAATTCCGATATTTCGCAGGGGCGACCGGCGGTCGCCCTTCGGAGTCCGGGTCGAGATCTTGCCAGCCCGCCGTACGTGAAGCTCTATGTCCGATCCACAGATAGTCCGCCGGGCGCTTTCATGATACCGTCAATGGAAACCATAGCAACTTTTTTTTTGACTTGTCTTGCAAGTGCATTATTTATATTGGCCTGGACAGTAGCGGGGGAGGGTGGGCATCGTCACGAAGAGTAACAGATCCTAACGGAGAATTTAAATGGAGTTACATTAGAATGCATCATAAAAAATTATCGCTTTGTTTAATGCTTATTTTAATTTGCTGCAACAATGCGGACAAATCATTTCAGAAAAATAATGGATTGATTTATACTCGCGTAAATGAGCTGTTTTCTTTTTGGCAAGCACGTAATTTTGATAGTCTATATTCACATATGGATAGTTCGGCCAGGACTATTCCAAGGGATTCATTTATAGAATTGGAAAATGGTATTTACCCCAGCAGGATAAATAAAAACTTCAAAATAATCAAATATAATCTTAATAATGATTCTACATTTCAAATATCTTTTACATTTGATATGTATAATTCTCCTAATGACCGTAATTACCAGTTTTCATCCGACCCAAAAGCAAATAAGATCGATTTTTGGAAGCGTGATACTGGAATCTGGCAATTAAAGTACTGTCATAATACTTTGCTATTTCATGCGAAACGCAAAATAAAAAAGTACTAGAATGTTTAATATAAGCTGATAGGTCAACTTGTGCCCAATCTCTTATTTCTCATAAAACAAGAATATTCCCGCATACATCGAATTGTAATTATTGTCCAACCGGCCATGGTCTATCCGGATAATTGCAGTAGAAATTCAAGTTTCCCGATCAACTGCGCCGGGCGATAGGGTTTATTTATGCAGTCGGTAAAATAATATTTTCCCGGAGCCGCCATTACTGCATGGTTCGAGTATCCGCTGGCGGCAATTACCGGTAATTTGCAATTCATTTTGTGCAGTGCAGCCGCCGTATCAACTCCATCCATCCCTTTTTTCACAACCAGATCGAGAATTACCGCATTAAACGGCAAGCCGTCCTGGTTAGCGCGTTCAAATATTGAAAGCGCCTCCCGGCCATCGCGCGTGGCCAAAGCTGAATAACCTGTCCACTGCAAAAGCGTAACGACCATTTCGCGCATAGTTTGGTCGTCATCCATAAAAAGAATTCTGCCTCGTCCGTTATCGGCATTCAGCATATTTCTCAAACTCCCTGCATTCTATGATGGTTATTTTTCAGCTGTATTTCCAATTATACCACAATTGCAGTTCAGGGAAAAGCTGTTAAATGATAAGTTTCGAGGCCGGAATAGGGGATTGGAATTGGAATTAAGGAGTGTGAGGATCCCGTAATACGCCGCTTGCGATAATTCTTTTCTTTAAAAATGTTCCCCGGTTCCTGTGTATCACGATGCCAAAGATGGAAAAATAGCTGTATATATATTATAATGAACGAAAAATCTTCATAATGCTTTTATTCGCAGGAGCATCCTCACCGGAGCGGCGTTTTAATGATACCAATTCTCAATCCTGGAACCTCGCGGAGCGTTATCGGCAATCCGTTTGAGGGTTTTTTCCGCCAGCATAACGCCATTATGATGGTCCTGGATGAATCAGGAAATATTATTGATGCCAATGATTCATCACTCAAATTCTATGGGTATCCATTGCAGCAAATGGTAAAAATGAATATCAGGGATATCAACCAACTTTCCACGGATGAATTAAAAATATCGCTGCATAATTCAACCATTAATGTGAACAAACATTTTAAAAGACGGCACCGGTTGGCGAGCGGTGAAATACGGGACGTTGAAGTGAGCACAACTTCCGTCGCAATTGATAATAGCAATTATCTTTTCTCCATCATTTACGATATAACGGACCACGAATATGTTGCAAAATCCTTGATAAAAAGCCAACAGCGGTATGATTTGATGTTTAACGGCAGCAACGATGCCATATTCGTTTCGGCATATAATGACGACGGCTCTCTCGGCTTGTTTACCGAGGTAAACGATATTGCCTGCAGTTGTCTCGGGTACGCTAAAAATGAATTATTATGCATGTCGCCGCAAAGTATCGGTATAGCCGAAAAAAGGGAATCAAAACTAAGCTATTTAGGGCAACTAGCCGCAACAGGAAACACTATTTTTGAGTATGTTCTTCTCTCGAAAACCGGAAAAGAAGTCCCGGTTGAGCTTTCCAGTAAGGTATTCACCGATAACAATAAACGCTTTGTGTTAACAATAGCAAGAGATATCTCCGCAAGGAAATCGGCCGAAAGTTTAATTGAGCTGTTGAAACGCACCATTGAAATTTCACCCGATGGCGCATATTGGATGGACTCCGACAATACGTTTATTTATATCAATGATGCCGGTTGCAGAACCCTGGGCTATACGAAAGAAGAACTTCTCGGCAACCCGCTTAATAAAGTCAATCCTTCTGCCACCGCCGGAAAGCTTGCACGGGTCTGGGAAATGCTGAGGACAAAGGGCAATTATACTGCTGAATCCAGGCATCGCCGGAAAGACGGCGGCGAAATTCCGGTTGAAGTGCAATCCACCTATGTCCAATTTGACGGTAAGGAATACAATTGCGGTATTGCCAGGGATATAACCGAGCGCAAAAAAATTGAAATAAAACTTATGGAATCGGAATATTTCTTCAAAGAATCGCAGCGTGTTGCCTGTATTGGCTCATTTCAGACGGATTTTACCGCTGGTTTCTGGAAATCATCGGAGGTTCTGGACTCAATCTTCGGCATCGACCAGGGGTACGTCAGAAATGTTCAAGGCTGGTTGGCTATAGTTCATCCTGCCGACCGGCAATCCATAGGCGACTATTTAAATGGCATTATTGCCCGGCAAACCCGGCACTTCGACCACGTTTACAGAATCAACCGAATTGCCGATGGCGAGGTGAGATGGGTTCACGGTTTAGGTGAAAACACCTTTGATGAAAATGGAAAAATAATCTCGATGATCGGTACTATCCAGGATATAACGGACAGAATCCTGGAGAGGGACGAACTTAAACTGGCGGTTGAACGATATAAGCTTGCGGCGACATCTGCAGATCTTGGGATTTGGGACTGGGACATTATCAACAATAAGATGGTCTGGGATGACAAAATGTTCAATCTTTACGGTATCAAGGATAAACCGGCAACGTATGGCGTGGAAATATGGGCGTCGGGGTTGCACCCCGATGACATTGCCTTTGCGTGGGAAGAATGTCAGGCCGCTTTGAAAGGGGATAAAAAATATGATATTGAATTCCGTGTGCAACGCCCGGATGGTATCATTCGATTCATAAAGGCCAATGGAACGGTGATTCGTGACGGCAGCGGTAAGCCGATCAGGATGATAGGAATTAACCGTGATATAACACTGGATAAAATAGCACAACAGGAGCATTTAAAGCTGGAACAAGAGATCCTGAAAAATCAAAAACTCGAATCTCTGGGTGTCATGGCCGGCGGAATCGCACATGATTTCAACAATTTGATGGGTGGCATCTATGGATATATTGATTTAGCGAATGAACTTTCCAAAGATGAGAAGGTTACGCAGTATTTATCCAAAGCAATTAATACCATACATCGTACGCAAGGCCTGACGGGGCAGCTGCTTACTTTTGCAAAAGGCGGAACGCCGGTTTCCAAAATCGGGGCGTTGTTTCCCTTTATTGAAGAAACGACGCGATTTGTTTTAAGTGGTTCCAGTATTTCACCAGGGTTTGAAATTCCTGCCGATCTTTGGCATTGCAATTTCGATGAAAACCAGATTGGCCAGGTGATAGATAATATTGTAATTAATGCTCAGCAGGCAATGCCCCTCGGGGGGAATATTGATGTTGTCGCTGAAAATATAAGCGTAAATAAGAAGCATTTTGTGCTGCAGGAAGGTAATTACGTTAAAATATCCATAAAGGATACCGGGGTTGGAATTCCCGAAGAAGTTCTTCCACGTATCTTTGACCCGTTTTTTACTACGAAGACCAAGGGACATGGGCTCGGTCTTGCAACATGTTTTTCAATAATTAAACGTCATGGCGGCACCATCGATGTCGAATCAGTGCCGGGCAAAGGAACTTCATTTCATATTTACCTTCCCGCTTCTCCAGAATCGATCGTAACGAAAATACAGGAATCTTCCGGAAGACATACTGGAACCGGAAGGATAGTCGTCGTCGATGATGAGCCGGTTATGCGCGAATCCATAGGCGCCATGCTGGAAATGTTCGGGTATGAGGTGATTTTACAAGAAGAAGGCAAGACTACCCTGGAATACCTTGAATCTGAAACAAAGGCAAATCGTTCCATTGTTGCCGTATTATTTGATCTTACCATCCCCGGCGGCATGGGTGGCCGTGAGGCGATAGGCCCTATACGAGACATCAATGCAACCGTTCCGGTAATTGCCATCAGTGGGTATGCAGAGGACCCGGTGATGGCTCATCCTGAGAAATATGGGTTCACCGGCAGTTTATGCAAGCCGTTTAAGATGGCCGAGCTTGCTGCGAAATTGAACAAGTACCTGCCTTGAGCCCCTCTGGCCGGCCTTGGGCCGGGGTGAGGTCAATTTCGCAGGAATGGGTGTGTCGGTGACGCGCCTTGCCCGGCTCCCACCAGGGGCATATCCAATATGAAAGATGATTTCCGGTACGCTGCAAAGTATTTTCTCATGGTATATTCCCCCGCGTGCGGGGAGCTGCCCTTTAATGGAGGATCGTGTGAAAAAGTCGCTCGTTTTTCCGGTTATGATCGGGCTTGCCCTTGTTGTTTCAAACTGCTCAAAAACCAGCCCGACGCAACCGGTGCAGTCGACGAACCTGGTCCGGGTCGAGATCATCGATTCGGTGAATTGGGCCAGCGTCCTCGTCTATGCAAACAACCTGCAGGTTGCCGGCTTCGACACCACCTTCAATCTGTCCGACTCGGCACTGGGATGGTTTCCCGCCAAAGACACCGTCCTCATGGTTCCCGACTCATCGAGGCTCACCGCACGCGATATCGATTTTTCCCACGACACCATTGCAACGGCCAATCTTGTCTGGGTAATTCATAATTAACTTGTTCAGCCGGATGGCTGAGCCGCGTTTCCCCGCCAGAGCAGTTACTCCTGCAGCTGCTGTTTCCCGCCCGATTGAAAGCCGAAGTCCATGTGCCGCGGATATTTCATGCTTGACATTTTATCCGGCAAAAAATATATTTCAACAGGAATAATTTGTAATCTGATAATCGCGTCTTCCGTATCTCCTGCCCTGGTGAACAGGGTGCGGGCCATCAGCATACGAATCCATGTGCCATCCGCAGCGGGAACAATATGCCCAAGGCAAAAGAAGAAATCATAGAGGCTATTAACGGCTATATTTTGAAAAAAGGCGGTGATTATACCGCCTGGTACATTGGCATCGGTGAAGATGCAAAAGCGCAGCTGTTTTCTGTTCATCATGTCAAACATGGCTGGATTTACGAAACTGCGGCAACGTCATCGGCAGCGAGGGCAATCCAGGACTATTTCGTCAGCACCTTTAACACCGTCGGCGGTTGCAGCAGCGGTGATGATAGTGCTACAATGGTTTACGCCTATAAAATGAATTCGAAAACCGCCCCGTAACCGGCACCCATCCTGTTCGTTTTTTTCGCGATCTACCCCCTCAGGTTTTACCCGTCAGCGTATTAGTAAATTTTCCCATCATTGTTCTCCTTGATTTTGTCGAGGAGTGGACAGGGGCAATGCCGAGGGTCATGGAGCGCTGCGACGGGCGCAGCACAGGCCGGCTCATCCTGGCAGTTTGAGGTGGTACTACCCGTTGACCTTAGCGGGAGTTCCGCTTAAATCGGGAGACCGCGCTCGGTATATTCGGAGAAATCACGCGCCTTCGGGGTGTAAAGCGTCTTCATGAGCGGAGAAGAGATGATAAAGTCCGCCGTCGATCTATTGCAGGCCGTGGGTATATTATACAGCACCGCTATGCGCAGCAGGGCTTTTACATCGACATCGTGAGGGTGCGGCTGCATGGGATCCCAGAAGAAAATAACGACATCGACCTTACCCTGGGAAATGAGCGCACCGAGCTGCTGGTCGCCGCCGAAGGGTCCGGATTTGAGCTTGATTATCGGATGCTGCAGCTGAGCTCCTTCGCCGAGCTTCGACAGCAGTGTTTCCTCAACCAGCCTGCCGGTTGTGCCGGTGCAGGTTAGTTTATGTTCGAGAATGGCTTCCCAGTTCCATGCGGTCCATTCCATGAGGTCTTTCTTGCAATTGTCATGTGCTACCAGGGCTATTCGTTTGGAAGTACTCATAGGCAGCGCCTTTCATGTTTACCGTATCTGCACTTACCGGGCAATTCACAGGAACGGATGAAAAACTCATCCGGGCCGGGTGCAGCGAAAAAAAATTACTGCGCCAAAACCTTCCACTTCGACCCGGCGGTTCGCCTGGCCGCAGGCGTCGTCGTTACCGCAGCCGGTTTTCGCCGGTCTTTCTTTACCGTAGGAGGTAGTCTCGATCCTGTCGGCGGCGATTCCGTACGATACCAGGTACTGTTTCACTGCCTTGGCCCGTTTTTCTCCCAGTCCCAGATTGTATTCCTCGGAGCCCCGTTCATCGCAGTTCCCTTCTGCAAGCACCCGATACGAGCCGTGGGCCTGGAGAAATCGGGCGGCAACGCCGAGGCCGGCAACGGCATCGGGCCTCAGGTTGTATTTGTCAAAATCGAAGTAGACGGTTTGCAGCGCCTGGCGGGCCTGGGAATCCATGTCGACCGGTTTGAACTCTTCGGTTGCAGCCGCGGGAGGGGGCACCGCAGTTTTCGGGGTTTCGATCGGCGTTGCGGATTTCGACCCGGGGAGAGCGGGTTGGGGCATCTTTGCGGCATGATGACAACCGCCGATGCCGAGTCCCAGCGTAACAATGGTAAATGTTGCAATTCTCAATAGCGATTTCATAGGATCAGCCCGATCTTTATCCGCTTGCAAAATGCGGAACAGGTTTGCGATTTATAAACTTTATTTTCTTTAAAATATACTTTCAGCCGGGCCCGATTGCAATAAATGCGTGCACCACTTGCTTCTCAGATATCAACATAATTGACAATAAAACAGCCTGTTTCCTGCATGTCCACATTTACGCAGCATGCGAAGATGCACAAAATATGCTTCGGGTCTTTTAGGGGAATATTTTATTCCGGTTAGCGGTTTTTGCAGATTCCGTTGCAGGCGTCTACCGATTTGCAGGCGGGTTTCCCCCCGGCCTGAAGCCGCGAAAGGCACGCCCCTTCCTGCGGAAGGGGGAAGCGATGTTTGCCTGAAGGCAAACGCCTTCCCCCTCCCGCAACGCCCTCTTTTATGGTAGAAAACACATGAAAGACTTTTTTAAGCCTGTAGGGATTAAGATTTTAAGTCAACGCTATTGCCAGGCTGAGGTTTTTCATCTTTTCGCAGAGGCCTCGTGGGTCCCCGCCGCAGGGTGCCTGTTATGAAGCACTCCCGCATCGTGCGGCTGGTTCAATCAAAATCATAATATTCCGTCCATTTTGCCTTTTGGGCAAAATGGGTTGACCCGGCTCAGCCATCCAGAAAGATTTAAATGTTTTAAATATTTTGGATTCCGGCTCGGCTATGCCGAACGCCCGGAAGTTGACTTTTAATTAGGGGAACTTATTATCGGGTCAGGTCTATCGTCTTGCTGACCGAAAATCCCGCGCCTTCGACCTTGAAGACAACCACGCCGTTGGAGAGCTTCTGGTTATTGAAGCTGATCCGGTGGGTTCCGGCGGCAAGGTATTTCTCGCACGCGAGGTTGGTGACTTTTTTACCGGTCATCACGTAGGCCGATATGGAGAGCTGCTGTGCATGATCGATGGTGATAATGAGCATCTTGGTGTCGGCATTGAAGGCAAGGACCGGCTTCGAAGAGAGAGACCCTTCGAGAGCCACGACCGGAGACGCGGCAGCAGTGGCAACCCCGAAAACCAGGGTGCACGCAACAAACGCTGCAACGGCACAAGAATGTATGAAAAGCGCCGATCTTTTCATAGCCCCTCTTTTTGAGTGTATGGAACTGCACAACCGCGCCGACTGTTCCATTCAATAATTAATATACCATCTATGCAAAGAATAATCAAATAATATCTTTGCCGGATCGTATAAAGCGTTTCCGGAACAGAATGGGGAGCAGAATTCCGAAGGCGCTTACGACCCCGCAGGCGAGCGGAAACCAGTCTCCGAACCTGGTGTAGAGGGTGGGGAAGGGGGTTATCCCGACCCTGCAGGTCAGGATGGTGCGCTCATAGAGCCCCGTGCTCCCGAGGACCCGGCCGGCGGCATCGACCGCCATGCTGATGCCTGAATTTGCGCTGCGGGCGAGCGGAACTCCGTTTTCAATGGCACGCATCCGTTCCATGACGGCATGCTGGTACGGCCCGCTGGATTTGCCGAACCAGCCGTCGTTGGTGATATTGACGAGAAGATTTGCACCGCCGTGCACGCGTCTGCGGACGAAATTTGGAAAAATGCCCTCATAGCAGATGAGCGGCGCCGCCCTGAGTCCCGGTGCTATCGAAAATACCGCCTCGCGATTCCCCCGGTGGAATCCCGCGTCGCCGATATTGACACGGGAGAGTATGGGGAACGAGGCCTCGAACGGCATCGCCTCACTGAAGGGAACCAGCTGGATCTTATGGTAGGCCTGTAAGCCATGGCCCTCCGCATCGATGAGAAATCCGGCGTTATATATGTAATATTGGTAAGCCGAAGTCCCCGGGGTGCGTTCCCAGTCGAGCGCCCCGAAAATAAGCGGCGCGCCCGCCGCGCGGACGCCGGCCTGGAGCTGCGCAATCCGCTCGCCCTCATGGGTGATGTAGCATAAAAGCGCGCTTTCGGGCAGGATCATCAAATCGGGCTTCAGCGGTGAAACGGCGGCAATCATCGATGCGGTCTGTGCGAATGCCGTATCGAGCATTGAATTGTCCCAGTGAAACTGGTCGATATTCGGCTGCAGGAGCGATACGGTAATGGCGGCCGTATCCCGTTCAATGCGCTGCATGCGATGCCATCCCCAGAGGGAAACCACGGCCAGCGCCGCGAAGAAAAGCACGGCCGGACGAAAGGATTTCCAGGCCGCGTATTCGGCGAACCTGCAGAGCCCCTGCCACAGCAGCATGGTCCCCAGAAGAATAAGGTAGGTCAGCCCCCATACCCCGGTGATCGATGCAACCTGGGCCAGCGGGAGAATCGGCGTCAGGGAGTAACCCAGAAACGACCAGGGGAAGGCGAGGTCGCCAAGGGTGCGCGACCAATCGACTAAAACCCACATTGCGGGGAAGATCCCTATATAGGCCGCAGGAAAGCGGCGCAGGGTAAATCTAAAGAGCATTGCGGCGGCGCAATAGAAGAGTCCGACCGCTCCGGCAATGAGGAAGAGGCCGACTATAACATAGATCCAGAGGCCTGCTACCCTGTCGAAAATCAGCCAGTAAAACTGCCCGAGCGAGGCTGCAAACCCGAACAGAAACGAATGCAGGAGTGCGCGCCTGCGGTTCTTCTGTGCGGCAGCGGCAAGAAGCGGCAAAAGTACGAAAAAACTCAGGAAGGGAAACAGGAAGAATGCCGGGTGATACTCATGGTTGAACGGCGGCAGGGCAAACAGATACAGCGCACCGGAGACCAGGGGGATCCACCAACGGTTTCCGGAGGCATAAAACGCCGACAGCCGCTTGATTGCGTTGCGCAACATGGGATGAAAATACAACGCGGGGCCGGCGGAAGGATGAAGCGGGCCGGAGGGTTTACATAACCCGCTTCATTGAGCCCTTCGCCGTTAATTACAGCGAGTTCAGTGCGCTGGCAAACCCATGGCTCAGGTCGTCCAGAACCGACTCGGAATTGTAGTACCCGGACTTGATTTTCTGTTTTACCGAGAGCATGAGTTCCGCCCGATCGGGCGAGCCGGATGTCTCGGTATCGACCTCCTGCCGCTCCGGGGCCCTGCGGCCGGTCTTTCCTTTTTCGGGTTTCGTCCGCTCAACTTTTTCAGCGGCGGCTAAAAGCAGTTTATCCAATCCCTGGATAGTCATTGGCTGATTCCATTCAAGCAGGTCTCGTCCGGCGCCGTCCCGGCTCCGGGTCCATCTCCTATTCCAAGGTATCGGCAGAAACTTGAAAATCTTTAAAGAAATTTAAAAAAAAAGAGGGACCCACTATATGGTAGTGGGTCCCTCTTTTCTATGAGAAGGATCAAACGCCGTCCCTTCAAAAAGGGATCACTGCGACGCATTTAAAGGCAATCCCTTCGATTCCGACCCTTCCTCTTTTCGTGGAGGCGATGGCGTCGCCTGCGCCCCCTTCTATCCGCAGGCGTACCATCACTTCTCTAACAAAAACCTTCCTCCCCGAATAAAACCATCACGGCTGCATCTTCCCTCAAAAAGTTGCATCGTTATAAGTAATATATATATTTCCACGGCAAGTGTATAAAAAAAATTTAAATAAATTATAATATTTTATTTAAAATGGTTTTAATACCCTGTAATTAAAGGTGTTATAGTAATCAGATCGAATAAATTATTTTTAAAATGCTTGCATATTTAATGTCATTGTATATATTATAGGTATATGGACAAAGCCGTGACCTTCCCTGCAATCTACGAATATCTGGATTATCGCCATTACCTGAACGATAGCTTTGAATCGCTCAAGGCGAAAGATCCCTCGCTCTCATTCCGTTCGTTTGCAAAAATGGCGGGGTCCAGTTCGCCGAATTTTCTCCAGCTGATTCGCGACCGTAAATTAAATATCGGCATCGCCGGGATCCATGCACTCTCCGGGGCCTTAAGGTTGTCTGCAAAGGAGAAAAAATATTTCGGGTACCTGGCAGCCTTCGATCATGCGAAAACCCATGGGGAAAAGGACCGGTATTTCAGGCTCATTCTCCAATCCCGTGAATACACGGCCATCCGGTCGCTTGATAAGAAGCAGTACGATCTCTTTTCCCACTGGTATATCCCGGTCGTCCGCGAGCTCCTGGTGCTGCCGTCCCTGGGCGGGGATCCGGCCCGTATCGGCGCGTCAATTGTTCCGCCCGTATCAACGGCAAAGGTACGCAAGGCGATCGAGCTTCTGGTCCAGCTCGGTCTCGTCGTTCAAACCGGAGCGGGAGGATGGGCGCAGGCAAGCGGGGCCGTCAGCACTCCGTCCGAAGTACTCTCCCTCGCGGTGACCTCGTACCACAAGAAGGTAATCGGCCTTGCCGGTGAGGCGATTGAACTATTTTCAGCTGATGAGCGGGACATTCGGTCGGCTACCATCGGCGTGTCGCGGGAAGGGTATGCCGAGGTGAAGAAGCGGATGGAAGCGTTCTGGAAGGAACTGCTTGCGTACAGCGAAACGCAGAAGGCCGGTGACCGGGTGTACCAGGTCAATCTGCAGGTATTCCCAATGTCGGTTTCAAGGGTCGATGGGGAATGATTTCCGCAGGGATTAAAAAAGCGGTCGGTATCGGCCTGGTCGGCATGATACTCCTCACCAT
>CAWDOZ010000142.1:0-43388 GCA_963803935.1 uncultured Fibrobacterota bacterium | reverse complement strand
TGATAATGACCGGACCGACCAGGTTCGCGGTCGATTCGAGAGGGTTTTCGCGGATGGTGACGATGCTGTAGAGCAGCACATCGTGCGGCTGCTCGATATCGATATCGTCAAATTGCTTTCTGATCATGGCGGGCTGGTAGTCCGGACGGAACAGCATAGGGTTGATAATGGCAAACCTTACCGGAGGATCTTCGATGCCGACCAGCCATTCGAAGGGCGAGTACTCCGCAATCGAAGCAAGGACGAATTTCCTGCACCCTTCGAAACCCGGAATGCCGGATGGAAAGGTGATGACATCGTCGTTTGAGTATACCAGGTTTTTGAAAAAATCACCCATGATAGCCCGACCTCACTGCGGTAAAAGATATGTACTCCATAAAATCGTTAATTCCGCGGCACAGGTCAAATATTCTCCGGGCTCCCGGCAGTACCGCTGCCTAACTCTTCAGCAGGTTGAGGAGATTCTGCGGAAGCGAATTTGCCTGTGCCAGCATGGCGGTAGACGACTGGATCATGATCTGGTTGGTGGAATATTCCGTGCTTTCGGCGGCGAAATCGGTATCCGAAATGACCGAATTGGCCGCCTGCATATTCGTTGCCTGGTTCTGCTGGTTGCTGAGCGCATAGCCAAGCCGGTTGATGACCGAACCGAGTCCGGCCTGGATGGTGTTCACGCTGTTGAGCGCGGCATCGACCGAGTTGATCGCCGCGGTCGCGTCGGTCTGGGAGGTAAGGGCCATGCCGCTTAACCCGAGGGAACCCGTATTCACCGCCGGAATCAGGTACTGGATGATATCGCCCGATGCAGTGTCATTGGGGCCGACGTGCAGGGTGCCGCCTGAGCCCGTACCCCAGGGAGGGGTGCCGGCGAGCAGCTGCTCTCCGTTGTACTCGGTTCCCGCAGTAAGGCTGTTAACTTCCGTTTCCAGCTGGTTCGTTTCGGTCTGGGTGTACATCCGGTCCGCAGACGTCATGGTATCGTTCGATGCCGCAACAGCCAGTTCCCGTATCCGCTGCAGGATGTCTTCAACCTGCGAGAGGCATCCGCTTGCAATGTTCATGAGTGAAACGCCGTCCTGGATATTCTGGCTTGCCATCTGCATCCCGAGAACCTGCGACTGCATCTGCTGCGATTCGACAAGTCCAGCCGGATTATCGGAATCCTGGTTGATCTGCGACCCGGTCGACAAACGCTGCAACGTAACCTGCATGGCACTGTTCGAGTTGTTCAGCGCATCGCCGGCAATCATCGCCGCAATGTTTTCATTAATAACGGGCATAGTCGCTCCTTTGCATACGCGTCCCTGATGCCGGCAGATTGCCGGTTCGCACTCCCTGGTGTCCTTTGACACAACTCACTGTTTACCTTCGATTCGCAACAATCGTACCAGTCAAAATACCCGGAAATTACCGGTTTTTGAGTGCGCCGTGCCGGGGAGTGGGCAGAATGTTCCCTGCCGCAAGGCTTTTTTTATCAGCCGGACAGAAAGTTTGCCAGCGATTCTTGGATCATGTCGGCCCCTGCCTCCAGAGCCGCGTTATAGATGTTCTGGGCATTTGTGTAATTGGTCGTCGCTGTAGCCATGTCGACATCCTCCAGGCCGGAAAGCGTCGACGAGGCGCTCGTCGTCTCGGTCTGGTTCGTGGTCACCGCGCTCTGGAAAAGGTTCTGGCGAGCCCCGTTGGTGGCTTCCGCCGATGCTACGGATTGCGAAATGGCATCGATGCTGTCGATTGCCGAGCCGACTCCTGCGGTGTTGTTCTGGAGCAGGTCCTGGCCGAGCGTGATTGCGGTGGTCAGCATGTTCGTGCCGGTGGCGGCGTTGTTCATGAACTCATCGGCGGATATATTGATGGGCGACGAGACCCCGTTGTCGATGTCCCGAACGATCTGCCCTCCGCTCGATACCGTCGACCCGTAAATATCCTGCCCCTGCCCGCAATAACTGAAGGAGAGGGCTACCTGGCCCGCTGCGTAACCGGCGGTCCCGGGTGAGGCATTGACGAGCAGGGCGGGGTTGGTGATGGTAATGGTTCCTGCGGCATAGTTGACGGTGTAATCTTTGCCTTCGGTATAGGTGGTTCCTCCCACCGAGAGGCTGAACGTTCCGGGCACGATGTTTTGAATCGAGGAACCGTCAAAGCCGTTTTTCAGCTGCACCGTGGCCGGGACCGTCTGCCCGGCGGCATTGAAATACGCCATGGAGAGGTTCGCATAATCCGCCGCCGTTGAGCATGCGGAGCTCTTGGTCTGGATTGGCGCGGTCTTGGTCTGCGTCCCGTTGAAAATGTAATTGCCGTTGTATTGCGTATTTACAAGAGAAATTAGCTGTGTTGTCAGTTGCTGTACCTGCGCATTCATGGCCGGGCGCTCGGATGAGCTTACCGTGTCCGAAGACCCCTCCACCGCAAGTTCCCGCATGCTCTGCAGGATGGTGTTGACGCTGCTCAGCGCGGTGTTGGTGGCACCCATGAAGCCCAGGCCATTCTGAATGTTGGTACTGTACTGGGTAAGCTGCGCAACGGACGAGGTGGTTTCCAGGGCCGCGGCCGTGCCGGTCGGGTTGTCGGACGGTTGGAGGATGCTTTTTCCTGTGGATACCTGTTCCTCCAGGGAGGCAAGGTTCGAATAATCGGTATCCATGTTGGACTGCATGGTGGACACTACCTGGTTCTGCGTTATCCTGATACTCATGCCAATCTCCCTTCCCTTACAGACTCATCAGGGTGTCGAGCATCTTTCCCGTGATCGTGACCACCTGCGCGGCCGCCTCGTAGGAGTGCTGGTATACGATGAGGTTCGACATCTCTTCGTCAAGAGACACACCGGAAACCGAATCCTGCTGCGTCTGGTACTGGGTGATGAGCGACTGCGTTGCGGTAAGCTGTGACGATGCCGTACTCGTCGCGCTGCCGAGCCCGGCAACCGTCGTGCTGTAAAAATCGGTAAACGTGGCGGTCGGGTTTCCGGACGAATCCGGACTCATGCTCGGCTGGTTCGCGAGATTTGCTATGGCGAGCGCGGTCGAGTTGTCCCCGGGTCCCTTCGATCCGCCCGCCTGATAATTGAAATTGACGGTCAGCGGGTCACCGTCGTATGCATTGGAAAGCATCTGGATCGTGCCGTTTGCATAGTTTATCTGGTAATCGACCCCCTCGGTGAGGGGTGTCGTCCCGGCGGACACACTTACCGAGCCCGAGGCGATATTAGTCGCGTCGACGGGCGGCGTTGCCCCCGGGTCCTGGTAGAGCTGGACCGGGGCGGTGCCGAAGTCATGGGAGCCTGCGGCAAGGGTATTGGCGACCGCAGTGACCGATGCGCCGCCGCCGGCCGCTGCAATGTTGTTCGGATCGGCAGTGACGGCGGCAGACAGAGTGATATTCGCGGCGCCCGTGGTCGACTCGCTGAAAAAGGGAATGCCGGTTGTGTTGTTGAGCGTATAGCCTTGCTCCTGAAGGGCATTGACCCCGCTTGCAAGCCCATTCGCCAGTGCATCGAGCTGGCTCTGGTATCCGGGAATGATGGTGTCGCGTGCATCGATGAGGCCTTCGAGCTGGCCTCCCTGCGGCGAAAATGCCGTTTGCGTACCGGCAATCTGGATCGACACGTTCGCATTCTGCGAACCGCCGCTTCCGGAGGTTGCGGCGGAAACCGTCGCGAGCTGTTTGCAATCGAGAGGGGATACCAGCTCGGTACCGCCGCTTGTAACCGTGACCTGCCCGCTGCTGTTGACGGTGGTGGAAATATTAATGAGCCCGGCAAGCTTCGTGAGCAGCGCGTCCTGCTGGTCGAGGCTGTCGTTTGCCTTATTCGTGCTGTCCTGCTGGACACTGCCGATGGCGGCGTTGAGACTGGAGAGTTGTTGCAGGATGCCGTTAACCTGGGATACCGTCTGCGTGATCTGGCTGTTCTGCTGACTGTCGAGGGTGCTCAGGGCCGAACTCATCGAATGAAACTGGTCGGTGAGGGAGGCGGCATCGGTGACGAGCGTGGTGCGCGCGCCGGAATCTTCCGGGCTGTTGGCGACATTCTGCCAATCGCTGAAGAAGGTGTCAAGGCTTGATTGCAAACCGGAAGTGCTCGGTTCATTGAAAATCGACTCGATGCCCGTAAGCACCGTGGACTGCTGCTGAAGCGAGCCCTGCTGCTGGGTCTGGTCCTGGATCTGCGCGTCGACGAAGGTGTCGCGCAGCCGCTCGATGCCGGTTGTATCGACGCCGGTGCCGATCTGCCCCAGGGTACCGTCTTCCTGGCTGCCGGGACTCTCGTTGACCACCTCGCGCGAATACCCCGCGACATTCGCGTTGGATATGTTCTGGCTCGTGACATCGAGTTCCAGCTGCGAGGCATCGAGCGCCTGTGCGCCGGTATTGAGGATTGAGAGCAGGCTCGTCATGGGGCGCCTATACGGTTCTGTTGATAAAAGGATGAATGGGCAGAGACCCGGCGCACCGGCAGCCCCCGGCGCGGTAGTTATGATACTTTGCGGCCGATTGCAGGATAATGGTCAGCTGGCCCTGGGCGAACCGGATGCCCGCCTCGCAGAGGTGTCGGTTCCCGGCATTTACCGCAGCGATCTTTGAAAGGGTTGCCTTGAGCCTTGCGCCGAGGCCTGCAATGACCGAGCGAAACCGGGCAGGGGCATGGTCGGCCAGCGTGGAAAGCCGCACCGATTTCTCCGGAAGCCTGAGGCTCTTGACAATGGCCCCGCAACAGGCTTTTCGTTTTTCTTCAAGACGTCCGACGCAAGCTGTCTGGCGATCGAGCAGGGCGGTGGTGCTGCGAAGCGCTGTAAGATCTCCCTTTCCGGCCGCATCATTGACATCTTGCGCCAGGGCAAGGAGCGTTTCGTGCGCTCCGGATTCTTCGCGGAGTATCGCTTCGAGTTCTTCAAATACCTGGTCGACTGATCTCATTGACCCTCCCTGACCGCCATGGTTGCAAATTGCTTTTTGAGACGAAGGACCGAATCGACATACTGCCTGGTTTCGGCATAGGGCGGAACGGTTCCGTACCGCTCGACCGCCGAGGGACCAGCATTGTAAGAGGCAAGGGCCAGTTGCTCATTGCCGCCGAACTTATCGAGTAACGATCGCAGATACCGTGTTCCACCCTGCACATTGTCTTCGGGTGAAAAGGAGGATTGGACGCCCATGGCGCCTGCCGTGGAATCCATGAGTTGCATGAGTCCCTTGGCGCCTTTCGGAGAAACGGCCTTGGGGTTGCCTCCGGACTCCTGCGCAATGACGGCGGCAATGAGCGAGCTGTCGACACCGTGATCGCTGCTCGCCTGGTCGATGTATTTCTTCCATTTCCGTACCGGGGCAGCTGCAGCGCCGGTGGCGGCATTCGAGGCACTGCCGTAAACACCGGATTGCGGCGCCGTGAAGGCTCCGGAGAACGATTGCGGCAGCCCGGGAAGGGTCGGACTTTGGAGCGTGGGCAGGGCGCGTCCGGCCGCCTGGTCCTTCGTGAGCTGCCTCTCTATCATGCCCGCAAGGCCGAGGGAATCGTTAGAGGAAAGCATCTGGGAATACTTGTCATCGAGCATTCCTGTGTAAATCCCTTCCCCGAAGGATGCGGGCATGAGGGGGTTGTCCCCCACGGTTTTTCGCATCTCTTTGAGCATTATGCCGGTGAAAATGGATTCGAACTCCCGGGCGACCTTCCTGATCTGCTCCGGTGAGGAGGATTTTGAGGCGGCTGTCGCCGATGTCGCGGGCAAAGTTTGCATAGGGTAGAAGGTACCGTCCGGTTTCCGGCTCACCCTGATTTTGCAAGCGCCGTGCCAACGCATAAGTTATTGAATAATCGCGATTGCCAAAGCCTTCAGGCTCACGAACCGGCATATTTTGCCCACTACCGGGCAGAATTGGCAGCAGTGCCGGGGTTTGCGGGGAATTCGCACGTCGGCAACTATTGCCGGGAAATAGTTGCCGCCTTTAAAAAGGGAATTCCCATTTAATTTTTTCATGGTATAGTTTAGGCACGAAATCGATGAACAAGCGTTGCACCATACCACCGATTTATAAAAGGGAATAACACCATGACAAAAAGAAACGCCTCGGGTCCGATGCACGCATCGAAATCCGCGCTGTCTCCTTCCGTCGCCACCGGGACTCTTTCAGTATGCATGATTGTCAAGAACGAGGCGGGCTTTCTCGAACGCTGTCTCGAAAGCGTCCGCCCGGCCGCCGACCAGATCGTGGTGGTGGATACCGGATCGAACGACGGTTCCGATGAGATCGCGCGATCCCACGGCGCGGAACTGGTGCATACGGACTGGAAGAACGACTTCGCCCTTGCGCGGAACCTTTCGCTCGACCGGGCGAAGTGCTCCTGGGTCCTGTGGCTCGATGCGGACGATGTTGTACCCGCATCCACGGTCGAGAAGCTCAAATCCCTGAAAAACGAGACGCCCGACCGCGTCTTCGGGTTTACCGTCAGGAATGAACGGCCCGATGGCACGGGCAGCGAATTCGTCCAGGCGCGCATGTTCCCGAACCACCCCGATATTCGCTTTGAACGTAAAGTCCACGAGCAGATGATGCCGAGCGCGCTGAAGCTGGGCCTCGCCCTTGATGGGCGCGATGCGGTGATCGAGCACCACGGCTATGCCGACCCGAAAACGCTCAAGGTCAAGGCCCAGCGCAACATTTCCCTGATGCTCAACGATTACTATCCAGCAACACCCGATCCGGTGACTGCTGTGGAAATCGCCGACTCCTACCAGCTTATGGAAGGGTGGGATAAGGCGGAAATGTGGTACAGCGCGGTCCTCGCCATCGCAAAAATAAGGACCCTGCAGCCGGCGATTGCGAGCCAGGCGTGCATGGGCCTCGGCAGCATTGCCAACCGGCAGCATAAATATGGTATCGCAATAAGGCACCTGGAGGAGGCGCTCAAGCTGGCGCCCTGGCGGGTCGACGGGCTCTACCTCATGGCGGTTTCCTGCGACTGCGCCGGTTCACCGGAAAAAGCCATCGACTACCTTCGCCGTATCCTCGACGCTAAAGCCGTTCCCGGACAGGTGGGAGTCGATTTCAGGGCGGCAAAAATCAAGGCATCGCTGCGACTCATGCGCATATTGACCGATCTCAAGCGCCTCGATGATGCCGTCCCCGAAGCGCGCGCAGCTGTGGAGCGACACCCTGATCGCGGAGAGATTGCCCTCATGGCCGGAAAGGTGCTTATGGTGAAGGGCGAACTCATCGAGGCGATCCGGCTGTTCGAAAAAAGCGTTGCTCTGGCCGGGAACCGACCTTCCATGGATTCCTACATCGGCCTGTGCTGTATATATAGGAAAGCGGGACGTATCGATACCGTACAGCAGACGCTCGGTACCCTAGGCCCGATCTTCGACGGGCACGTCAGGTACCGGGCCTTCAGGCGATACTTTATTAATGATGTTTCAGTGGTTACCGAGACTTTTCCCGAGGCGAAACTTGCGGAAGAGTGGGCGACCATTGAAAGAGATTTTTTCGGGAGCTTATAAATATTAAAAGCTTTGGTGGGGGAACTATGCTTAATGCAAAGGCCTTTGGTGGGGGAACCGCCGTAGGCGGTTCCCCCTGGTCGGAGCCGCACAAAGCTGCGTCTCCGACACACCCCTTCCTGCGGAAGTGGGCGGCGATGTCTGCCTTTGGCAGACGCTCGCCCACTCCCGCAACGCTCACAGTAGGTAGAAAACACCAAGAAAAAATTAAATACAACGCATAACTTTTTAGGGGCGACCGGCGGTCGCCCTCTGGTTTTTCCTTGCGTCAAAGTCTTTCTTCATCCTTCTTTCTTCTTTCTTCATCCTTCATCCTTCTGCCTTCATCCTTACTAAGGAAGTTCCGCTAGCTTTCTTCATAACTTGTTAAAATAGAATGGCTTAGTAAAAAACTCCCTCCCCTGCCAGCAACTCCCTGGTATCCCGTAACGGCATCCCGGCCCGCCACGCATTGACATAAAAGGACGCTTTATCTGCTTAATCATTCAGTGAGTAACCGGTCATTGCACGAAAAGGAACCCTCAGGCCGAAAAAGCAGGGAGCTTTCAGTCTGAAGCGGCGTTGGAATCCCTTATATAAGGGCAGTATCTATTTTATGATCGGAGTTTCCGCTGGTATGGTTTATTCGTCTCCTTTAAAGGAATGTGAATAATAAATGGAGAATCAAACCGGCTCCGGGATATCGCAGGAGCAACACCGGTGTTTGTTGCCGGCGGCTGAGCGGATGATCCGATAATGCAAAATCCGGCTGCATATGGGTTTACGGCAAATATCTGCAAGCCCTTCAGGAAAAATGAGATCGCTCAATTGCTCGAAAACCATTTGAGGACCATGAAATAAATTGAGACGGAGTAAACCAGTATAATCGGGGAGCGTATCATGAACAAGAACATTCTCGTAATTGACGATAATGAAACGATGAGCGATATGCTTTGCACCGTATTGGAGGATGCGGGATATGCCGTAAAAGCCTGCGTCAACGGTAAGGACGGTATTGATGCTTTCAGGGCTCTGCATTTTGACCTGGTTATTACCGACATTTCCATGCCGGTCATGGGTGGTATCGAGGTAATAAAACTCGTCCGGCAGGAGAATGCCACCGTACCTATAATTGCAATGTCCGGCACCGACAGGGCTGAAAGCTTCTTGGGCATGGCGGACTACTATACCGCGGATTTCACGCTGCAAAAACCATTTGGACCGAAACAGTTGATTAAGATGGTTGCTAAGGCGCTGGAAGGGAACTAAGTAGAATCAATATCGATTTGTATCATTTAAATGCAATCTGTAATTCTTGGAAGAAAATAAATTCACCTTGCAAACTTCTGTAAGTTCAATGCCTTTTTAACTCCAATGAAATACCGGTCTTAGGAATATGAATCTCTTAATCTGGTGGGTGATACTAAGATCCACCTCCGCCACCTTGCACCCTTTATCCCGAATATTGCCGTGTGCATCCAGTGGAACTAATTGCAATAATTTAGTATTGACAAAAAAACTACTAAATGTTAAATACTGGTGGCATTCCACGGTTGTTGCAGAACATCGAGCTCTGCGACCGATAAATGAGAAGCTTATTACCAATAATACCGCATACTCACAAAAACCATATTTTCAATCGCCGTCGGCGCCCCGCCCTTGATGACATTAAAGTAATAATTATTGACATGACCGTACTGCACCCCGACCTGCATATTTCCCATCTTCCCCCGGTAGAACTTCCACCACCCGCCGACAGTAATCTCGGAAATCTTACGGATGTTGCCGTTAACCGTGCCGCCCAGGCTGTCTGCGCCGGCGTTGTTGTAGAGATTGCTGCCGTAGCCATACCCGGTGTCGCCTGCGGCATTGGTAAAACTCAGCTGATTGAGTTGTTCCTGTCCGTAAAAGCCGTACACGGTCCAGTCGGCCGACGGAGTTAAATTCAAGCCGGTGAGCATCTGCGAGCCGTTGAGGGGAAGGTCGATGCCCTGCTCGTTCTGGGTCACATCCGGGAGCAGTGCCGAGCCGTAGCGGCCGATACCCGAGCCGAAGAGTGCGCTGGCCACCAGGCTCATCCTCCCCGGAATAATCGGAAGAATGACGCCGCCGCCGACGGCATTTGTCGTGATGCCGGTATCGGTCAGGGAACCGGTACTTGTTTTCATGTTACTTTTGAAGTTGCGGACAAGGTCAAAGGCCTCGAAGTGCCCCCAGCCGGGATCGAGGGCGACTTTCCCGACGAAATCGGGGAGGGCGTTTACCGACAGGGGCACGGAGAAGTTGGCGCCCGGCCCCTGGTTGTTCGCGTAGTTGACCGGAACGCTGTTGGGCTGGCTTGCAACGGTCGTCTGGGGATTTTCAGCCGATACGGCTAGCGAAAGCGCCTTGCCGAAGCTCTTGACTATACGAAATTGGGGCTGCCAGGTCCAGGTTGCGCCCACGACGCATGCGTTATCGATAAGGAGGTTCAGGCCCGTGGGCAGCGGATTCGTAACGCTGGCGTTGTTGTTCGGGGTGGCGAGCGACCAGGTCTGGCCCGCGATGAGGCGTAGTCCGAGATTGTCCCAGTCGATCTCGGCGAAGAGATGACGGATCCGGAGATTGTAGGAGTTGCTTTCTGTTGAATTGGCCGTGCTTGCCGCGCCAAGAAAGTCCGTTTCGTAATAGCCGCTCAGATGGGTGTTCGGGTCAAAGTCGCCCGCGGCACGAAGGGAAAACCTGGTCCTTCGCGCGCTGAACTCTGTTTCATCCTGGTAAAAGCCGGCTGAATTGCCGAGCGGAATCCTTCCGAATGGGGTGCCGATATCCGAATTCGTGTTGGCTGAGCGATAGATCCCGGCGCCTTCAACGAAGCCGCCGAGCACTACCGCGACCCCCTTGATGGTGAACATCGCTACGCTGTCCGGAGCGGGCGTTTCCGCCATGACCAGGGCCGTCAATGACAATATGGTAACAAAAAAAGCGGGTGCTTTCCTCATCCAACCCCTTCCGATGTATCTCCGCCGCAGGCTCTGCCCGGCGGTATAAGAAAAATGCGCTATTTATTGATTGAAAATCGGAAGTTTTTAAGTATTTTGCCCGCAGGCTTACCAACTAAAGCTCACTCCCGAGTAATAAGAGCGGGGATTGCCGGGATGAAAAACGAGGGCGCTCCGGGAAGCGGTGCCCCCGTTTGCAATATTATCGGAAATGGGATCCACGGAGGAGGCATAGAGTTCATTCAACAAATTCTTCGCCTCAACAAAAATCGAAATTCGTTTCCCCAGCTGCACGCCGGTTTTAAACCCGATCAGGGCATAGGCCGGAGCATAAAGAGTATTGCTGTTATCGACAGGATAACGCGTTATGCTCCAATGCAGATTCGGCCCCGCGTAAAAGCCGCCCGGGGTTTCGTACAACAGCTGCGCCTCATAATCGTGAACCGGAACTCCGGCGATGCGATTGTAGCCGAAGAAGGGATCGTTGTAGAAATGAAGATCGCTCAGGGTGTAGTTCTGGCGCAAGGTAAGGCTGTCTCCGAAATGAGCCTTGTTTTCCCTGACGAAAATCGAGCCAGGTAACCTGATATCCAGCCCGGCCTCAACGCCCTGATTATATGACCTGGCAATGTTGACGCCGCCGATTTCCGCATCGGTTTTAGGGTTGTACTCATCCAGCAGTTCGTCATACATCCAGGAATGGTAGAGGGATACCTCCCATTTGAAGCGGCCGTCCTCGCCGCGGCCACCTGCTTCCGCGGTCCAGGCCTTTTGCGGCAATAGCGGTGTGAAGGCCTGACTGGTATTGGGGCCGTTATCGAATTCGACCATGTCGTCAAAGGACGGAGGCTGCCAGGTTCGGCTGAAATTTGCAAAGAGCTGGTCTTTGTCGCTGAGCTCATAGAGCAGCCCGATCTTGGGATTCAGGGTGCGAAATACCAGATTGCTCGACTGATTGAGGTCCTGCGGAATTGAATTAGTGAATCCATCGTTGAAATTCCGATCCACCCAGGCGGCCTGCATGCCCATCACCAGCGATAGTTTCTTTGTCAGATAGTGCTGTATCTGCCCGTAAAGGACTGCATTGAGCGACCATTCGATGTCCTGTCCCGTAGGAGCGCCCTGCTGTCCGCTGTCGTTGGCATAGTAAGCGTCACTTTCCCGTTCCGCAGTCGGAGTGAATCCGGCGGTGACGATGTTTCTGCCGCCCAAAAAGTCGCAGCGGGTGGAGCCATTGAACGAGGCGCCGAAGTCGTCCGCATAAAAAGTGCCGATGCCCTGATAATACGCGTCCGGGATGTAGAGATTCGGTTCGTAGGCATTGCGATGCCACCAGTATACGCCGGCAGCGGCATCCGTGCTGTCGGATTTATACGCCAGATTGTCGGCCAGACGCACATATTGCCAGTCTTTGCGGAAGTTCTCCGCAATTGCGGCCGGCTCGGCTTGCCGGGAATTCGAATCCATCTGCTGCTGCGACAAAGCTCCAGGCAGTTGGCGGTCCGTCTGGTCGGCAATGAGATAGAGCCGGTTTTCAAGAGTGCTGCTCATTTTATAGCCGAAATCGCCGAAAAGCAGTTCGGTGCTCTCCTCGCTGTGTTCGCGGTAGCCTTCACTGGAACGGCCCGAGATAGAAACGTAATAATCAAACGGCCCCTGCACCCCGCCGGAACTTGCCTGGCCGCGCAAAAAACCGAAACTGCCTGCCTCCAGACGGACCTGGCCTGCAGGGGCGTCGTACCCGGTGCGGGGAACAAAATTGATCGCCCCGCCCAGGCCCAGCGCCCCGTATTGCAGGGCATCGGCACCTCGATAAACCTCGGAATATTTAAAGGTGCTCATGTCGAGGTCCTCCAGGATCATTTCTCCGTCTGCCTGATTCAACGTCAATCCATCAATCAGATATTGCACTCCGACCGGCTCGTCTTCGGAATAAACTCCTGAGCCGCGAATGAAGACCTTGCTCACCTCTACCTCGTTTTCCGAGAGCATTACCAGTCCGGGAGCGTTCTGGAACAGGTCGTTCATGTTGGAGACGCGTCCCCGATACATCGGACCAACGCCCTGGATGGAATAGGCGCCAGGGACTTCTTTTTTCTTCTGGGTCGCCTGGTTCAGGGAGGGCGAAGTAAGCGAGCCGGCATGCCCGATAACGGTAATATTGTAATCTGATACCGGAGGTAAGGTTACTGCGGAGTCGGAGTCCTTACTCGTTGATGGCGGCGGATCCGCAGCTATCGCTTGAGTGCCGAACATAAAAGCCGGTACCGTAATTATTGATGTAATAAATAAAAAGGTTCGTATAGTCATTCGCGAAGAAGTCTCACGCCAATTTCGATTCTTCATCTCATTTAGGAGAGGGCAGGGGGCGAGGCGAAGGGGGCATAGCAGGTTGTCGGGCAATACCGGGCTCTCGGTAACCGGTACAAAAAAAATCACTCCGGATGGCACATCTTCAAAGAAGGGGGAGCCCTACGGTTCAGAGGAGGGCTTGAGGGTTTTTTGAAGGGTACTCAGCCGGAGTGATACCAAGAATATAATTAAAGTTATCGGAAGATACAATTAAGTAGTTAGAGTTGGTGCTTTTGGTGGGGGAACCGCCTTCGGCGGTTCCCCCTTGCCTGAAGCCGCAACGCCCTCCTTTAAGGTAGAAAAAGCATAAAAGATTTTTTAAGGGCGCCCTATGGGGTTGCGCTGGATTTATGAATCTGCAGGGGCACGGCGTGCCGTGCCCTCACGGGTTCTTGCAAATGCAAACGCCCCTGGATCAGAGGTCCAGGCCACACGATCCCTTTTTTATCGGTTTCACCTGCGTTTTCTACCTCCGCAGGAAGAGGCGAGTCGGAGACGCGGCTTATCGCGGCTCCGATCTGGGGGAACCCGAAACCCGAGGTCCGCCTTCTGAAAGCTTTTAGATCGGTTCCACAGGTATAATAATTTGGAATGCGCGCCAGAAAAATTTTCTACCAATCCAAAAGTTTAATCTTTCAATACACCGCAATTTAATGACATCGCCTGAATTTCTTCCTTGAAGCCGATAGGTGTAATTACCTGGATTAAAGGTATCGCCCGCTCATATATATTTCCCTTCAAAGGGGGCAGGCTCTTTCGGTATCGCTGTAGTGGCGAGCCCTCGGATGTGCGCTTCGAGCAGGAATGGACCTCCCGCCGACCATCTTAAGTAAACTTCTGTCACGACCGCAGGACGCAAAAAAATAACACGCTGTTAAAACGGCACAACATTTGCTTATTTATCCGGTTCGGTTGTGGAAATAACGTAGGGCCTGGAAAATCGCTCTAATAATTCTCAATGGCAGCAAAATTATGAAGTACAATTATAAATACTACACCTTCTCCCGGGGAGTACCATGCATCACACAAAAATTTCCAGCGCTGTCGCGCTTGGTTTGCTGTCATTCTGCGGTCTGGGCCATGCCCTCGATGTAACCAAATGTCAATATGACCTCGCCTGCACCGGCGCCAACACCGCGGAAACGATTTTAACGCCGGCTAATGTCGATACCGCGAACTTCGGCAAGCTGTTCACGAAATCCGTCGACGGCAATGTCTATGCGCAGCCGCTCTACCTGCAGAATTTCCCCATTGCCGGGGGTGTCCATAATGTTCTCATCGTCTGCACCGAGAACAACAGCGTTTACGCATTCAATGCCGACAGCGCTGCGGCCGATACCTTCTGGCACCGGAAACTGCCGACGCCGCAGACTATTTCATGCGTCAATCTCCAGCCCACGGTAGGGATTACTGCGACCCCGGTGATCGACCGTGCCTTCGGGGCCGTGTTCGTTCAGGCGGCGACTGAGGAAAGCAGCGCCTACTACCAGAAGCTCTACGCCCTGAATCTCACCAACGGAACCGATATGATTCCGCCGGTTACCATTGTCGATTCCGTTGCAGGGACCGGCGCCGGTGCGGTAAATGGAAAAGTGGGGTACAACGCCCTGTATCATTTCTGCCGTCCCGGACTGCTGCTTGCCAATAAACGGATCTACATCGGATCCGGCTCGCACTGCGATGCGAACACCTATCACGGCTGGCTGTTTGCCTTTGCCGAATCGACCCTGGCGCTGACCTCGACCTTCAACACGACCCCCAACGGCAGTGAAGGGGCGATCTGGCAGATGGGCGGCGGCCTCACGAGCGACGGCGCGAATGTTTTCTGCGTTGTCGGTAACGGCACTGCCGGCAGTGCCGGAGAATACGGCCTTTCGGTGGTAAAGCTCGACAGTCTCCTCAACCCTCTTGGCTATTTTACGGCGTATAATTATTCGACGCTTAACACCAACGACTATGATCTGGCAAGCAGCTGTCTCCTTATTCCCGGGACAACGCTCTGCGCGGCGTGCGGCAAGGGAGGCTCTCTCTACCTCATGAACCAGAACAGCCTCGGCGGGCTTAACACCTCGGCCGACAGCATCGTGCAGCGTATCGACAATGCGACGCCCACGGAACCCGGAGGCGGCGATGCGGTTGGCGTATTCTGGAACAATATTTTATATATGTGGGCCGGTAGCGATGTGCTGAAGGCCTGGACCTTCAACGGCACCACCTTCAATACCACGCCGCAATCGTCGGGTTCGCCGAAGCAAACGAACAGCGCGGGGGCGATTACGGTGTCCGCCAATGGCGACTCAAGCGGAATCGTATGGGGCACCAATGTCAATAACCACCTGTACGCATACAATGCGGCGAACGTCTCCACGCTGCTGTGGAGCAGCGGGCAGGCGGCAGGCAAGCGCGATACACTCGGAAGCCCGGTGCTCAAGTTTGCCCGGCCGATGGTTGTCAACGGCAAGGTTTATGTTCCCACGACCAATTCGGTCGTCGTTTACGGCTTGCTGCACCCGCAGGGGACTGCAACCCTGGGCCGAAGCGAGCAAACCGGCGGTGGGCCGCTTGTGACCAGTCTTAAGCTGGAACGTCGCTCCCTGTCGCTCGCATTCAGCCGCGCAGGAAATTACGACATCACCGTTACGGATATGAGCGGTCGCACCGTGGCGAAGGTGCAGGGTACCGCAACCGGTGGTCTCGAACGAATCTCACTGCCCGGAGCCGGGTTGCAGCCCGGAGCGTATACCGCGATTATCCGGTTTGCGCAGCAGCAGATTACGATGCAAGCCATTATGGCGCAATGATGAGAACCTTGTAAGAATTAATTGGAGGATATTATGGATACTAACTGCGAAGGAATGCCGCGAAGAGATTTCCTCGCCAACACTGCGAAGGCAGTGGTTGCGGTAGGGTTATTGGATGTGAATGCCTGGTCGGCCCCTGCAGGGCCGTACCTTGCCATCAGTACCGTTACGATCGATCTAACCAATTCGGCAAACAGCGCCCTGCTCACCCCGGACACCGGCAGCGCGGGTTCAATGTACGTGACGATTTCCGAGAGTACCTTTCAAATGATCGTCGTGCGCAATTCGGCGACCAAAGTTTCCGCTTTCCTCTCCGATTGCACCCATAAGCATTGTGTCATCCCCCTTCCTGTCGGTCAAGTCTGTACCTGCCCCTGCCATGGATCGGTATTCGACGATATGGGGAATTTGCTCCAGGGACCGGCAACCACCAACCTGACCCAGTTCACCGCAACGCTCAATGCGGCACAGAATCTCATAACGGTAACATCGCCGCCACAGACGGGAACGCTTGCACGGGAAGCGGCACCTGCAAGCCAGGTGCTTCACGTTACCTATGCCCAGGATGCTCGCACCCTGGAGATGATCTTTCCCGATCCGTCAACTTCCTACAGGATCCGGCTCCTGGGTCTTTCCGGGAGCATGGTGGAAGACCGGAAAGTCAGCGGAGTTTCACATTATCTTATGAAGCTACCGCAGCTGGATAAAGGAACCTATCTCCTTGAGGTCATTTCTTCAGCGCACACCTTTAACTACAAGTTCACGTCGTTTTAGGCGCGGCGATATCATTCGGCTCAGGCGGGGAAACCATGAAATGGTTTCCCCGCCAAAAGCTAAATACCCATCACCGCTCACTATTTTTATTAGATGATTCTCTTCGATTCCCATTCCCATCTCCAGGACCCCCGCTGTATCGCCCGGATTGACGCCATCCTTGCCCGTGCCGGAGCGGCCGGGGTTGCGCGGGCGCTCTGCTGCGGAACCGGACCGTCGGACTGGCAGGCGGTTGCAACTCTGGCCGCTGCATATCCCGCGATACTCCCTGCTTTCGGACTTCACCCCTGGTTTATCGGGGAGCGAACCCCCGACTGGCTCGAAAAGCTCGAAGCGCTCCTGGGTGCATTTCCGCTTGCAACAGTGGGGGAGATCGGCCTCGATCATGCGACCGAAGACCGGAAAGATGCCGATCAGGCTGCGGTATTTATTGCCCAGCTCAAACTGGCGCGAAAACTCGGGAGGCCGGTTTCGATCCACTGCCGCAAGGCGTGGGGTGACATGATGAATATTCTATCGGAGCAATGCGGCCTTCCGTGCGGCGGGGCGATCCACTCCTACTCCGGGCCGGTCGATCTCATTAAGCAACTTGCAGCCATGAACGTCTCGCTTTCCTTTTCCGGATCGATCGTCTACGACCGCAACCTCAGGGGCCGTGCCGCAGCCGCTCTTGTGGATGCCGGCCGGCTTCTCATCGAAACTGACTCACCGGACCTCTGCCCGCCGGGCGTTGCCCCGGGAGAAAATGAACCGGCAAACGTTGTTGCCGTAGCCGGGATACTTGCGGAAATCAGGGGATGCACGCCGGAAGCAATTGCGGAGTGCACGACCCGCAATGCAGCGAGGATATTTGTTCTTCAGGGGAGCTGAGGCCAGGCCGGTTGCGTACTACTTCAGGTGCCGCTCGAATTCCATTCCGTAAATGTCGAGTACTGAGATGAAGAGGGCAGCGATGACCGGACCTACGATGAAACCCATGACACCGAATACCGCGATGCCGCCGAGCGATGAGAAAAAGACGACCAGGTCGTGGAGCTTCGCTCCGCGGCCCACGATTCGCGGGCGCAGGAAGTTATCGATGTTGCCGATGACAATGAGCCCCATGAAGATCATGGTGCACCCCTGCCAGGTATTATCCATGAAAATCTGGATGAGCCCGGCGGGAACCAGCACGACCCAGGTGCCGATAAACGGGAGGGTCGCGAGGATAATCATGATGAAGCCCCACATGAGCCATGCCTTGGTTCCGAACACGAGGAGGGTGATGGCGCCGAGGCTGCCTTCGAGAAGGCCGAGAAACACCGTGCCCATAACCGTTGCGCGGGAGATGAGGAGGAACCGGGCGATGATCATGTCTTCGTAGTCGCCGCGGATGGGGACGAGGTATTTGAGCCGGGTGACCAGTCTTTCGCCGTCCCTGAAAAAGTAATACATCGTAAAGAACATCACGAAAATGCTGGCAACGAGCGCGAGCACGCCTGAGGAAGTCCTGGTGAGAACATTGGTCCCAGCGGCAAGGACGGTTTTTACCCCTTGCTGGATGGGAACCGTGAGGTCGACATTGTCAAGGCCTAAGTTCTGGTAGGCCGGCAGGTTTTTGAGGTGCGTGAATGCCACGCTGGAACTTCCCTTTGCCACGATATCGGCAACCACGGGACCGATGGAGTGGTAGAGCCCGAACGCCTGCCTCAGGACCAGGTAGACGACGAAGTAGGTCGGGGCGAGGAAGCAGAGCAGGATGCCGAGGCAGCACAGGATCGAGCCGAGACCGGCGCGGTTGCCGACGATTTTCAGGATAACCCGGTAGACCGGGTAAAAAAGCGTGCAGAGTGTCGCCGCGACCACCACCGGGACGAAGAATATTTTCACAATGGGGAGAATCGCCGCCGCCACCAGCACGAGAATGCCGATGATGGCGAACTGATTGACCCTGGTGTTACGCCGGTTGAGCACTACCTTGAGTGCGGGCTTTTTGTCGGGCTCCGGTGAGGGGGCTTCAGGTTTCGGCGCGTTATCCATTTGTGATCCTTCCAACCTTTGAGAGTATCCGCCGAAGAGTCTCTTCGATGCCAATATTTCCGGATCTTTAACCCTTCCGCCTCATCCCTCAAGATGGAGATGGGAATTCCTGATTTCCTGAAAGCAAAACAAAAAACACTCCTGACATCAGGAAGCGGATCAATGTACTGGTTATTTGGCCGAACTGTCCGCACCGGTTTTGAGCGCCGGCGGAGCCAGGAAAATATCGGGCCAGCGGTCGTTCGCCGTATTGAACGTCAGGCGCACGGCACTTTTAGCGTCGGTACCTGTTTTCCAGACGTAGACCTCATAGTCGGCAATATCGTGCTCGTGTCCGTACTGGGTCGCACACCAGACAAGCCAGGTCCCGGTGGGATCGACCTTCGGGAAATATTCATGCGACCTCCTGCCCGGCAGGTCCATAAAGTGCATTTCTTTTGGAATCGACAATCCCCCGATTTTATTGAGCGGCTTCCCGTTGCTGTCGAGGTCGATCTTGAGGACCTCGGTACCGCCGTTGCCGGTTCCTTCGTTCATCCGGTACACCCCCTTACCGGATGGGAACCAGTCCATTTCGCACCCGCCGCCGGTTTCGTAAAATTCATTTTTTTCATAATTCCAGACGCCGGTTTTGCGGACCGTGCCGCGAAGCGTGAGGGCCAGACACTTCCCGTTCGGCGAGAGCTCCGGCTGCTGGGCAAAGGCGCCCCTTTTGAAATGGGTCTCGACGTCGAATATCTCCTTCTCATCGGTCCCGTCGAGCTTTTTGATGAATACCTTCGGCCCTCGGGCGAAGACGATCGAGTCGCCGGAAGGGCGCCAGGTTCCCCAGACCGCGTCCGGCGCGACCATCTTTTCACCCTTGCCGTCGGTAGAGATTGTCCAGAGGTCCCATTTTTCAAACATCTCGGCATCGGTTTCCGGGACCCAGCCGGACTTGCTGCGGACAAAAAGGACCGTCTTTCCGTCCGGCGAAAAACGCGGAAACCAGTCCACGTTGTTCGGTTTCACGGTGAGCTGCTTCTGGTTGGAGCCGTCGGCATTCATGATCCAGATATCGTGTTTTGTATTGACGCGTGAGCTGGACCAGACGATTTTTCCGGAGATCTGTCCCTTCAGGTCTTCGAGCGCCTTCTTCTCATCGCCGCTCATAGAGGAGATCGATCCGAGCGGGGCTTCCTGGGAGAATATTGAAGTAACGAAAATGAAGGCAGTGGAAAGGGTAAGAATTATGCTGGTTCGAGCAAGCATGTTTTGGCTCCTATAAAAGATTGGTATTGCATAATATAGTAAATATTGACCCGATCCTTCAGCTTTTGGTGGGGGAACCATTTTTATGGTTCCCCTGCCAGAGGAATTTGACTTAATTATTTTTCCTCAACCGGCTTCCAATGTTGCGAATATTTATATAAATCCCGCGCCGTCATTAAATAGATGACAACTTTTTTCTTTCCCAGTAATTTTTTCCTCGCCCTGAGCATCTTGTCGCGCACGAGCGGTCCGCCGCCCCAGCTCGTGATGATATCGACCGGGAGCCCGGTCTCGGCCGCGATATGGGCGCCAACGCCCGCTCCCTTGCAGTCGATCAGTTCGAATACGCCGGTAAAGCTGTCGCCGATGAGCAGGATCGGCGCATCCGGGTTGTTAGCCTTGTACAGCGTGCCGTCGGGGTTCAGCACCTGTTGGCCGCTGATTTCGTCGGCGGGAAAGGCCGGCTGCTGCGACTCGGGCAGCTTGTCGACCAGATCTCCCAGCCGCGGGAAGGTGGTGTCCCGGAAGCTATAGCGGATGGGCGATGTCGCCGCTGCGCCATACCACGGAAGGGCGCGAATCCGTGCGGCAATGCACTTTGCAGCGAGGGATAGCCCCCGCGAGGTCCAGTGGGTATCGTGCTTCTGGTACAGCGCCTCAGGTGAACCTGCATCGTCCCGCTTTGCCGACAGGAATACCGGCAGCAGGTCGATGACCCCGATGCCCGCCCGCTCAAGATCGGTCAGGAATTTCCGCCCGTACGGGTTGATAATCGTCGATTCCGGGGGTACGCTTCCGGCCGGAAGTTTTTCAAAGTAAACGTCCGACTTGTTCGGGACCGGGCAGAAGAGCAGGGTGACTCCCTGCTTTGCAAGGAGTGCATTGAACTCCCGCAACCGTACGAGCGGATTATCACTGTCGGGCTGCTCCGAGAGGTCGCCGCCGTTCAGGTACTCGATCTCATGCCGGAAGAAGAGCCAGCCGTCCTTCCCGGCGAACGCCATTTGATCCTTCGGCAGGCTGTTCAGATAATCGAGGTTGGCGCGGCGGAACCGCTCCTCTTGCTTTGCCAGGTCGGTATAGTCGCCGAGGTATGCAGAATCAACGACGTGGTGAGTGTTGTCGGTGACCGCCCCCCAGACCGGAGCAGTCCCAGCGACCGGCCGGGTAGAATCCGGTTCAGGGGATGGAACCGCTGCCGGTGCAGGAGTTGCCGGAGCTTGCACTATGCCGGAATCGGGAAAATCGACGACAAAAACGTTATAGATCGGCTTTCCGTACGGGTTCCCGCGGATGACGACGAGCGGATTTGCAATGGAAAGTCCCTGCAATCCGGTACGAACTTCCTTTTCCGTTTCAGGTGTCGGCCAGGAAGGCATGCCGGTCATGTCGACAACGTCGGTATTGAACTTCGGGTACCAGTAGGAGGCGAGCGTATTCGCCCAGTCGACGACCTGGTCTTTTGTCAAAATTATCTTTGCATAATCGGAAAGCATCCAGTCGATGGCCTTTTTAAGCCCGGCCTTATCGATATCGCCCGTTTCAACGCGTCCGTAGCAAACCCGGAATCCGTCGCGGTCCTCATCGGCAAGGCCTATGGTAAAGGATACCCACGGCTTGAATTCAATTTTAACCCAGAGCGTCGCGGTGTCGCCGGTGCCGTGCACGAAGGCGCAGGCAATCTCCTGGTAGGGTGAATAGACCGACGAATCCGCCCATTTCTGTCCATTTACCGCATGGGTAGTTTTCGCGAAAAGGTCGGTTTTGGTCAACTCCCAGATCCGGTTCTGCAGCGGATCCCATGCAAAGGGCTGCTCTATTTCGCTTTGGGTAAGGGGTGTCTGCGAAAGGGCTGTGCACGGCGAAGCGATCGCGCCGCCGTAGGTACAATTGGCGAGGGTGATTTTTCCTGCCGGTTTTTTTGGATGAAAAACCTGCGGATCGTACCGGACAGGGTTTGCGAGCCATGCTGCATCGTCGAGATTTGCAGCGGTGGGGAGGGTGACGCGGCGAACCATCGCCCGCGAAGTGCAGCGGTTGAAATCCTTGTTGAGCGTTTGATAGGGCGCGGAGCTACTGGTAATCTGTAAGATTAAAAGAACCCAAATAGATGATAATAAAATGCGGGAGTTCATGAATAGTGCTTCCAGTGACGGTGCAAGGTTTTCTGGTGGGGAACCTCGCTACGCGGGTTCCCCCTGGTCGGAGCCGCGCAAAGCCGCGTCTCCGACTCACCCCCTCCTGCGGAGGTACGCGGCTATGCCTGCCTCGCTTTGCTCAGCAGGCGCCCGCCTACCTCCGCAACGCCTCCATTAAGTAGAAACCACATAAAAAGCAAATAAAAAAAGATCGTTTTGGTATCTTTTCCTGAGGCCTGAAGCCTATGGTCTGAAGCCTTCTTTCCCTCCTGTTTTTTCAACCAGATGTGAGCGTTGCGGGAGGGGGAGAGCGTTTGACTTCAGGCAAACATCGCCTCCCCCTTCCGCAGGAAGGGGTGTGCCTGAAGACGCGTGCCTTTCGCGGCTTCAGGCCAGGGGGAACCGCCTGAGCGGGTCCCCCACCATAGGCATTGAGAATGGTTCCCCACCAAAGGCCTATCTAATATCAATTGCCACATCTTTCCACCCGCTCTCGCCAAACCTGAAGTCCCTTTCGACAACCTCCCAGACAACAAGTTTTTTCCCCTTGAGCAGCTTCGGGTTGCGGGCCAGGGATTGCCGCACCAGGGTCGAAGCACCCCCATCATTGACAAGAGACGCAATTGGCTGCGACAGCTCGAAGGCGCAGTGGGCTATCCAGCCGGCACTTCGCGGCTCGTCGGTTTCGTAGATTCGCGAGAAACTGTCGCCCAGGAGCAATATCGGCGAGGTATGGTAATCGTCCTTGTACAGCGATCGATCCGTAACAGTTCCGGACGAATCCCGCGTGATCCGGTAAACCTGGTAGCAGCGGGTCTTCTCCGGCTCAAACCCGCCATAGAACCGGTGTACCGCCTGCGCCTGCAGGGTTGTCATGACCGCCACATCGCCGGTGCGCTCGACGGTTACGGTATCGATCGCATATTCGGTCGACCCGGGGCGATACCAGGGATACTGTTCGATCCTCTTCGCGAGCACCCGGGCGGCGAGACGAACGGCGCGCCCTTTCCAGTGAGTGTCCTCGCGGAGGTAGAGAGAGTCGCCGGCCTCGGCATCGCGGAGCCTCTCCTGCGCAAAGGGACCGAAGAGGTCGAGCACCTCGACCCCGGCTTTCCGGAGATCGCGCATCATGTGCTGTGAATGGCTGAGCATCCCGGCCGCCGAAGGGGGGATCCCGGGAGCGAGGAGGTCGGGGTAGATGCTCGGTTTGCCCGGCATGATGACCATCAGGAGATCGATGCCGGCATTCTGCAGCTGCTGCTTGAATTTGACAATTGCCGCAACAGGATTGTCGGTCAGCAACTTATCGTTCGGATCGACCGCAATCGATCGCGGGTCGAGCACATCGGGCTTCACGAGGAAGTCCACATCGGGCTTGTAAAAAAACCAGCCGTGCCTGCCGAGGACGCCTTTTTCGCCGAGGTCGCGGAACAGGAGGTAGCGGACAAACTGCATGGCCGGTCTTCCCGTAACGGCAAAAACCGAGGAGTTTTCGAGTCCTTTCTCGTAGGGCCGCACATAGTGGTCGTTCCAGAGAATGTCGCGCCATCCGCCGACCGCGAGGAAGGGGAGGGCGAAGAGCGACCGTCGCGGGTACTCTTTTGTCAGGGAGTCGGTTACGGCTCGCAGGGCGGAAATGTCGGCAAGTGTCCGGGGTTGCGGTGCGTCGTGGAGGTCGCGGCCGAAATCGGCAAGGCGCACGGCAAGGGAGTCGAGCCGGAATACTGCGGGAACAAGCGAATCGGCGGTAACGTACCGGTTCCTGGTAACGACCGCCCTCTTCAGGTCCTCGATATTGGCAATCGCATCATCGACAAGGAGGTCGGCGCGGTCGTGCGATGAGTCGGCCGGAGCGGTGAGCACCCCGGTGAGCGAGTCGAGGTAGCCCCCTGCGCGGGCGGCCAGGCGGTGCATTTTATTTGCATTGTGATAGGGAGTGACGGTGAGGTCTTCGATAATTTCGAGTGCCTGGATGTTCTTCCCCCGGTGCAGCTCCATGATGGCCTGGACAAGGGGAACGGCAAAGATGACCGCCAGGAAAACGACGATGAGTGGAGCGGCAAGCAGGCGTTTCAGGAAGTCCATGGCGCGCCCCGCTAAAATTGGAAATACAGGAAGGGGTTATAGGTCTGGGTGAACATGGTAAAGATGGCCAGAACCAGGACGGCGGTGCAGAGGAGCGCCTTGGGCATGGTCAGGGTCCGCACCCATTCATGCGCCTGCAACGGTTGCCAGACGAACACTGCGCAAAGCAGCATTTCGACGATATGGCGTGGTGTAAAGAGCTCGGCCGAGAGCATGGGCGCAGTTGCGGCTCCCCGGGCCGTTCCGATCATGGCGCCCCAGTAGTGGACTGCCTGCGAAAGGTCGGGCGCCCGGAAAAGCACCCAGCCGAACATGACGACGACGAAGGTGATCGCCACCTGGGCCCAATCCGGCACCCGGTAATAGAGCGTTTTTTTGCCCAGCACCCGCTCGAATACCAGGAATACTCCCTGATAAATGCCCCAGAGCACGAAGGTCCATTTTGCGCCGTGCCACAGGCCGCTCAGGAAAAAGCAGAGGCAGAGGTTGAAATACAGGCGGCCTTTGCCGACGCGATTCCCGCCGAGCGGGATGTACAGGTAGTCGCGGATGAAATTGGTAAGCGAGATATGCCACCGCTGCCAGAATATCGTAATGCTGCGGGATTGGTACGGACCGTCGAAATTTTTAATGAATTCGATCCCGAGCATGCGCGCAAGCCCGACCGCCATGTCGGAGTATCCGCAGAAATCGAAGTAAATTTGAAACGCATAGGCGGTTACCCCCCACCAGGCATTGACGAGGCCCGGACCATTGCTGCCGAAGGCTGCGTCCGCGATAGGAGCGACCGCGTTGGCAAGGATGACCTTCTTGCCGAGACCAAGGCTGAAAATCGCCACACCGCTCGCGAATTTCGGTATCGAGTGTACCCGGTTATCAAGCTGCTCGGCAACCGTCCGATAGCGGATGATCGGTCCGGCGATGAGGTGGGGAAAGAGTCCGACGAAGCAGGAGAACACCGAGAAATTGCGCGCCGGTTTTGCCTCACCCTTGTAGACGTCGATCGTATAACTCAGGCCGACAAAGGTATAAAAGGAGATTCCCGAGGGGAGCAAAACCGTGGCAATGGAAAATGCATGGGGTCCGTTGCCCAGAAGAAAGGCGAGCCGGTTTACCACTTCGGACATGAAAAACATGTAATACTTGAAATAGGCCAGAAGCGAAAGGTCGGTGACAATGGCGAAAATGAGGGCGCTTTTGCGTTTCCACTCGGCCTGTCCGGGTGCGCTGATGATCAAACCGCAGACATAGTCGTTTATCGTTGTAATGAACATCAGGATCACGAACCAGGGAACGAGCCAGCCGTAAAAAACGTAGCTCATGATCGTGATAAAGGCGTTCTTTACGTACAGTCCCTTCCATTTGAAGGGCAGTAGGAAGTACACCAGAAGGAAGAATGGCAGGAAATAGAAGAGGAAAATATGTGACGAAAAAACCATGCGTTAAAAGCCTCGCATCCAGGATGATCGGGGCTCCTGTCCCGCCTGCGGGACCCTCGCCTGCCGGAATTTATTGGGCGACGTCCGCTTTGAGTGCGTAGTATTTGTTGAGATCGGAATCAGGGTAATTGTCCTCGACCGCATCCTTCCAGACCTTTTCGATCGGCATCACCAGTACGAGCCTTTGCCGCGCTCCCTTCTCGAATTTTACGACGTCGCCGCCCACGAGCGGGCGCATCCGATCCTTGATCTGGCGGCGGGGGATGAGCGGGTTGTAATGACCCACCAGGATTTCCTGGCCCTTATAGGTGCCCCTGAGTACTTTGATTACCCGGTATTTCATGATGTAGACGTAATTGTAAAGGTCGTTCGACGGGAATGCTCCAGGGATTTCGGTAATCCGGGCGAGGACGATAAGCGTGTCCTGATCTTTTTTCTGTGTCGATTTTGAAGCGGCGTGGGAGACCGGCGAGGCCGCGGGAGCTACGCTCTGGCCTAAGGCCAGGGAGAGCGAGAACAGAACAACCATGACGGATATCGCGATATTTTTGGTATACTGCATAAAATCCCTCGTGAATTATTAATTGGTGATCGAAAATACTCCGGAAGATTCCGCGGGTGGATAAGTTGCATTAGTATAATTGTAAACTCTAATATAATAGTGGGCCGCAACGGTGGTGCTCGGGATGACCCACGCATAGCTCGTTGTAGCAGTTGGAAATGAACCGAGACCGGGGGCAGTGATGGTAGTGGCGAGAGAATCGTGATTCAATGAGTCCCGGTAGAGCTGCACAACCACACTGCTGATATCGTTCGTATCGTTAATCTGCCAGTTGATCTTCATTGTATCCCCGGCTTTGAAAGTCTGTCCTGCTGTGGGCTGGAGCACCACCATTGCCTGGTTAGAGGTGGTTTTGGGGCTTGTGGAATTATTGCAGGCCCATCCCGCGAGAAGAAGGCACATCATCGCAAAGGCGGTGCAATGGATGACTAATTTTTTATTCATGGATGTATCCCCCTGTTATTTAAGCATTATAGGAATACTAAAGTATAATTCAAAGCTTGATTACTGAACCATATCATATAGCGAAATTACGCGAATTTAGCCACTTTTCAACCCCAAATCAGGTATTTGTATCTGATTTGTACCTGGATTCACCACTCGAACCACATTTGCTAAACTTCCAATCCGGTATCGGTTGAAGACAGATTGCGAACGATGGCCTGATACCGCCTGCACATGCTTAGGGTCAAATCCTTCAACCTCGCACTTATGAGTAATCATTCCACGTCTACAATCTCTAATCCAACCACCATCTGCGCCAAACTTTTTCTCCAGATTCATCTTGTGGCATGACCATTGCCGCCACCGCTCACCCTTTCGGTTTCTAAAAATTAGACCATGTCGGTAGCCCAGTTGAGAAATCTCGCGCCATAGCCGGTCTGATATAGGCAGTGTATCTGGTTCGCAAGTTTTGGAAATTGAAGGAGAAATGGAGATGATATGCACCAATGCACCTTCAATGATAACTTCCCTCACCATCTCCCATTCATACTTAGCTACTTCCTGTGGTCTTCGTCCCGTCTCCCATAATGCGAGATAAAACAGCGCAAATCTTGAGTATCTCTTTTTTAGATATTCATAATTTCGCTCAAACTTTTCTTTTGTCAGGACAAAGGTTCTGATGTTTGCACCAGGAAGAATTCTCATCCCACGCAATGGATTGTAAGGAAAACGACGCGCAGGGTTGTTCTCATTGTTGGCATAGATGTAAATGGAACGCATATAAGAGAACCTGTTATTAATGGAATTAATAGAGGCTCCATCCATTTTCATCTTATTGCGCCATAACTCAACGTCTTCACGATAAATCTCATTCGCATAGCGATTCCCAAATGCCTTTAGACAATGCAATAAGTGATAGCGTTCGTTATGGCCACTTTTCTTAAAGCGCAAATGAAAATACCAATATCGAGCTACCAGCCTCCAGAATTTAGGATGCCATGCATGTACTTGATTAACCAGTTTGTTTTCAAAGAGCGTACCATCTGCAGCTTTTACCCTTATCTCTGCAAGCTTCTGTTCTCCTAATCTTTCACACTTAGCAATGTCTGACTTTGTGCCAGTAGTAAAAATGCCAAGACGATAAATTTTAGGATAGCCGGGAACAGGGTATCTGCAGTACAACGATTGCCCCCGCCAAAAGAGAAATTTCATAATTTTTCTTCCTTTTGGCTGGTATTGTAGCCCTTAAAATTTAATTCTTTTATCACGGTCATTCAAGTATGTCCCTTCGTTTTCGATGCATTTCTTAAGCTTCTCCATGTTGAAGCGCCCACGACCCAGATAGATGCCTTTTTTGAACTCTTTGAGGCATACGGTCTTGTAGACAGTTTTTCTGCTAAGCTTTAGGCAGCTGGCGACATCTTCATAAGTTCCTATTTCAGGGAATTGCATCATATTTTTTTGGCTATCTGTTATCATTGTTTTGATGTCCTCCCTTCCCGATAAAACCTCCTTCTATATTTTATTACAGAAACAGGGGCATTTCTTACGCGCGCAGGAAATGCCCAAAATCTGGTATCAGATATTACTTCATAAAACTTTCATTACAGAACATGAACTTAAAAAAATCCTTTGCCTTACGGTCATCTCGGCGAACCATAACCAATCGCTTGCTCTGGAACCTGTCCGATAATATGTTCTTTTTCATAAAGGTACCTCCTTTTGAAAGTGTAAGTAAAACCCCAGCCCCACATTCGCAGGGCTGGAGTGTACTACAACGTGCAGCGCACTAATAGAACATTACGAAGCCAATTCATTATTGGCTGGCGCTGTTGCTGCTTGAAGCTTTGCCTTCAGGTCGGTGAATTTCTGACCGACAGCGACAAGTTTCTCTGCACTAACTTTGCCAGTGAGTGAATTGTTGTGAACCGAAAGCACATCGGCACAGGTCTGCATAGTCTCCACCTGAAGGGGCAGAGGGTACACGCCAAGGTTTTGCATAATTCCCAAAATCTCGGCATGATACTCATCACGCGTTTTTGTGCGCTTACCGGACCGATGCTGCTTGTACATATCGCGCAGCTGCTTCGGGGTAAGTTCGGTTGAAAGGTCATCGGTGAAAAACCCAACTGATGAGCTGGCTGCCGGAACTGATTGGTTCATAAAAAGACCTCCTTTGAAAAGGTTGAACTACTTGTTGCGTTTTTTATTACCCTATGCTATATTGTTTTCATAGGCTGCCAATGTAATCTCGAATCTGGTTTTCCCTCCTTTCTTGGTTTTCAAGGTTGTTTTCTGAGTGCTTGCATAGATTAAAGGAGCACAAAAGCTGAGGTAATTTATCCTCAGGTTTTGAGGATATTTCGTATTTGCGGTACGAGGGGGCAATAATTCAAAAAAAAAGCCCTCGAAATCACTTCCGAAGGCTTAATTCTATTAAATGAGGCTGTCTGGGGTTTTATCTGCTATGTTTTACCGGAATAATATATCCTTCCATCTTTTTTCTTGGGTCGATTCGCTTCAAAATATGCTTGTAGCTTCTTCCCTGATTCCTGTGATGTATCTATTCTGTCGATAAATCTATCTATATCATTTAAAATGCTCTTAACTGTTTTCTGCCGCCTGGATAGAATTCCTTTGGGTTTTCCTCGATATCCGGCATCATTTTTTGTCTTTTTTCGCCAATCTTCATGTTTTTTTAACTCAGCTTCAAGCTCCTCTCGTTCTTCTATGCCATCATATTCTTCATTCTTTAACCGCTCTCGCAACTTCTTAATGAATTTATCGAGAGATTTTAATACCGCTTCGGAGTTTTCAATTAAAAGTTCTGACTCGGTACCATCATCAATATTCATTGAACTACCACCGGAATCTTCGCAATCCTTTAGTTCAGAAATGCCATCCAATTCATTTAAAACCTCACCATCTTTTTTCTCAGAAGGATTTTCAAGAGGATATAAATATTTTGGATTTATTCCATCCTTGCTATTGCAATCAGGATTATTTATTATCAAATAGACGGTTTCACCCGGCTTATCTTTTTTTTGCCAGTAATCAAATTCTGGAAAGAAGTACCCTCCACCTTTTTCAACCATAAACCCTTTATCATCCAGTTCTTCATTTCCCGCAATAATTTCTGCATTAATTTCAGTTTTGAGTGGCACGCTAATTTCGTTTTCTTGGCCATTTTTATTTGAGTTCAATGATGCATTAGCTCCAGCATAACCTTCATAAGGCTGTGTTGGCTCTTTTACCATAGAATCGGTTATTTTCCCATCGAAGTAGCTTTTCCAATCACCGTTCATCATGGCTGTGTTAAAATACATAATGAATTCACGCTGATTTGCAGGCCACTCGTAGATGTCCCATATTTTAAAACCATCAGTCTGATTTCTTGCGAGAGAATAATACTTATTCATATATTTAATGAAGGCATTACGGCCCGGCGATTTTAAATCAGTAGGTGAGGCCGACCTTAAGAGCGAATTTTGAAGTAACTCGGGTTCAGTATCAAGTATGTTTTTATATTTTTTATTAAAGCAACCCCTCAATAGGTAAAAAAAGAAACTGCGTTTTGGCAATTTTTTAAAAGGTGGTAGCTTTATATCTGGCAGCTGGATTCTGAAGTATAAATCACGCAGAAACATTCCCTTTTCCACGTAATCGCAAAGATTTGCGTTTGTTGCAAATAAAAATCTGCAAGTAGCAATGCTATCTTTTGAATCCCCTACCTTCCGATAGTTTTTGTATTCAATTACATGTAAAAGCATTCCTTGCAACTCCATTTCAAGCTTATCTATTTCATCAATAAATAATGTTCCATTTCCGGCTTCTTTAATTAAACCATCGTGAGCATCAACTCCCGTAAATGCTCCTTTGACAGACCCAAATAGAGCCATTTCCATCAAGTGTTTTTGGGAATATAATGCAGCATTAAATATTTTAAAGGCTCCTTTTCGCGCACTATTCATATGAATAAACTCGGCCATTTTAGATTTTCCAGTTCCTGATTCACCAACTATCAGAATACTTGTATCTTCTTTTGCGAATTTTGCAGCATTTCTGTATATTTCCATATGGATGTCGGGAATAAATAATGTTCCTTCTGGCACAAACTTCTTCATATAACTATTGGATAATTGGTTAACAATCTTGCGGTTAATGTCCCAGGTGTTAAGGCCTCTATTTCTAAAACAAAAAAAGGCTGTAAGTGTTTTGTCTTTTAAAAACGCATCTTCAAAGTCTTTGGACTCAGTAGCTAATGCCGCCATTGCCTCATCATATGAAATTGGGTCACTAAATTTATCAAATTCATTGTTAACAATCGCTATATATTCTGCATAAGCCTGCTTATCAAAGTGATTATTCTGCATAGTTATGAACTGATGTTCAACGGAAAATTGATTTTGGCGAAGTTCGAATTCTATCTCTATTTCCAGTTCTAACTCTCGTTCTTCGTAAATAGCTTTTTCCATAAATAAACCTTTCACTCAAAAAAAGTATTCAGAAATCATGTCGGAAAAATTGAGAAAGCATGCTTTTTAGGGATGTTTTTTTTACTCAAATACGCGTAATTTTAATCATTCCTTATTCTATCTGTTCTATCCCGCATCATTCCTATAACCTTCCCGTAACCTGCAACAATCGTTCAAACGACGATAGAAAAGACAGTCCAAACCCGCCGCTCCAGCATCCATCCAAACCATTGTTTCTACCTCTAATCTACCCAATATTCCAACCATTGCAAAAATACCTATAAAATCACCTATAAAATCATTTATTTCAATATCTATCCTGGCATCCATAAAAATCCTCGCCCCAATCCCTGCAAAAGCCTCCATCACAACCATCGCCCCAATACCCTTTCACGCCTCCTTACCTACTCTCATCCCCTTCATCGCTCAACCTATCATAGAATCTATCATAAAAATACCTGCATCAGATATCATAGAAACCATCGTAATATTCCCAGCTTCAGCAATCATAGAAACAATCGAAAAAATACCCGCATCAGCCTCAATTTCTATCATAGTTCCAATTGAAACTATAGCCACCATTCAGATTATCGTTTCTATGGTAGCCATTGCCTCAATTCCGATTATCGTTCCAATGTCGGCTCAAACGACTATTTCGACTAAGGTTCCAATGAATCTATTGCCGCTATTCTGAATATGGTTCCAATGGTATCCGATACGCCTATTCCTGCTATGGTATATAAGATAATAAATATGCTCATTGAAACCATAATTTCTATGGAGGGATTTATAGGAAAAGAGGCTAAAGATGGATAGGGAGGAGTGGATTATGTGGATTATTTAGGGGAATAGGCTGGTTTTTTAACTATTGTGGGGATAGAGGGTATTGAAAAAAAGGTGGGTATAGAGGGGAAAGTTGGAAAAGGGACGGGAGAGCGGAGAGGAAATGGTGGGCGGCGACGAGGGCAGGTTTTGGTGGTTGTGACGGTAGATATTTTTTTTATTTTCAGAACGGGGTTTTAAAGTAATATCTACCCCTGGTGCCGCGTATATATAAAGGAAGATAAGTGGAAGTAAGAAATGTAGTGAAGGTACAATGCAAGAGTGGAATGAGTGATGAGCGTTATGACATGGTGGTCTTGCATGGCGCCTTTTTTAAATAACCGCTCTGGATGAATTCAGTTTTCAATGCCCCATGAAGGTGGGGACCTTTTTCATTGAAGATTGAAGGCCCCAGAGTGGTTTTTTATGCAATAAGGCGGTATCAGGTGGATAACATTATTCCAGTGAAAGTATCGGACTTCTGCGACTTGCTGGAATGTGCAAAAGCTCAAATAACTGAAATGGAAAAATTCAAATATAATCTTGGCGAACAGCTGGGTCATGACCCATTACAAGACCGTTCTCTTAATGATATATACTGTGAGTGGATTCTAAAAATATAGTGCAGACTTCAGAATGTGGTGGGAAAATAAATAAGATTGCATTTTTTCCAAACATTTTAAAATTAGCCACATGTCAGGAAGCTAATCTTCGCAAATATACTATTTTTACAATGAAACATGAATGGCTCTATATAATATTATCTTTTATTGCAGTCTCAATTTTGGTCATAGAATTTATATTTTCTAAAACCTATCAAAACCAAGTAAAAAAAATAAAAGTTGAAAATAATAAGGATACAGAAGCCCTTGAGGCAGTTTTAAAAGAAGCCGTAGAAACTATTAAAAAGGATAGAGAAGATATTGAATTATTTTTACGCAATATTAAGCATTAAGCTATCTTTTCTCATAATATCAATAGCCATCCAGGCATGATAGGTGGTTTTGATTTAATATCAAGAAGCTATTAGTAAAATGCTGATACAAATTCATCAACCTCAGAAAACGTGTGTTGAAGAGATTCTTCAAAATCCTTACCATCAAAGGCAAACATATCAGAAGGCGTGGCAGTTTCCATAAAGTACTGGTCCCATTGCCCGTAATTTTGCTGTTTTAGTATTGTATCAGCATATGCTACAATTTTTTCAATAATTAATGATATCCCAATCTTGCCACTGTTTTTTTGAAAAACAGCGAGTACATTTGATGGCATGTTCCAGCGAGTAAATAAAAGGTAGCCTATATAACGTTGCTCTATGCCACAAATGCTGGCACACGCAACTGAAAAAGAACACTTCTTTTCTATGGTATAAATGTAAATATTATTGAACAAATCTGGAAAATATTCCCTGATAACAAGAACACCAAAATTTCTCAACATCCCGGATATAAAAAGCCCATGAGTCTCATTTAATCCTAATCGGGACCCAAGTTTCTCACAAACCATTGCACCGGCTATGCTGCTTTTCAAATACATCTTATCATCAAAATGGTAATTCCAGCGCTTACTGGTAAACATTCCTATCATTTCAATAGCCATTATAAGCTGGTTAACCCTATCCAAACCAAGATGAACGATTGCCTGGGATATTGTTCTTATTTCAGTTCCTCTCGAAAAATATGCACTGTTTGCAAGCTTAAGAAGCTGGGCGCAAATGGCCGGTTCGCGTGATAAAAAAAGAGCAATTTCATTAATATCTGCATTAGTATTATTAATTATATCCAAGAGTTTCAGGGTTAATTCTGGCGATGCTCCCACATGGCCGATGTTCTCAATGGACTGGATTATACGGTCTAAATTCTGTTCAACAACAGGGTCATGAGCCATATTCTTTCGTCCTTGAAAAGGATACACCCATTTTGATTGGGAGATAAAGACGACTTTCCAATATTTATAAAATACTATCGGAGCGCTAAATAGTTCAAATTCAGTCTAATAGCACGGGTAACCAAAAGGTAACATAATATTTTATGTACACTTTTTATAATAAATTGAAACAGCTTTAATCAAATCCTTTTTTTTGTAGGCCAGGGTAGGCAATATCTTCATTAATTGAATTCTATGATGACAGTAAACCCCCAAAGAATTATTATAAGCCTGCTATTCAGTTACCTATTTATTACCTACAAATCAATTCTAAATTATTGGATAATCGTGTATAATTCTACTCTATAAGCTCATCCAAGTAAACGTTAAAATGGCAAAACAAAACTGTTGGGAATTCAAAAAGTGTGAACGAGAGAATGACGGCGCAAGAGTTTCTGAACTCGGATTGTGTAAGGTGCCTACGTCTTTGACAGCGAATGGTCTTAATTCAGGTCAAAATGGGGGTAGGGCCTGCTGGGGAATTGCCGGAACCATAAGTGGCTCTAAAATTGAATGTACCTTCGCCAAGCAACTAAACAACTGCCTTTATTGCGATTTTTACCAGAAGGTACGAACAGAAGAAGGCGTATGCGTAAGTATTACCAAGGACATTCTTACTCGTTTGTGAAAGCAGCCGTTGCTGGAAAAAAGATAAATATTACAGCCATTATCCTGGAAGCTCCAAATAGGGATGAAAAATATGTTGCAAAAAGCCGTTTTGTCACCTATTTTATTGGGTAATAAGTGGACGGAAAAGGGGAACCCAATGGGTGAGAGCAAAAATAAGTGCTTTTGTGTTAAATTCAATAAGAAGTTAAGGATAAATTTCAAGGGAGCGCAGGTAACATCAGACGGCGGGTTGGTAGCGATACGGGAAATGGATGAGAAACTGGGATTGACAGAAATGGCGGAAGAATATCTCAAAGATAGTAGGCATGGGAAAAATATTCAGCATGAAATGATAGGGTTGCTGCGACAGTCGGTATACTCAAGGCTTGGAGGGTATGAAGACACCAATGATGCAGAAGACTTAAGGAAAGACCCCGGTATGAGAGCGGTAATCGGGGAACGCGCACTGGAAAAAGCGGGTGCAGGCGAGACAACCATAGGAAGATTTGAGAAGGAGATACTGCTGGGCGGAAATAATCTAAAAAATCTGGATGAGATAACAATGAAATGGATAAAGAAGATAGATTCTGTGCGAAGAAGCAAGGAGATACTGTTGGATATAGACAGTTCAGAGAGTCCAGTGTATGGGGAACAGGAATTATCGAGTTATAACGGGCATTTTGGTCTAAAGTGTTATCATCCGTTGTTCGTATTCAATCATTACGGTGAATGTTTGAAAGTGAAGTTGAGACCTGGTCACGTACACAGTGCAGACGGTTGGAAGGAATTTCTGGAGCCTCTTTTACGATATTATACTGCGAACGGCATGACCGTAAAGTTACGAGGGGACGCGGCATTTGCAATACCTGGGTTGTTTGAGTTATGTGAAGAACTCAAGGTTGATTATGCGATACGGATAAAAGAGAACAATAAATTGTGGGAGAAGATTGAGGGATTTGCAAAGAGACCTGTTGGAAGACCGAGCTATAAACCGGTGACAAAATATGTAAGTTTCCGGTATGGTGCGGACTCATGGGGAAAGGAACGGAGAATAGTTGCAAAGATAGAACATCATGAGGGAGAATTATTCCCTCGAATCGGATACATAGTAACCAGTTTGAAATGGAATAATAGACGGGTGGTGAAATTCTACAATAAAAGGGGCACCTGTGAACAGTGGATAAAAGAAGGGAAATATGCCTTGAACTGGACAAGGCTCAGCTGCCAAGGATTTGAGGAGAACGAAGTCCGGCTTAAACTGTTCATAATGGCATATAACCTTGGGAACATTTTCAGGACACTGGCATTACCTGGAGTGATAAAGGATTGGTCATTGAGGACCATACAGTTGAAATTGATAAAAATAGGCGGGAGATTGATAAAGCATGCCCGGTATTACTACATGCTTCTGGCCGAGGTGAGCATAAAAGAAGGGATATGGCGTGGTATTATGAACAAGATAAGCCGTCTTTGTCCTTCGCCTTCCGGATAACAGGGTAGAAATACTTGATTATTATTGAAAACAATGATGTGAGAGGTGTCGGCAAAATCGGGTAATTTTTGCAATTCATGCATCAGGAGGATGTGTTGCGACCTCAGAAGCCAATTTAACGGCATTTTTTATTGACTGCAAGATGAAAAATGACCTATATTCATGAGACAAAGCAAGGTAGCCTGAGAAGGATGGCTATTTTTTAGGTTTAAATGGAGGATTCCAGTTAAACGATTACAAGACTCAGTTTGCACACTGAATCACGAAGGCATGTTAGGTTGTTTCGATGATCGAGGGCGAAGATTGAGCAACACAATTGAGCAAGGAGAATCGTTATGGCTGTTAACCCTTTCCATATCCAAATTGCAAAAGACGTTCTTGACGATCTGCAATATCGACTTGATCATATCCGGTGGCCCGATCAAGTGGAAGATGTAGCTTGGGAACGCGGTACTGAAAAAGGATATTTGCAGTTGCTCGTTTCATATTGGCGGGAACATTACGATTGGCGAGCGCAAGAAGCCGAATTGAATCACTTTTCGCAGTTTTGCTGCACTGTAAATGGCGTAAATGTGCACTTCGTGCACGAGCGCGGCAAAGGACCTAATCCTTTGCCTATTATCCTTACCCACGGATGGCCGGACAGTTTCATACGCTACAAGAAGATTATACCGCTTCTTGCAGATCCTGCGCGGCACGGCTGTGATCCAAATGACGCTTTCGATGTGATCGTTCCTTCCTTGCCAGGGTTTGGATTTTCCGGCAAACCTGCGGTTGGCGGCGTTAACAATTTTACCGTTTCCGAGCTCTGGGCCAAACTGATGACTGAAGAACTCGGCTACGAGAAATTTGCGGCAGGCGGTGGAGATATGGGCTCGGGCGTCACAAGGTATCTGGCTGCAACACACCCCGAACTTTTGGTGGGCATCCATGTCACCGATATAGGAATAATCAGGCAGCTAATGACCGCTCAAAATGAAGCCTCACTTTCCAAAGAAGAACTGCAATACAAAGCAAATGCTCAAAAATGGATTGCCCAGGAAGGTGGATACATATCTCTCCAGTCGACCAAGCCGCAGACGCTGGCCTATGGGCTTTCCGATTCACCGGTAGGATTGGCAGCTTGGATTATTGAAAAATTCCATGCATGGAGCGATTACAATGGTGAGCTTGACCAGAAATTCGGCAATGATGAACTTCTCACCAACATAATGATTTATTGGATCACAAACACCATAGGTTCATCTGCACACAGGTATTTTGAAAATGCCCATTCGTTGCCGCCATTGGGGAAAATTGATGTTCCCACGGGTGTGGCACTTTTCCCTTCGGATGTCTTGTTACCACCCAAAGAATGGGCGGAGAAAAATCTCAACATATCGCGTTGGACGCAAATGCCTCGTGGTGGACATTTTGCAGCAATGGAGGAGCCAGAACTTTTAGCCGAAGACATTCGCGCCTTCTTTAGACCATTCAGAAGGGCCGCCGAAGAATCTCCAGCAGCCCTTAATTGTTGAAACAATGTCTAAAATTGGACAGTTTTACCAGTTTTTAATTTTGCCTAACCTTCTTTCTATGAAAAGATGGAACGATCCGGAAACTCCCTCGAAGAAGATCGACGAGCCGACGAGATTTGCATCCGTGATGAGCAAGGTATCGCATATCAGAAATCCAGCTCGATGTTGATCTCAGATCGGAGAGCAGCATTATTCTGAGCAGAGACAATCATAATCTCCCGCTCCTCTTCCGTTATTGCTTTGAGCGCGGCCTCCTCGGTATCGATGTAACCGAAGTACACAGCGTTTTCAATAGCAATGTACAAATCAGGATCAACGAGAAGAAGGTCGGGGAACACTGCAAGATAAGACTTGATACCGCCATGTTCATTCCTGATATGGGATACAATTTCATCCTTATCCGTGAAACCGCACAGCGCACATTGGACCATGACAAGTTCCTCTTCTTTCGGTTAAGCTGCAGGAAGGAAATCATCGGTTTTAACAGGGTTTTCCTCCTTTCGGATAGCTTTGATAGGAAACGGAATACAGACGGTTTGCCGGGACTCAGGAGTTGTTTCGCCTGATCCAGGAGGTTTACGGCTCAACACGAGTACACTTGATGTCATGCAGCCATCCTTTCTTCTTCCTGTTCAATACAGGACGGTTCTGAACAGACATAGTTGTAAGGGCAACCTGAACACCACCACCCTCGATTCCGGTAGTGTATGGCGCTTTCGAGATTATTTTATCGTCCAACATACGGAGGCAACTTGGCCAGGAGAAATTGCTGGGAAATCACAAATTGTGGTCATCAGCCTAGTGGAGATAATTCGACAAAACACGGGGTGTGTTGTGCAAGTATAAAAGCGTCTCTTGATGGCATTAATAGAGGAAAATGTGGTGGACGTGCATGTTGGTCTATTCCTGATACGCTACCGTGTGATGGCAGTGCAAAACAAAATGACCGTAAATGGAGCTATTGTAGAAAATGCATGGTTTATTGGATGGTTGTGATAGAAGAGGGAGAGGATTTTGTTAACGCTAATGAAATATTGGAAAGGATTGGCGAAAATTATTCGTCGAAAATAATAGATACAAAGATAATGTTCCGTTATAGCAAAGAGGCGATTCCTATGGTAAAAACCAACCTGGAATTGTTAAAAGTTAATCATTCTAAGATTGATAAGCAGCATGAAATGATGTTTTCCATGTTTAGTGTCCTGGTTGAAGCTATAAGGGCCGGCCAGACATCAAAACAACTGGGCCTGCTATTCCTGGAGCTTCTTGAGTACACCGATATGCATTTTCAAACAGAGGAAAGCTTAATGGAACAATGCGCATATCCTGGCCTTACAAGGCATCGCTCTGAACATAAAAAAATCTTTATGCAAGCAAAAGAATTTAAGGAAAATGATGAAAATGGAAAAGCCACTCTGACAGTGGGTATCTTTATTTTTCTATTTGATTGGATGAAGAATCATATCTTACAAGAAGATAAGGAATTCATACAATTTCTAAATCAAATAGGTGTTAGGTAGGTATTATGAGCGAAACAAAAAACATTAAGAATAAAGAACAGCGCCTATATACTCGTGCTCCGGCTGACTTTCTACTGAGTATTCGTTGTATTGCATCGGATAATTGTAGGCAGAGGGATTCCAACCCAATATCAGTAAAAATGGTAGATATTTCTGCGGGTGGAATTTGTTTTGTTTCCCCTAAAGAGATATCCAATAAGGATGTTTTCATTATCACTGATTCCTCTTCCTCTTTAAAACTTACTGGTCTTAGAGTTCAGGTATTATCGCGCTCGATGCACTTAGGTGCGCCCTACACTTTATGCCATTGCAGGTTTATTGGGATGGATTTTTTAAGACTAAAAAACATAATAAAATTCGTAGCACTTTGCATGGATAAATCAAATAAAATGAGCAAGGAACACGCTTTTTCACACACAATAAATGATGCTATTTAAATCCAGTCATTTTTTTGGCGTGAATATTATTTAAAAAGTTCCTATCTCATAAGCGAAAAAAGCGCGTGATAAGATGATGAATCACAAAACCTGTAAATTATTTGACCAGAATATTGTCCACGATATAATCGTATCAGCAGGGTTTATAATAGCTGAATATTTACGCAAAAAGCCAAGCGCCAATGCCGATGAAATATGCAGTTATATAGAGGTTAATGCCGAGGCAATTATTGATGATACTGTATGGCATTTAAAGAAAATTGGAAATATTATAAAATGAATACGAGTAAATAATTTATTGCCTATTTCAATGGTTATTCATCTTATCAATGGCCTTTTTTGCATGATATACTGCTTTTGCTGAATATCGTGAACATCTCCAACATTGCTCAGCTGCTGACCATTTGAAACCATGCGTTTTTAAGTAGGTCCTAATAGATAGCTTAGGGAAAGTAGAAAAGTATAGTTGAAATGATACGGCTTCAATATTATCCACTATCCGGCATCCATTGTATTTGGCCACAATAGATTCCTTTGCAGCTTCCTTAAGTTCTTTTTTCCAGGCGGATATAGCGCCCTGGCATAATCCCAACTTTTTTTCAATTTCACAGGCTTTACGGTCTGTCTTTAAAACTAAATCTACGGCAGATTTTTTAAAATCGGCATCGAAGAACTTTATTTTTCTACCTTTATTGTCTGTTTCATCTTGAAGCCATAATCGTTCTTCCTTGAACCGGAAATATCCCTTTTTAATGAAAAGTCTATTTTTTTAAAAATACTCTCCGACTGAAATTGAAACAAATTAAGTGGTCTATTATAGGTACCTAAAAGGTAAGATAATGTTGCTATTTGTTTTTTTATTTACCCGATACTATTTTTTAAAAACTTTCGTATTATTCGGTGGACTGGTTGATATTAAGTTTCAAGTCGGCTCACTTTTAGCCCAGCCGAGGTCAATATGGAAGACCCCGCCAAGAATTCCTTATTTTATAGCCAATCCAATCTTACGGGCATTTCGATGTGGCCTGGTATTCTAAAGCTGGTTCATCAATTTCTACTTCAATCCTATCCGCCTAAAGATGTCTGGGAGTTCTGGAAAAATAACCTGCCTCATTCTGTCCATAGTCCAAGTGATATCCAGGCTTTCTTTGATTCAATCTTAATAACCAATACAAATCTACCCTTTGAATACGTTTTTAGGGTTTTGGCGGCTTGTCAGGTTTTGAATTGATGGTCATTTTTCGGCCTGAAAACAGGGTGACACTTTTTCGGCAGCGGTGATTGTAATCAGTCTGTTATTTAACAGCCAGGCTACCGTAGCGATTCTCCATGCCGATTCCGGAGAGACGCTCCTCCCACCTTTATCTAAGATACTATCCCGACATTTCATGATCCAACCATAGATTATCTTCCTTTCTTTTAAAGTGAAAGTAAGGCGGGTCGTTGCATGGGTATGACAGGCATGTGAACCCTTGAGGACTTTTCGGTTCATATGATTGAGGTCATTTGCGGCTGCTTGGGCAAAGGGTGCGATGGTATCGAGTGTCCAGCCTTCAACCCTCGCAAGGTGTCGTTTCAGTTCCGTTTTCAGTTCGCCCTGTCCCCGTTCTTCAGCGCCGTTGTACTTCGGATATGCCGGTGGGCTGTTCAGTGGCATGGCGCCGTATTTCGCCAGGACCGCATCGACATGTGGGTTGTTGAAGTTCCCGGCATTATCACGTTTAACAAACAATGGCGCTCCGTGCCTTTTAAAGAGCCGGTCGAGATTTTCGGCGACAATCTTTCCATCGGGAACATTTTTAGACTCGACCGGTGGGAAAACGTATCGTGAGGCAAGGTCCCTGATCTGATGCAGGGTGATTTTTCCATTCTCTGCGCTTCTGGTAACTTCTGTGTCGTCCATTGCCCAGACCAGCCCCGAGCCGTACCAGGAGACCTGCTTATTGTTTTTGCGGCTCACGGAGATGACGTTGCGACGAGTTTGTTTTACAAGTTTGTCCAGCGACCGAATCGAGATGTTACCGCGATACTTCTGATGCATTGCCTGCGTACCGTAGGATCGACGATATCCATGCTGCAAGCCGCGTAGATCGCATTGGATCGCTTCGTTTATATCTGCCGAGGTGAACACCTTCGGCCCGCGCTGATTGATGAGTGGCTCTCCGTTGCGCAGACGCGAGAGCCAGCGACGGACATTCGAGTTGCTGATACCCATAGCGGAGCAGACAAGGCGCAGAGGTCTTCTGCACCTTGTCGCAACTTCAGTTGCCATAAGCAGAACTGAATGAGTCATCGACTCTTTCGTTTCTTCTTTTTTTTACCAGTGATGCCCGAGTCGGGCGATGGCGATTTCTGCTGCCGTTCGAAGTCGTCCAGCATCCGTTGCAGGATCTGTGCCTTCTCCGCGAGTTCCAGCCGGATTTTCAGATCTTCCACTTCCTTCTGCAAGACTTCCTTCTCCGGATCGCGTGGTTTCACCGGACGACCGCCATCGCGATCCGTCAGCGCTGTCAACATCCCCTCCAGGCCGCGATGCTCCCATTCGTAGTAAGTATTCCTCGCTACTCCCAGAGCCTCCGCTCCTTCGGTCGCCTTCAAATGCCCTGCCTGAACTTTCAGGATCACTTCCATTCGGTGTCGGGCTTTCTCCGATGTCTCCACGCATCAATCTCCTGTCGAGAGCTTCTCCGGCATATTTTTCAGCTTCCGGCGCAGCCTCTCCGCCGGGAATGAGGGCTGGCGCTTCGCAAGAAGGTTCTGTAATCGAGAGCTCAATGCCGGGCCTTTGTCCAGATGCACATGCGGCTCCAATGCCTGTAGCATCCCCTCCATTGCCCGTTTCTCCCACTGATTCAATATAGTCCAGGTAATCCTCATCTCTCTGCAAATCTCTGCTGGCTTCTGTCTCTCCGCCCAGATCTTCAGCACCGCCTCCGCGCGTTGTGCCGCGTTGTACTCCTTCGATTGCGAACGTCTGCCCTGCTGTCCTGCTTGTTCCATCGACTCCATCAGTTCCGTTTCCATCATCTGCCTCCGTAAAATTAAATGCCTGTTCATTGTTAATCGCGACATCCTCGTCATTGACCGCGAAAGTGAGCTTGCCCTTTTGCGCCCGAAGCACAACATCTTTGGTGCCCATACGGCCAAGCAGGTAGAATGGCTTCTTCGGTTTTCCCCGCAGGGCAAGCTCCTGGACATTTTCTTCAATGCCCTTCTCGATAGTCTTGCGAAGTTCATGCGCAATCTCGAAATAACGGTCGGCAGGACACAGACCGCCGATACCCTGGTGCGGTTGTTTGAAGTTGTAATACTGCACCCATTTCTGGATACGGGCCCGTGCATCTTCAAGAGACACAAACCGCGCTCTGTCAAAAAACTCACCAAGAATCGTCTGCCAGAATCGCTCGATCTTTCCAAGGGTCATCGGATGCTGCGGCCGAGAACGAATGTGGGCAATCTTGTCCTTCTTTAACTGCTTTTGAAACTTCGTCATGCCTCGCCAATTGACATACTGTCGTCCGTTGTCCGTCAGCATCTCGCGGGGAATCGAATGCTCTGTGGTCGCCCGCAGATACACTTCCAGCACGTTGTCGGCCGTCTGCTGTTGGAATATCTCAAGCCCCACCATGAACCGCGAGTAATCATCGATGTATCCAACCAGGTACAACTGACGCCCGCCCATCCGCACCATCATGATATCGCTCTGCCACATCTGATTCGGTGCGCTCCGCTCAAACCGGCGTGGCTTCTGAACATTCTTCTTGCGCGTAAGGTGCGGCTTCGGAATCTCATGGCCATTTTCTACCAGAGTGGCGCGTACTGCCCTGATACCCACAGGCAGATGAAAGAAATATCGTGCAGTGTCAACAATACGACGAAGGCCAAATTTTGGATTACTGTCCTTGAGGGTAAGAATCGTGTCCCGGACGGCGGGGTGAATCTCCTTGCGAGGTCTCCGGGCCACACGTTCGGAATCGAAGGCCGACTGGCCCATCGCCTGGTATTTGCGAACCCAGCGGCTCAACATTCCTACGTTTATACCCGACTCTTCGCTGATGGAACTGATGGGATGCCCATCTTCCACATGAAGCTGCACTAGGCGTAACTTAAACGTCTTATCGTAAAACCGTCGGCTCTTCTTGGAAACCTTCCTCGTTCTCTTCCACCGCTTCTTCTGCTCTACCTTTTCCATTCATACACTCCCTGGTTATGCCACCAATGGAGTGTCACCCTCTTTCAACAAAATCTCTGAGCCATCAACTGCGGATT
>CAWDOZ010000141.1:0-4934 GCA_963803935.1 uncultured Fibrobacterota bacterium | reverse complement strand
CCCGGCAATGGGTTTGCCTCGGTACTGCATCTGAACAAGAGGCTCGCAGGAACCACCCTGACCGATGCCACCGGCCAGGGTCGCAGCGGACTCTGCAGCAATTCGGTAACCGATACGACCGGCGTGTTTGACAGTGCCGTGGCCCTGCATTGTTACGGTGCCTCCGGCACCTACACTTCGGGCGATTCAATAATCATCGCCGGATTAATGGGAAGCCCCGCAACGCTTACCATGTCGGCGTGGATACGGGTCGACAGCGTCGACCAGGCCAATACCGGAGCCGATGGGCACCTGGCAACCATTTTTTCCCTTGCCGATTATGCGGTATTAAGCGATGCCGGGCAAAGCGGGACAGCCTCGGACTCGCTCACCGCAGCGTGGTATACCGATAACGGAACTGCGACCTGGTCAAATTACGGGTGGCCATCGGCATCGCTGAGCGGTAATTCCAGGCTGGGTCTGTCGAACGCCGCCGGCCACGCGGTGTGGCATCAGGGGTGGCGGCAGGTCGCGGCGGTGTTCGCCCCGGGCACGAATGGTTATGTCAAATTGTACCTGAACGGCGATTCGATCAGAAATATTTCGGCGACCAACGCCATCGATTGGAGCGGCGGGAACGGCGGCACCGCGACCGCCATGCACCGGACCGTGATCGGAAAATCGGGCGCCGCCCATACCGGCCTCAAGTACGGTGGCTCCATCTGTGAAGCCAGGTTTGAGAATCAGGTCCGTTCGAGCGACTGGCTCAAACTCTGCTTCGAAAACCAGCAGGCCACCGATTCCCTTACCAGTATCAGTAGCACCATTCTTGCTCCGGGCATACCCCTGCTATCATCGCCCGGCAATGGAGCCACCAATCAGTCGAGCTCGCCGGTCCTCAGCTGGAGCAGCGATTCTGCGGCGACTGCCTATTCGGTGCAGGTATCCACATCGGCATCCTTTTCAAACCTGGCATTTTCCCTTTCGGGCCTGACCGCGACTTCAGTTACGGCATCGGGCCTCGCGAACTCTCTTACCTACTACTGGCGGGTCAATGCGGTGGTGAACGGCTCGACCACCGTCTGGTCGACAATCTGGAGTTTTGCAACTGGGAACCTGTGCGCAGCACCGGCCATAACAACCCAGCCTCAGAATACTTCGGTGGTGATCGGGGTGGACAGCGCGGCTTTCACCGTGGCTGCAACCGGAACCGGCCTCACCTATCAGTGGGAGCGCAGCAACGACGGCGGCAACAGCTGGGCCAATGTCACAGTCGGTTCGGGCCAGCAATCGGCAACCTACAAGTACCTTCCCCCGGCTTCCGACACCTCGAGCCAGGTAAAGTTTGAGTGCTACATCGTCGGCACCTGCGGGACCATTACCAGTTCATCGGCGCAGGTTTCGGCCTGCCACCAACCGACTATAACGGCACAGATTGCCACCAATCCTCCATCCCTGGCTAACCTGCCGGTGGGTAAAGTTGTGGTCTTTCAGCTTAACGCAACCGGAGTTCCGAATATCACCTACAGCTGGGACAAAAGTGTGGATGATATTGCATTTACTCAGGAATCCACCTACACCCTGGCGTCGGGTTCGGGCGCCATCTTCACCTACACGGTAAAGCCCGGCGACGCCAAGGTCTTTTTCCGGTGTCGCGTTGCCAACGCGACCTGCGGCTCTGCCATTGCGAGCGATACGGTAATGATGACCGTCTGCGCCGCTCCGAACATCGTACTGCAGCCGGTGAACCAGACCGCAATCACCGGCCAGACGGCCGCATTTTTCCTCTCTGCAACCGGTAACAGTCTTACCTATCAGTGGCAGTTCGACAGTACCGGCGGCTGGAAGAATATCGCCAATGCCATTGACACCTTCTATACCACGCCGCCGCAGATGGCTGCCGGGAATGCCTACTACCGCTGCATCGTCACCAACGGGTGTTCGGTAACCGATACGAGCAAGATCGATACCCTTCTCGTGTATGCAAAGGCACATGCCTACTTCACCCTGAATGACTCGACCGGGATCGCGCCGCTTGCCGTCAAATTTACCGATTCATCGACGGGAACGCTCACCAACTGGCTCTGGAATTTCGGGACCGGAACCTCCATTTCGGCCAGTTCCGCCGGTAACAGCCAGATATACACCTACGATTCCGCCGCTACGTACCAGGTCAAGCTGGTGGTCTCCGGACCCAGCGGAACCGACAGCATGACCAGGACGGTAAACGTTTACTCCTCCACCGGTAACCCGACACTGATGAGCGGAACCTTTAAAAATTCGGATTCGGTTGCGTTGACATACAGCGACTTTGCGACCCTTGAGACGCATCAGCCGGCTGTTTCCCTGATACGCCTCTGGAACCGCAGCGGAGCCATTCCCGCGCCCGCGGATACGGTTGCCGGCGGAGCGGCGTCGGTCAGGAAAACATACACCCTTAAAACCTGGGAGACTCAGGGACTGCAATACACGGACTCCTCGGTTTATTCGGCCCTTAACAATAGCGATACCGCTTCGGGCTTTAACACGCAGATTCTCTGGGCCGACGGCACCGAAACGGCCCTCACCCCCCAGAACGGCTGCATGGTGGTCATGCATTCCACCGCGCAACCGCCCAACCTTCTTACCCTTGCGGCAAACTATTATCCCCTTGACACCGTTAAATTCACCGTCGGCAATGTCCAGTCGCTCCTCGGCGATACCGCGGTGGCGGATTCGGTAATCCTGTGGTTCGGCCTCGGGGCCGATTCCATTCCGAATTTCTATTCCACCCAGAATGTCCAGCGGTGGCCCCTTACCCATGTCGACAGTGCCGGCCAGTCCTCCTTTACCTACGTCGTGCCCGACAGCATCTTCAATACCTACTCAAGCTACCTCTATGCCGCCGTGGCCGTCAAGGGCAAGAACAATGTTCTCAGCAACCCGTCGCTCACCCAGCAGCAGGTCGGCCGTCCTGCGCCGGTCAACCCGCTCACTCTCAGCGGGAACGCCCTGAATGCGGTGTCAATCCAGCTTGCCTGGTCTCCAACCGGAGACACGCTGGTAAATGACAGCATCGACGAAATCCGCATTTACTACCAGAAAGGGAATCCCATTCCTCTTTCGAACCAGTTCGTCGGGCTCGACAGCCTGATTGCCTCCCCGTCGCAGACCACCATCACGGCCCAGGTCCACATCCAGGCGAACACCCGCTACTACTTCGGCGCACAGGTTCACAAACAGGGTTTATGGTCGAAGGTGACTTTGGCTTCCAGCACCAGCGACTCAACGCCGAGTACCTGCAAAACCTGTATCAACATACCGAATGTCGCCTTTTTCTCCAGGGGCTCCGGGATTTACGATTCCATTAACGACCAGATAATTTTCAATTGGTCAATCGATACCGTCGGCACCGGGGCAATCCTGAATATGCAGCAGCTCGAACTCGGCGTTACCTATGGTCTCTTCAATTCCACGCAGACGGCACAGGGACAGGCGCTTCCGGGTGCCCAGCCGGATTCGGCGATATATTCGTCCGGAGCCCAGGTGATAAGCGTTACCGGGACGCCGGGACCCAATGGCATAACCGGCACCGACACCATTAAACTCGGAGGCGGGATCGTATTCGATACCTCGTACAATATCTATCTCTGGTTGCTGTCCACTACCGGCGGGAGCTGGACTCCGCCCGATTCGGCATCGAGCGGCCAGGTCCGGACCGGAAATTTCTTCCGGCAGCAGGTCAATTACAAATTCGAATCGGTTGCCGGAGGCGATACGACATTCTGGGTTAACCGGAAAATCCGATTCTATGTACCGGTGTCGACCCAGGCCTCGAACTATGCAGCGATTATCCAGAACTTTCCGCTGAATGCCCCTGATTCCAAGGCGACTTCTTCCGGATTTATTGTCGTGGGCCAGCCGTTCTTCTTCAGTTCCTGGCAGGCGAGCGCCCCCTTCAATATCGGGATGAAGTTCCAACTTCCCGATTCGCCGGCGACACTGTCCTCGCGGTTCTCCGTCAATGATGCCAGAATTTACCGGTGGGACACACTGTTCGGCGCGTGGCAGGTGCAGCGGAGCACTTCCAGTGACTCAAGCCTCTACGCCTCGATCGATACCAGTGACCTTAATGCGCCCTTCGCCCTTATGATCGACACGATGCCCCCACAGGTAACTGTCCAGGGAAATCTGGCGACGACCACTACCGGCGGGAGCAAAATTTACGATACCTTGAATGTCGCCGATAACGTAGGAAACCTCACCTGGCAATTCGTATGCCGTTCGGGGAATTCCACCTTTACCCTTGGGGACAGCGGCAGCCAGAAAGGCTCGACCAACAATGGGACCTTCACAGCCCCTGTTTACATTACCAGAAGCGACCTCCTGAGTAATCCCAGCGGCATCCAGGCATTACTTCCTAGTTAATGACGGCAGGAACACGACTGTCAAGGACGTGTCCCCTTCGGTTGTCCTGAATCCCTGCGCAACGATTCAGGACGTTGCCCTGCAATGGAGACCGGCATGCATCGGCGGAGTACAGAATTCATTTCCTGCCAGCCATCTTTTTGGTTTTGTCGATTCGGCTTCGCCAACGTACGACAAAACCAAAATCCGCCTTTTTCAGTATGCCGGATCGGCCTGGACGGAGTATAGTGCCGCGGATTCTGCTGCATTTGACTTCAAGGCCGGAAATCTTTTCTGGGTCAAAACCCTCAAGGCGGTTAATTTCCAATTTGGAAACGGATCGACGCTGCCCTTGTCCGACACCGTCGCAATTCCGCTGCACGCGGACGGGTGGACCGATTTCATGCTGCCCTTCAATTTCGACGTAAAACTGGGGGATATTCTTGCCGCGAGCGTCGACTCGGCTACTCCGGTCACTGCCCTGGACACACTCCGTTTCTATGCATGGAACAGCAGTGAGCAATACGTATCCTCCTCCTGGGCGCCGAGCTTAGGTTGGTCTTGCTAGA
>CAWDOZ010000140.1:0-73003 GCA_963803935.1 uncultured Fibrobacterota bacterium | reverse complement strand
GGGAAACCATCGGCACGGGCTCATCCCCGCCATCCGCGCGGTACTGCCGAACGCCCATATCCTGGTGGTGGACGACGGATCCCCGGACGGCACCTCGGCAATTGTCAAGGAAATCGCTGCGAAGGTCGATGGGATTTTGTCCTTGACCGTGCCCGGAAGGAGGGCCTCGGCAAGGCTACGTCGCCGGATTCCGCTGGGCGCTTGACCGGTCATACCGCTATATTTTCGAAATGGATGCCGATTTCTCGCACGATCCGAAGTATCTGCCGGATATTCTTTCGGCCATGAGCGAAAACGACCTGGTTGTCGGTTCGCGGTATAAATCGGGTGTTAATGTTGTCAACTGGCCCATGTCGCGGCTGCTTTTAAGCTACTTTGCCAACCGGTTCGCGAGGTTCGTTACCGGTATCCCGGTCCGGGATTGCACGAGCGGCTATAAGTGCTTCCGGCGCTCGGTGCTCGAAGCGCTCGATTTCGACGCCATTGCCTCTTCCGGATACTCCTTCCAGATCGAGGTGCATTTTTTCGCTGGCATAAGGGGTTCAGGATCGCCGAGGTTCCCATCGTATTTACCGACCGCAAGCTGGGCGCATCCAAGATGTCCTCGCGGATTATCCGGGAGGCTTTCCTGCTCGTTATCTGGAAACTTTTCTTTGCATCGTTCCTGAAGAGGAAGCGATAATTCCTCCTCGGCGAATCGTTTTCGCGATGAGAATGGTCCCTGCGTACTCAAAACCGGTATCGCTCCCTTCCTAAAACCATGCCGGACCGGATCAGGGTAATCTATTTTTGCTTTATGCCGGTTCCCGATATTGGAATAATCATTGTCAGCTGGAACACCATCGATCTTCTTGAAAAATGCCTTGCGAGTGTCTATGGAAACCGCGGGGTTTCCTATGAAGTTTCGGTGATCGATAATGCCTTCGGACGACGGAAGCGCCGACATGGGGGCCCGGAAATTCCCGTTGGCGGGGATCATCCGGAACATCGCCAACCGGGGCTTTTCGCGTGCGACAAATCAGGGATTGCGCAGTTTCGGGTTCGACGGCAGTTCCGCCGCTCCGCGGTATGCACTGCTTCTCAATCCCGATACCGAACTACCGGAGACGGCGCTCACGGCAATGGCCGGGCTTCTTGACAGGAATCCCCAGGCAGGTGCTGCAGGGCCCAGGCTCCTGCGCCCCGATGGCTCTCTCGATCCCGCCTGCCGTCGATCCTTCCCGACGCCGGCCTCATCGTTTTACCGATTCTCGGGACTGTCAAAGCTCTTCCCCGGGAGCAGGCGATTCGGCAGCTATAACCTGACTCACTGCGATCCGGCGGCGACCATCGAGGTCGATTGTGTCAATGGGGCCTTCATGATGGTTCGCGGTCCCCTCATCGCCGAGGTCGGACTAATGGACGAAGAGTTTTTCTTCGGCGGGGAGGACCTCGATTGGGCTTTCCGGATCAGGGCGACAGGGCGAACCATTCTTTATTACCCGGAGGTCACGGTCAAGCACGTAAAACAGGCGGCCTTTCGCAAGAATGCCGGGGCACGCTATGAGTTCAACCGGGCGATGTGGCTCTTTTATCGCAAGCATTACCGGGTAACGACACCGTTCCTGCTTGACTGGTGTATCCGAATGGGGCTGGCTCTGCGGGGCGGGCCGCGACTTGCGCGGGAAATGCTGGCTTTTTCAAAGGGAGGCACGGGCGCCTGATCATGAAAAGCCGTCAGATCAAGAGGCTCACCACGCTACTCCTGGCGGGAAGCGATGTAGCGCTGAGCTTTGTCGCCTTCGCGCTTGCTCATGTGCTCCGATTCCGGATCGCCTTCCCGCGCGAAGCTGTTGGGGTAGCTCCGTTCCATACCTACCTTCCCATGATTTTGTGCCAGATGATGTTTGTCGTCATGATTTTCTTTCTCTACCGGCTGTACCACCAGCCTCGCAGGATTTTCTTTTTCGATGAGCTTTTTTCAGTATTCGGCGCGGTATCGGTAAGTTTCATGATATCTCTCAGCGCTACACTATTCACGTTAAAAAACAGCTCGCTGCAGCTTAATTTTTCGCGTGCCATGCTTATTTACGCCTGGACGCTTTCGATCATGCTTATCATGGCTTCCCGAACTCTGATCCACGACCTCTTTCGACGCGCGCGGTCCGAGGGATTCGGGCTTGACCGGGCAATTATCGTGGGTACCGGGAAGATCGGCTGCACCGTAGCTAGGATGATCGGCAGCTCCTCGACACGTGATTATGATATCATCGGCATGGTAGCCGGCAGCGCTCCACCGTCCGCCGGTATGCCGGGAGTACCGTTTCTCGGGAAGGTAGAGGAGCTTCCCGAGCTCATTGCGCAGAATGATGTCGATGAAATTATCATAACCCTGCCCGAAATATCAAAGGAGGAGATGCTCTGACATCATAAACCGGTGCGATCGCAGCACCCTTAAAATCAGGATATTTTCCAATGATTTTTCTTTCCTTGCAGGCAGGCTATCCATTGATAACAGCGGTGGGATTCCGCTTCTCGCACTCCAGGATATTGCTCTGCGTGGATGGCAGCTGGCGGTCAAGCGCATGGTAGATATAGTAATTGCCATCGGCGGACTCATCGTACTATCGCCGCTCATGGCTGTTGTCGCCCTGATCATCAAACTGGAGTCCCGCGGACCGGTTTTCTATGTTCAGGAACGGATGGGGCTCGATGCAGTACCTTTTCGCATGCTGAAATTCCGTTCGATGCGCCATGATGCCGAGGCCTCCGGGCCGAGCTGGACCACGAAGGGAGACCCTCGGCGCACGCGGATCGGCGCTTTTTTGCGGCGATACAATATCGATGAGCTTCCGCAGCTTTTCAATGTCATTTTCGGCCAGATGAGCCTTGTTGGACCTCGTGCAGAGCGTCCCTACTTTGTCGAAGCATTCAGGAAAAGCATTCCCGGCTACATGAATCGACATAGGGAGAAGGCCGGCATGACCGGATGGGCACAGATTAACGGTCTCCGCGGGGATACTTCTATAGAGGAGCGAACCCGGTTCGACCTCTGGTATATCGAGAACTGGTCGCCACTGCTCGATTTCAAAATCATTTTCCGGCAGATCCTGCAAACCTTCTCGAGTAAAAATGCCTATTGATACTTCTCAAATAGTATCCGGATCAGCTTACTGGGCCCCGACGCTATCCGTCCAAGCAATATTGGAGGCGCAATAATTTTTTTTTAATTCGCCGGAATAAACCAATGCGGCGAAATTGGTTCAAGAACACCAACCTTATCATCCTCTCTGAGTTCTATCACAAACGGTTGCTTTCAGATTACCCTGTTTTTTACTAATTTCTGCCGGACATTTCTATCTAATGAAGTCCTATCCGGCCCGGAACAGCTTCTACCACGTAATGACCACCAAGGCCAGGAGAGAGCATCATGAATCCAATGAAGCATTGATAGCTTTTGCATCTAAAGATTCAATCGAATAGCGATTACCACAGTCATCAGGGTTTGGGAATGCTGATTGAGGGCAATCAGCCTGGAAATGATGGGACATATCATTTGGAAGCATATGGGCGGTTATGAAAAATGATATGGAAATAATTCAGGTTCAAGTTCTTTAATCTTGATTACGCTTTATGGCCGCACATATATTCATAAACGTTGGTATTTATTACATTTTCTCTAACTAATGGCCGTTTAAACTTATCTTATTAATTGTTTTTTTAGTTACAGGCAAGGTTTCGCAATATATTGGTCAAACCTGAACAAAAGTGAGACACCACTTCTCACGGGAGTAACTAAAATATGAAATATAGGACGTTTTTAAAAACAAATCTGGAACCGGAGGTGTTTGAAAAAAACGGTCGCCAGGCTAAAGTAATGTATGTTAAGGATAATGGATATGAATTGCATAAAACCGACCCAAGGGATGCCGATAACACGCGGGTTTCTCAATACTCTACAAAGGAAAGAGCCATTAATGCCGCAAAAGCTTTTATTAATCATAATAGCTTAAGGACAAAAGGTTGTCTGTCATTGATTAGAATTTGATAATTTATAAGTACGGAAAAACCCCGCCGTTTGAGTGCCTGAATTTCCATATCAGCACAGATCTATGATTGGTGGCAGTGCACTGTCTTTTCACGAAGAATGGGCAGTTTTACTATCTGCGCACTCCTATTGACTGCTTCGGTTTCATTTTCCATCATTATTTGGTTTCATATCCAGGTTGCGTTTGGTTCAATGATAGCAATCTGCCATGCGGTACGATTTCCGGCTTATTGGTACACCTGAAAGGGTGCTCTCCTTGATGCCACCTCTCATTTTTATGCAGCAGGTAATCACCGGAGCTATCAATGTTATCATGAATACCTCTCGCATTATGTGAGACGGGACAAAGACCACGGGAGATCGTGCAGTATAAAATGGAGGCGGCATCCAGATTTGAACTGGAGGTGAAGGTTTTGCAGACCTCTGCCTTACCGCTTGGCTATGCCGCCTGAGAGTGAGATCGAATAAAAATGGGAGCGAAGAACAAAAAATATGGAGCGAGAGACGGGACTTGAACCCGCGACAGCCACCTTGGCAAGGTGGAGCTCTACCACTGAGCTACTCTCGCGCAGATGGATAAAATACCACACGCTGGCCAAAGGAGTCAAGAGCTGGCCCCCCTGTTTGGCCGGTGACCCCGGCTCCTGATAGTATTTTTATAGGATGCAGTACCTTCTTCCGATGCTCTTTCTCCTGGCCGCGACGGCTTTCGGCCAGGGGGTAACTATGCCGGCTCAAACGACACCGGGATCGCGTGACTCATCGAGTGCCCGCTCGCTTCCCGTAGCCGATACCGCTGCCCGGGCAACCACCCTCCCGATGACGGATTCGGCCCATGGTATCGGGCGACTCAGGAGCGATTCAACCCTCTCGCCACCCGGGCCGGTCAACCCGAAGGATACGGGAAAGGCCGTGGCAAAGCCGGCGGCGCCGAAAGATCAGCAGCCGTTGAAGCTTTCGAAGCGAAAATTCAACGGCCGGCACCAGGTGCTTCTTGCCGTATTCATGATGGTGTTTGTCATCGGCATTGTGACCATGGCTCAGCAATGGAATCCGCGATGATCGCTGGGCGGTCACCTGGCTGCATTTTTGCAACGCCTTTTATTCTTTTGAGCGATCTGAGAATATTCGGCGACGGGAAGGAGTTCGGGAACCCATGAAGAATCCGACGATCAATGTGCTGCTGGATGCCGGTGCGGCGATCATAATCGCTTCCGCGTTTCTCACTTCAGCTGCGCCTTCCGGGATAGAACTTGCAGCTCAGGAGGCCCCAAAATGGTTTGGCGATGTTCATGAGCTGACGCTTGTCGATGGAACCAGCCTGGCAGGAACAATTACCGCTCACACCTCTCAGGTCATTACCCTTATCACCCGTGACGGTGCAACTATCGGTATCCCGGTCCGCCTCATCAGGACCATTGACGGCAAAGCATTTCCTGATTCCTCCCTGAATGCATTCTGGAGTAGTACCGGCGAGGCCGGCGGCAGCGGCTTGACCACCGCCGAGCAGCGTCCCCTGAAAAGCCAGGCATCGGGCGATTCCTCCGTCGCCGGAAACAAGAACTTGCGGAGTGACAGCGGTGAATCGGCCAATGCGCTGGCTTTTCAGGGGACGCTGCTGGGTGGTGGTCAAGCCGCTGCCGCCGGCCTCGCCTATACTACTCCAGAATGCATTCAGGGAGGAATGGGGATGTGTTTTGCCGTCAATGGTCCTGATGAGGCGGAGCCGGATGCTGCGATAAATACACGGTCACGGGTGATAAGGGTAATGACCTGAGAGGTGTGAGCGGTAATTGTTCCTGCCAGGCTGGTTCCATCGACAAGCGTCCAGCTCATGAACATCGCCGAACCTTTTTGGGGCCTCCTGAGCTGCAAGTTCTATCCCCGGAAGGCGCATCTAGAAGTGAGAAACGCGGAAGCGATTATGATCGCCGCACCGACATGTTGCGAGCACATTGATCGTCGGATTCTTCATCGGTTCCTGAACTCCTTCCCGTCGCCGAATCCTCTCAGATCGCTCAAAAGAATAAAAGGCGTTGCAAAAATGCAGCCAGGTGAGCCGCCCAGCGAATCATCGCGGATTTCCATTGCTGAGCCATGGTCACAATGCCGATGACAAACACCATCATGAATACGGCAAGAAGCGCCTGGTGCCGGCCGTTGAATTTTCGCTTCGAAAGCTTCAACGGCTGCTGATCTTTCGGCGCCGCCGGCTTTGCCACGGCCTTTCCCGTATCCTTCGGGTTGACCGGCCCGGGTGGCGAGAGGGTTGAATCGCTCCTGAGTCGCCCGATACCATGGGCCGAATCCGTCATCGGGAGGGTGGTTGCCCGGGCAGCGGTATCGGCTACGGGAAGCGAGCGGGCACTCGATGAGTCACGCGATCCCGGTGTCGTTTGAGCCGGCATAGTTACCCCCTGGCCGAAAGCCGTCGCGGCCAGGAGAAAGAGCATCGGAAGAAGGTACTGCATCCTATAAAAATACTATCAGGAGCCGGGGTCACCGGCCAAACAGGGGGGCCAGCTCTTGACTCCTTTGGCCAGCGTGTGGTATTTTATCCATCTGCGCGAGAGTAGCTCAGTGGTAGAGCTCCACCTTGCCAAGGTGGCTGTCGCGGGTTCAAGTCCCGTCTCTCGCTCCATATTTTTTGTTCTTCGCTCCCATTTTTATTCGATCTCACTCTCAGGCGGCATAGCCAAGCGGTAAGGCAGAGGTCTGCAAAACCTTCACCTCCAGTTCAAATCTGGATGCCGCCTCCATTTTATACTGCACGATCTCCCGTGGTCTTTGTCCCGTCTCACATAATGCGAGAGGTATTCATGATAACATTGATAGCTCCGGTGATTACCTGCTGCATAAAAATGAGAGGTGGCATCAAGGAGAGCACCCTTTCAGGTGTACCAATAAGCCGGAAATCGTACCGCATGGCAGATTGCTATCATTGAACCAAACGCAACCTGGATATGAAACCAAATAATGATGGAAAATGAAACCGAAGCAGTCAATAGGAGTGCGCAGATAGGTAAACTGCCAATTCTTCGTGAAAAGACAGTGCACTGCCACCAATCATAGATCTGTGCTGATATGGAATTTTAGGCACTCAAACGGCGGGGTTTTTCCGTACTTATAAATTATCAAATTCTAATCAATGACAGACAACCTTTTGTCCTTAAGCTATTATGATTAATAAAAGCTTTTGCGGCATTAATGGCTCTTTCCTTTGTAGAGTATTGAGAAACCCGCGTGTTATCGGCATCCCTTGGGTCGGTTTTATGCAATTCATATCCATTATCCTTAACATACATTACTTTAGCCTGGCGACCGTTTTTTTCAAACACCTCCGGTTCCAGATTTGTTTTTAAAAACGTCCTATATTTCATATTTTAGTTACTCCCGTGAGAGTGGTGTCTCACTTTTGTTCAGGTTTGACCAATATATTGCGAAACCTTGCCTGTAACTAAAAAAACAATTAATAAGATAAGTTTAAACGGCCATTAGTTAGAGAAAATGTAATAAATACCAACGTTTATGAATATATGTGCGGCCATAAAGCGTAATCAAGATTAAAGAACTTGAACCTGAATTATTTCCATATCATTTTTCATAACCGCCCATATGCTTCCAAATGATATGTCCCATCATTTCCAGGCTGATTGCCCTCAATCAGCATTTCCAAACCCTGATGACTGTGGTAATCGCTATTCGATTGAATCTTTAGATGCAAAAGCTATCAATGCTTCATTGGATTCATGATGCTCTCTCCTGGCCTTGGTGGTCATTACGTGGTAGAAGCTGTTCCGGGCCGGATAGGACTTCATTAGATAGAAATGTCCGGCAGAAATTAGTAAAAAACAGGGTAATCTGAAAGCAACCGTTTGTGATAGAACTCAGAGAGGATGATAAGGTTGGTGTTCTTGAACCAATTTCGCCGCATTGGTTTATTCCGGCGAATTAAAAAAAAATTATTGCGCCTCCAATATTGCTTGGACGGATAGCGTCGGGGCCCAAGCAAGCTTATCTGGATACTATTTGAGAAGTATCAATAGGCATTTTTACTCGAGTAAGGTTTGCAGGATCTGCCGGAAAATGATTTTGAAATCGAGCAGTGGCGACCAGTTCTCGATATACCAGAGGTCGAACCGGGTTCGCTCCTCTATAGAAGTATCCCCGCGGAGACCGTTAATCTGTGCCCATCCGGTCATGCCGGCCTTCTCCCTATGTCGATTCATGTAGCCGGGAATGCTTTTCCTGAATGCTTCGACAAAGCAGGGACGCTCTGCACGAGGTCCAACAAGGCTCATCTGGCCGAAAATGACATTGAAAAGCTGTGGAAGCCTGAATTGAGATCCGCATCGCCGCAAAAAAGCGCCCACCGCGCTCGCCGAGGGTCTCCCTTCGTGGTCCAGCTCGGCCCGGAGGCCTCGGCATCATGGCGCATCGAACGGAATTTCAGCATGCGAAAAGGTACTGCATCGAGCCCCATCCGTTCCTGTACATAGAAAACCGGTCCGTTGACTCCAGTTTGATGATCAGGGCGACAACAGCCATGAGCGGCGATAGTACGATGAGTCCGCCGATGGCAATGACGATATCTACCATGCGCTTGACCGCCAGCTGCCATCCACGCAGAGCAATATCCTGGAGTGCGAATAAAAGCGGAATCCCACCGCTGTTATCAATGGATAGCCTGCCTGCAAGGAAAGAAAAATCATTGGAAAATATCCTGATTTTAAGGGTGCTGCGATCGCACCGGTTTATGATGTCGAGCATCTCCTCCTTTGATATTTCGGGCAGGGTTATGATAATTTCATCGACATCATTCTGCGCAATGAGCTCGGGAAGCTCCTCTACCTTCCCGAGAAACGGTACTCCCGGCATACCGGCGGACGGTGGAGCGCTGCCGGCTACCATGCCGATGATATCATAATCACGTGTCGAGGAGCTGCCGATCATCCTAGGCTACGGTGCAGCCGATCTTCCCGGTACCCACGATAATTGCCCGGTCAAGCCCGAATCCCTCGGACCGCGCGCGTCGAAAGAGGTCGTGGATCAGAGTTCGGGAAGCCATGATAAGCATGATCGAAAGCGTCCAGGCGTAAATAAGCATGGCACGCGAAAAATTAAGCTGCAGCGAGCTGTTTTTTAACGTGAATAGTGTAGCGCTGAGAGATATCATGAAACTTACCGATACCGCGCCGAATACTGAAAAAAGCTCATCGAAAAAGAAAATCCTGCGAGGCTGGTGGTACAGCCGGTAGAGAAAGAAAATCATGACGACAAACATCATCTGGCACAAAATCATGGGAAGGTAGGTATGGAACGGAGCTACCCCAACAGCTTCGCGCGGGAAGGCGATCCGGAGTCGGAGCACATGAGCAAGCGCGAAGGCGACAAAGCTCAGCGCTACATCGCTTCCCGCCAGGAGTAGCGTGGTGAGCCTCTTGATCTGACGGCTTTTCATGATCAGGCGCCCGTGCCTCCCTTTGAAAAAGCCAGCATTTCCCGCGCAAGTCGCGGCCCGCCCCGCAGAGCCAGCCCCATTCGGATACACCAGTCAAGCAGGAACGGTGTGGTTACCCGGTAATGCTTGCGATAAAAGAGCCACATCGCCCGGTTGAACTCATAGCGTGCCCCGGCATTCTTGCGAAAGGCCGCCTGTTTTACGTGCTTGACCGTGACCTCCGGGTAATAAAGAATGGTTCGCCCTGTCGCCCTGATCCGGAAAGCCCAATCGAGGTCCTCCCCCGCCGAAGAAAAACTCTTCGTCCATTAGTCCGACCTCGGCGATGAGGGGACCGCGAACCATCATGAAGGCCCCATTGACACAATCGACCTCGATGGTCGCCGCCGGATCGCAGTAAGTCAGGTTATAGCTGCCGAATCGCCTGCTCCCGGGGAAGAGCTTTGACAGTCCCGAGAATCGGTAAAACGATGAGGCCGGCGTCGGGAAGGATCGACGGCAGGCGGGATCGAGAGAGCCATCGGGGCGCAGGAGCCTGGGCCCTGCAGCACCTGCCTGGGGATTCCCGTCAAGAAGCCCGGCCATTGCCGTGAGCGCCGTCTCCGGTAGTTCGGTATCGGGATTGAGAAGCAGTGCATACCGCGGAGCGGCGGAACTGCCGTCGAACCCGAAACTGCGCAATCCCTGATTTGTCGCACGCGAAAAGCCCCGGTTGGCGATGTTCCGGATGATCCCCGCCAACGGGAATTTCCGGGCCACCATGTCGGCGCTTCCGTCGTCCGAGGCATTATCGATCACCGAAACTTCATAGGAAACCCCGCGGTTTCCATAGACACTCGCAAGGCATTTTTCAAGAAGATCGATGGTGTTCCAGCTGACAATGATTATTCCAATATCGGGAACCGGCATAAAGCAAAAATAGATTACCCTGATCCGGTCCGGCATGGTTTTAGGAAGGGAGCGATACCGGTTTTGAGTACGCAGGGACCATTCTCATTGCGAAAACGATTCGCCGAGGAGGAATTATCGCTTCCTCTTCAGGAACGATGCAAAGAAAAGTTTCCAGATAACGAGCAGGAAAGCCTCCCGGATAATCCGCGAGGACATCTTGGATGCGCCCAGCTTGCGGTCGGTAAATACGATGGGAACCTCGGCGATCCTGAACCCCTTCTGCCAGACGAAAAAATGCACCTCGATCTGGAAGGAGTATCCGGAAGAGGCAATGGCGTCGAAATCGAGCGCTTCGAGCACCGAGCGCCGGAAGCACTTATAGCCGCTCGTGCAATCCCGGACCGGGATACCGGTAACGAACCTCGCGAACCGGTTGGCAAAGTAGCTTAAAAGCAGCCGCGACATGGGCCAGTTGACAACATTAACACCCGATTTATACCGCGAACCGACAACCAGGTCGTTTTCGCTCATGGCCGAAAGAATATCCGGCAGATACTTCGGATCGTGCGAGAAATCGGCATCCATTTCGAAAATATAGCGGTATGACCGGTCAAGCGCCCAGCGGAATCCGGCGACGTAGGCCTTGCCGAGGCCCTCCTTCCGGGCACGGTCGAGGACGAAAATCCCATCGACCTTCGCAGCGATTTCCTTGACAATTGCCGAGGTGCCGTCCGGGGATCCGTCGTCCACCACCAGGATATGGGCGTTCGGCAGTACCGCGCGGATGGCGGGGATGAGCGTGCCGATGGTTTCCCGCTCGTTGTAGGTCGGGATGATGATCAGTGTATCTTCAGGGGTCATAGTCATAGGTGTTGGATAAAAATAGCAGGCCGGTCCCCCTGCCCTCAACAGATAGGGAAATATTCGCCCGACAGGAGCGATTCAATTACCCGTGCCGGTTCCTCCTCCGGCCTTTTTTCCGCCGCGCTGATTGATTATCCGATAGGCTTGCGAGTTGGAGAGTTTGAACTTTCGCGCGAGCTTGATACCGGATAACCCCCGCTCATATTGCCGGAGTATTTCGCTGTCGCGGTCTTCGTGCTTGTCCTGAACCGGCATGATTCCGTACCGGGTCCGCAACTGATGAACCGCCTGGCGGGAAATCCCGAAAAGCTTGCCGATTGCCTCATCGGTTTTGTACTTCTTCTGCAGTTTTTCCAGCTGTCCCTTGCTGATTCTGGCCATGGATAGCTCCTTGAGGGGTGTGGCGTACCTCATCCTGCCGTGGTATCAGGGAAAATATCTCCGGAATCGGCGAATAGCAAGGGAAACTTTCTCTTGTCCATTGACCGAAAGGGTTATCCACCTTCCGCGCCTTCTTTGAGTTCCGCAAGCACATTCAGGGCGTCGCGCGGGGTGAGCGCATCGACGTCGAGCGACCGCAGCCGCTCGATAATTGCCGAAGCGGCACTCTCCCCGGTAGCCAGCCGACCGGAGGCGGCGAACAGGCTCGTCTGCTCCGCGGTCGCGGCTACGGTCATCTCGCCCCTGCGGGCGAGCATGGGCTTATGGTCGGGCGAAAATTCCATGTTTTCAAGGTTGGCGAGGATCTCCCGCGCCCGGATGATCACCTTGCGCGGTACGCCGGCGAGCCGCGCGACCTGGATGCCGTAGGAGTGATCGCAGGAGCCATGGTCGATCTTCCGCAGGAAAATTATCTGCTCGTTCCACTCCTTCACCTTTACATGCACGTTTTTGATGCGCGAAAAGAGTACCGCCATCTCGGTCAGCTCGTGATAGTGGGTCGCGAACAGGGTACGGCAGCGACGGCCCGGTGTTTCATGGAGATACTCGGCAACCGCCCAGGCGATGGATATGCCGTCGAAGGTCGAGGTCCCGCGGCCGACCTCGTCGAGGAGAACGAGGCTCCGATCCGTGGCATTATTGAGAATGTTGGCCACCTCGATCATTTCGACGAGGAAGGTGGAGAGACCCCTCGCCAGCCGGTCTGCGGCACCTACCCGGGTGAAGAAGCGGTCGACCAGACCGATCTGGGCAAAGCTCGCCGGGACGAACGATCCCATCTGTGCCATGATGCAGATGAGCGCGTTCTGCCTCAGGTAGGTCGATTTTCCCGCCATGTTCGGGCCGGTGATAAGCAGGATCTGCGACTCCTTCTTGATAAGGTCGAGGTCGTTCGGGACAAACGATCCGCTTGCCACCATGCGCTCCACCACCGGGTGCCGACCGTCGCGAATCACCAGATCGGGCTCCTCGATGAGCACCGGTTTGCAGTAGTTATATTCCGCAGCGATCTGTGCGAACGAGACGAGAACATCGATAAGCGCAACCGCCTCCGCTGCCGCAAGGATACGGCCGCTCTCGGCTGCAACGGTGGCCCGCAGGGCGACGAAAAGATCGTATTCAAGTGCCGAGAGCCGCTCTTCCGCACCGAGGATCTTGTCCTCCATCTCCTTGAGTGCCGGCGTGATGAAGCGCTCTCCATTGGTAAGCGTCTGCTTGCGGATGTAATCGGCCGGCGCGTTCGCCGCATTTGCCCGCGAGATTTCTATATAATACCCGAAGACCCGGTTGAACCCGACCTTGAGGGTAGAGATGCCGGTGCGGCTCCGTTCGCTCTCCTGAAGCTTGCTGATCCACTGCTTCCCGCCTGTTGCGGCTTCGCGGATCTGGTCGAGCTCCATGGAGATGCCCGGGCGTATGATCCCGCCTTCCCGGATGGAATTCGGCGGATTTTCGACGATGGTGTCGCCGATCGTCTTCGCAAGGGGTTCGAATCCGCGCAGCGCGTCGCAGGCCTTCTGGAGGAGCGGGGAAGGGTTTTCGCCGAGCAGCCGGATGATTGCAGGAAACGCACAAAGTGAACTGCGGAGGCTGGCGAGGTCTCGTCCGCCGGCGCGTTCGAGGGAGACGCGGCTCATGAGCCGTTCGATGTCCGCCACCCGTTTGAGCAGGAGCACGAGCTCGGCCCGGCAGAAGGCGTCCTTCTTCAGCCGTTCAACGGCTGTGAGCCGTTCGCCGATCGCGGTGAGATCCCTGAGCGGCCGCGTAATGAATCGTTTGAGGAGGCGTCCTCCCATCGAGGTGCCGGTTTTGTCGAGCACCGAAACGAGCGTACCGTCGGCCTCGTCGCTCTGGAGCGGTTGCAGGAGCTCGAGGTTTCTTATGGTCGAAGGATCGAGCTCGGCAAATGCCGAGAGGGAGCGGAGCGTCATGGTGGAGATATGGCGCAGGTCGTTTCTCTTCTGCTCCTTGAGATAGAGGAGCAGCGCGCCCGCGGCGCAGACAGCGCCGGTCCGCGTTTCCAGCCCCCAGCCGTCGAGCGACGCCACCTGGAAGTGGCTCTTGAGCGCGGTCGAGGCGGTATTGTACGAAAATTTCCAGGGGTCGAAGGGGGAGACCACGATCTTCCGGTAGCTCTCCGCATACGCTTTTGTAAAATACTCCTTATCCGGCGCGGGCACGAGAAGCTCGCTTGGCGCAATGCGCATCATCTCGTGGACCATGGTCTCGGCCGTCGCCTCCTCGACCTCGAACTGGCCGGTCGAGAGATCGCACACGGCCGCGCCGATGGAGCCGTTCACGCGGCAGAGGCTCATGATGAAGTTGTTGGCCTTCTCTTCGAGGAAGCTTCCTTCGGTGGCCGTGCCTGCGGTGACGATTTCGATGATGTCGCGCTTGACGATCCCCTTTGCGGTCTTCGGGTCTTCGGTCTGCTCGCAGATGGCGATAGCGTAGCCTGCCTTGACGAGCCGGTTGGCGTAGCGGTCGAGCGCATGGTAGGGAAACCCGGCGAGCGGCGTGCTCTCGGCACCGCCGTTGTTGCGTGAGGTCAGGGTAAGCCCGAGCACCCTGGACGCGATCTTCGCGTCGTCGTTGAACATCTCATAGAAGTCGCCCATGCGGTAGAGGAGCACCGCGCCCGGGTTGCGCGCCTTGATCTCGGCGTACTGCCGCATGAGGGGCGTGAGGTCGGCCTTTGCCTCGGGGAGGGGGGTGGCGTTGATTTCGGTTTCCGGGGTGGAGGACATGGGTCAGCTCTAGAAATTATAATCTGCTGGGGAAGGGAGGGGGAGGAGAAGAAAAGGCTTCGGGCTTCAGGCAGCAGGCTTCAGAACCTTAAACACGAAAGGCCTTGGGGATTTAAGCACCCAGATGTGGAAAATCGATGGGGCAATATGCTTTCCCCGTGGTCTATGGTCCGATCCCTGTTTTGTTCCCATTGCTACTTTTTGGGCGCAATGCCTTTGCGTGCCTGGAACATTTTCTCCGAGAAACCGCCGTTTTCAAGGAACTCTTTCTCCAGGGCTTTCATCTGCTGCCACAGGAGAAAGCTTGCCTGGTTGATCAGGCAGAGGAGCGTATTGGCCAATACTTCTGCAGGCAATGTTTCGAAAGAGTAAAGCATCGCCTGGCTGGAGTAGTCTGACTTGTCTGACCTGTCTGACTCGTCAGACTGCCTTTCCCTGAAGTTTCCCCTCACCGAAAGTGCTTCGGGATCGTCCTTTTTCCACTGCCGCAGCTTATGTTGACGCAAATAATCTTCGAAGTCAAGGAGGAGCTCGCCGAGGCTCGCCCGGGCGACCGAGGTCAGCTTGAGCTCGGTTTTCCTGGAGGTTGCCGAAGCCAGGCTCCCTTCGGCGATGTTCTGGACCCCGCTTCGCGCGGCCTGGACCATCTGGTCGTGGGTGCGCGACCGCTTGTCGATAAACGAGTCGCAGAAGACCACCGTGCCGTCGTAGACAGCCTGGGCGCATTGGAAGCTGCGCATGCTGCGATAGCCGCCGTGCGGGGAAAAGAGTTCGCCGGGAGTCATAGTGAGCTTAATTGCCAGATACTCGATCAGCGCTTCTTAAAAATAAAAATGCCCGGACAAGGACATGCTGAGCGAAAAGGGCGATCCAAGAATAGTAACGTTATGAGCGTAAGAGTTCGATTCCTGCACGTCTTTGTAAGCCGGGTTTTCGCCTGGGGAAGAGAGATAGTCATTGAAATTTGTGCTCCAGGTATAGCCGCAGCTTAGGCCGAATTTTGTCTCCAGACTGAACCGCTTGAAGAGGGTGACGGTAGGAGCAATTCCCGCTGCTACCCCGACCGTTTGAGAATGGTTGTCATTTGTATTAGGATATTGAGCCTTCAATCCGTAAACCGAATCTTTGCTCCAGGTATAGGAGTAGGAAGGTTGAACAAAATAATTAAGCCCGAACACTCCATACCCGGCTATCTTGCCAAGAACAATTCCGGAGATTTTTATGGTATAGTTCGTTTGATCGGTTGTCGAAGGGTTTATGGAGGAAGAGGTGATTGAATCATTAACCGTATCTTTATTGATCTGCGAGTCGTTTGCATTGGTGCGGGTCGAAGTAATCGAACCGCTTACCGCGAGCCCCAGCCAGGTGTTATTACCAACCAGATGGCGGTAGGATAGTCCGTTATCCCATCCAATTCCGTTTTTGTAAGAGTCGGGCAGAGTGTCGCCGGCGAATGAGACGGTGCAACTGCAGAGAATAATTGCTAAGAGGATAGATCGCATGAATGGCTCTCCTTCGATGATGAGGAATGCAGGGAATCATATATTTATGAGTCCCCGTAAATCGCTCAATAGTCCAGCGTTGATTCGAAAGGAATATATGAAGAGCCCCTTAAAAATGCAACAAAATAAAATATGCTTGCTGTTAGCCTGTCTAAGGCATGGTTTTAAGCAGGCACCTTGCTGGATCAGTCGGACCGGTCGGACAGGTCTGACTCGTCCGACTTCTTCCCCCCACCGGAAAGGCTCGCATCTATAACCTACCCTTCATTACTTTCTCCGTCAACCACTCCTCCATCCGCATCGCCGAATTGTCCCACGAGAACTTGAGCGCCCACTTGCGTCCCTCATGCCCCATTTTCAGGCGTAAAGCTGAGTCGTCAATGAGCAACTTGATGCTCCGGGTAAGGTCCGCCGCATCGTTGAATTTATAAAGGAGCCCGGTGACCCCGTGGAGCACCGAGTCGCTCAGGCCCGGCGCATCGTTCGCGACCACCGCGGTCCCGGCGGCATTGGCCTCGATATTGGTTATGCCCCACCCCTCCTTGATAGACGGGTTGACCAGGAGCGTTGCGCGGTGGTAAAGGTCTATTTTTTCCTCTTCGCTCGAGTGGCCCACGAAAATCACCTGGTGCTCCACGCCGTTTTTATGCGCACACGCCCTGAGGTGGGCTTCGTCGTCGCCCGATCCGCAGATGACGAAACGGAGCCGCCGGTTTTCCGCGTTGAGCCTGCTCATCGCCTCCATGACGATGTCGAGGTTCTTATAGCGCTTGAGCCGCCCCACATAGAGCAGCAGGTCCGCCTCCCGGGGCGTATCGCGGTCGCGGATGAGCCGGTCGATGTCGACGCTGTTTTCGATGATCGTGATATTGTCTGCCGGAAAGCCGCGGGCCGTCAATTCGGCAAAGGTGCTCTTTGACACCGTGCAGCAGGGCGTCCGGCGGTAGGCGCGGGCGATGCGGTTTTCGAGAAAGAGGATATAGGCCGCCATCGGCGGAGCGGTCACCTCGAAGATGGTCTTTCCAAAGAGGTGGTGGAAAAAGACCCCGCACGGGATGCGCCGGAAAAACCGCGGCGTAAAGAATGGGATCTTGTTGACATCGTCGATGATGCAGTCGATCCGGTGACGCCTGAGAATCCTGGGGATGAAGAAGGGCGTCTGCCAGTTGAAAAGCCAGGTGTTCCCCCGGCGATAGACGACGATCCCGTCCTGCACGTCGGTGGGCTCGCTGCCCTCGAACCGGGTTGTCAGGAGCACGACCGTATGCCCCTTGGCAACCAGGCGCCGGAAGATCTCGTGGTAATGAACTTCGGCGCCCCCGGCCTGGGGGTGCTTCATGTCGCGCCAGTTAACAAGAAGGATGTTCATTGCACTCCGTCCGCCTGCCGGGGGGGTTGCGCTTCATGGACGCCGCGCGGCATATTGATGAGAAACTCGATGCCCCCCCACAGGCTTCCCGCGATGCCGATCACGGTTGCCATGAATTGCATGAGGATGGCCGGTGTACTTGCGATGCCGGTGAGCGAGAAGAGCGACCCGCCGAGGGTTTCCCGGATCCCGACCGGAAGCGGCACGATCATGACCAGCGCCACGAGCGGCACGAAGATGAAGAAGTAAACGATGTTGTGCGCGGTCAGGATGCCGAAGGATGCGGCACAGAAGATATGGACCGCGATCCTCAGGCCCTGGATGATAAACGAGAGCACCCCGATTTTCAGCATGAGCGGCAGGTGATTGACATCGAGGCCGGTCACGGCAACGAGATCGGTGATGAACTCCCGCTTGGGAAGGCGAAGCCGCTCGACCAGCGCGAAGAATAGCCGCCGGAGGCGCCGGCTGGTGAGAAAGGCGAGCATGCAGAGAAAGAGCACTAAAAGCAGCGCGGTGAGCCGGATAAGGAGCAAAACCCGCGGGTCGGCGAATATTCCCTGGTACAGAAGTATGCCGCAGCCGACCGCTGCGAAGCCCGAAAGGGCGAGGAGCCCGGCGAAACGGTCGAGGAACGTGGCGGCAAACCCGATTTTCCCGAGGCGGTGGCGCTGGCGGATGTAGGCCACCTTGATGCCGTCGCCCGCCACGGTGCCGATGTTGTTGAAGAACATGCCGATGTAGTAGAGCTCGAAGCTTTCCCGGAAGGTAAGGCGCAGGTCCTTCCGGTGCAGCAGGAGGTGCCACTGCCAGGCGCCGAGTGCGATGCTCGCCACGGTCGCGAGAACGCCGCAGAGCGCAAAGAACGGGTTGATCGACCTGCAGGTAACCACGATCTGCTGCCACCCGAGCTTGTGGACAACGTACCAGACGACAAGCGCGGTGACGATGAGCTTGGCCGCATTGGCGGCTGCCCGGGGAATGCGGGGCTTGACCGCATCGGAAGCCGCATCGGTTGCGGGGGAGAGAGCGGGCCTATCGGCCATGGTCGGCTTCCGTGGGGGTGGCGGGCGGTCGCTTTTTCCGCGCCCGGGCGAGTCCGAACGCGAGAATCGCAAGAGTAACGAGAAGGCATGCGAGCGATACGATGCCGCCCTTGCGGAACGCGCCATCGTCGTAGAAACACCGGACCGTATGGGTGCCTGAGGGCACGGCGATGGCCCGCAGCGCGTAATCGGCGCGGTAGAGCGGGGCCGGCCTTCCGTCGACGGTCGCTTTCCAGCAGGGATAGTGGATCTCGCTCAGCACGAGGAAGCCGTCCCGGGGGGTCTGCACCGCGACATCGATTGCGTTCAGGGAGTAGCCGGTGACCTCGGCCTTCCACGGCAGCGAGTCGCACCCTTCACCGGAGGGTATCGCGGGCTGCTGTTCGAGAAGGAGCGTGTGCGCCGGGTCGAAGCCGTCGGCGCGCAGTGCCGGGAGCATGGCGGTGTCGGGCATCACCTCGTAGCGGTAAACCATGCGGGCGCGCGGGAGGTACGTCGGGTTGAGCGCGAGGCCCATCCGGCCGGTTGCCGGGTCGAGCCGTATCGCGTATTTGACATTCAGGATATCGAGCACATGCCGGCCGCGCTCGACGAGCTGGTGGCGCAGGCGCAGGGGGTTGTACCCCTCCATGAGGAAGAGCCGGTGCACGCTGCCCTCGTTCTTCCGGAAGACCATGTGGCCGCCGCCGAGGTCGGTTGTGCCGGGGTTGGAATCGCGCGAGTTGATCCGGAAATACTCGGTACGCCCCTCGTCCTGGAGCGCGCTCGTCATGGAGTTCATCTGGTACATGGCTTCCGGACTCTCGGGGCGGGAGGCAAAGCCGTAGCCGTAAAGAAAGAGGTCGGCGAGGACGATGGCGATGGCTCCCGCCGCCGTGACGCTCCCCGTGATCTTCCCGGCGAGCCGCAGGCCGATGAGCGCCGCGCTCACCGCGGCGAAGAGCGCGAAGAGCCAGCAGGCGCCGGTCAGGGCCGGATAGATCTCCTGGTCGATGTAGCGGAAAATCGGCGAGGCGCTGGTGCCGAACATCCGGGAGGAGAGCATGAAATCGGCAATCGGATCCTTGAGTACGCCCGCCGAGACCAGCGCTGCGCCCACGATGGCGGCCGCGGCAAAACCGGCGAGCGCGATGATCGCCAGCATCCGCCGCTTGTCGAATCCGGACTTTGCAAGGCCCATGAGGGTCTGCAGTCCGGAGGCGGCGAGGATCGAGACCGAAAAGTTGATCATGAAGGCAAAGCGGCCGGGAATGCGGAACCGGTTGAAGCCGGGAAGGATCGAAAAGGCAATCTTGTAAAGAAAGAACGAGTCCCCCATGGAAAGCAGGAAGGAGACGAGCGCCATGATCGCCAGGAAGAGCACCATGGGCGTCGAGCCGAGCGTGACCGCCACGGCGGCGAGGCAGAGCGGAATGATGCCGCAGTAGATCGCGGTTTCCCAGTAGGAGTGGACCCCGCCGCGGACGTCGTTCTCCCCGATTCCCCAGTAGGCGCCCTCGGGCGTACCGAAAAATTTGGGGACCAGGAGGGTGACAAACCGGTACGGGTAGAAGGAGCCCTCGCACGACTCGTGATAGGAAAGCGACGGGCGCGAGGAGTTCTTGCCGAGCTCGTCGGTCGGCAGGAGCTGGACCGCGGTCATGCCCACCGACGCCGCGACGAGTATCGCGAAGAGCCCTGCCTGCACGCCCCCGGTCTTTACCGGAGAACGCTTCGCGCGCCACTGCCGGAACATGATGAAGAGCGCGTAAACGCCGAGCCAGTAGTAGGTATACAGCATGAGCTGGGGATATCCGGCGAGGAATGCCGACGCAAGCGTCAGGCTGCACAGGGCGAGGTAGACCAGGCTCTGCCTCAGGAGCATCCTGCGGAACAGGAAGACGATGAGCGGGAACCATGCGGCGGTCAGGATCAGGTTGGTATGGAAAACATGGGCCGTCAGGGTACCGCTGAACATGAAGGTGAGGCCGCCGAAGAGCGCCGCGGCGCGGCCGAGTTCGAGGTCGCGGCAGAGCCAGTACATGAAAATGCCCGCGAGCAGGATGTGCCCGATGATCTGGTATTCGACAAGGAGCGGGCTCAGCCAGTCGGCCGAGGCGAAGGGCGTTAAAAGCAGGTTGAGCGGATAGAGGACCGCCGCCTGGACATCGGCGAAGAAGGGCATGCCCGAAAAGACGTAGGGGTTCCAGAAGGGGAAAATGCCCTGCTTCAGGTTGACAGCGGCGAACAGCCGGTAGATGAAGTTCTGCTCCGGAAAGTCGTTCCAGAGCCACCCCTGGGCGCTCAAGATGGGCCAGTAGAATGCGGCAAGGGCGGCGGCCAGGACGCCATAGGGAAGGACTCGCCACAAACGGGCATGGCCCGGCGCGCGGGTGGTGCCGCCCTCCGGATGGCCGCTCCCAGGCGCCGCAGGTTTTTTTACCAGCTTCCGACGATCATTCATGCGTCATGAGCCCCGCTAGTCTCCGGTTCCGCCCTGGGGAGAATCGGACGGCTTCTCCCCGGATTTATGGATGGAATCGAGGATCCCGTTCACGAATTTTCCCGACTCGTCGAGCCCGTAGGTTTTCGCCAGCTCAACCGCCTCGTCGATCACCACCTTGAACGGAACATCGGTGAAATAGAACAGCTCAGCCGTGGCGAGCCGCAGGACGTTGCGGTCGAGCGCGGCCATGCGCTTCATCTCCCAGTTCGCCGCATGGCGGGCGATGACCTCGTCGATTACCGCGAGCGAATCGACGGCTCTCCCCACGAGTTCGGCGGCGTAGCGCTTATTGTCGGGAGCGACAAACCGCCCTTCGCCGATCCGGTCGAGCATGATCCTCCACTCGGCCATGCCGTTGACCTCGCAGGCGTACAGGGTCTGCAGCGCGAGTTCGCGCGCCTTGTGCCTGCTTCCGGTCTGGCCGCTGCTTCTATTTTCAGTCATGGGGGATAATTTTCTCTCTTGTTAAAGCCAGGTGTTTCGTCACGGCGACTGGAGTTTTCCCCACAGGTCGGCCATTTCGATGGCGCTCTGGGCGGCATTCCAGCCGCGGTTGCCCGCCTTGGTGCCCGCCCGCTCGATGGCCTGGTCGATGGTATCGGTTGTCAGGATGCCGTTTATAATGGGAATATTGTGGTCGAGGCCCACCTTCGCGATGCCCTTCGCCGATTCGGCGGCAACGAAGTCGAAGTGCGGCGTTCCGCCCCGTATGACCGCGCCCAGGCAGACGATCGCGTCGAACTTCTTGGAGGCTGCCATCTGCTGCACGGCAAGGGGAATTTCGAGCGCACCGGGAGTCCAGACGATGGTGATGCTCTCCCGGTCGGCCTTGTGACGCAGAAGGCAATCGAGCGCGCCTTCGAGAAGCTTTTTCGAAATCAGGTTGTTGAACCGGCTGACGACGATCCCAAACCGTTTTCCCGATCCGTCAAGGAGTCCTTCTATCACGGTTGGCATGCAGTACCTCCTTCGAGTAGGTGTCCGAGTTTTTCCTTCTTGGTGCTCAGGTATCGCGCATTTTCTTTTTTCGGCCTGGTTTCGAGGGGCACGCGTTCCACAACCTTGAGCCCGTACCCTTCGAGGCCTATGATCTTGCGCGGGTTATTGGTCATGAGGCGGATGGACGTTATGCCGAGATCGGCCAGGATCTGCGCCCCGATGCCGTAGTCGCGCAGGTCCGGGGCAAAGCCGAGCGATTCGTTGGCCTCCACGGTGTCGAGCCCCTTGTCCTGGAGGGAATAGGCCTTGAGCTTGTTGACAAGCCCTATGCCCCGGCCCTCCTGGCGCAGGTACAGCACGACCCCGCCCCGGTCGCTTACCATCTGCATGGCCCGGTGGAGCTGCTCCCCGCAATCGCACCGGTGCGAGCCGAGAACGTCGCCGGTAAAGCACTCCGAGTGAACGCGGACGAGCGTCGGGACGCCCGGCTTGATCGTACCCTTGCGCAGCACCAGGTGGGTGTTGTTCGAGAGAAGCTCCTCATAGGCAAGAATTTCGAAGTCGCCCCAGGTGGTGGGGAGGCTGGTCTGCGCGACAAGCCGGATGAACCGCTCGTTTGCGCGGCGGTAGGCGATGAGCTCGGCGACCGAAACGATGGGGATCCCGTGCTTCGCCGAAAATTCCCTGAGCTGCGGCATGCGCGCCATGGTGCCGTCGGCATTCATGATTTCGCAGATGACCCCCGAGGGGTAGAGCCCGGAAAGCCGGGCGAGGTCGACGGCCGCTTCGGTCTGGCCGCACCGGGTAAGGACGCCGCCCTCACGGCTGCGGAGCGGGAACATGTGGCCGGGCTTGACAAAGTCGTCGGGCCGGGCGGCGGGGTCTACGAGCCTGCGGATGGTGGTGGAGCGGTCGGCCGCCGAGATTCCGGTGGTGGTGCCCTCGCGTGCCTCCACGGAAATGGTGAACCCGGTGCCGAAGCGGGAGGTATTATCCGAAACCATCATGGGGATCTGGAGGTCGTCGAGCCGCTTCCCTTCCAGGGCGACGCAGACGAGGCCGCGGCACTCGCGGACCATGAACGCGATCGAATCCGGCGTACACTTTTCCGCCGCAATCGCGAGATCGCCCTCGTTTTCGCGGTCCTCGTCGTCGACGATGATGACGAATTTACCTTCGCGAAACTCCTCGATAACCTGCTTTATACCGGAAAAATCTTTCAAAATCCCAACCTTTCCATCTGTTCGGGAAGCGATTCGGTTCTTTCCGCCGGTGCGGCGGGGGTACCGGAAAGCAAGCGGTCGAGGTAGCGGGCGATGACGTCGCACTCGATATTGACCCGGTCGCCGATGCGTTTGGTGCCCATGGTTGTCGCGCCAAGTGTGAGCGGAACGAGCGCAACGGCAATGGTTGCGGCGCCCGCCTCGGCGATGGTCAGGCTGATGCCGTCGAGCGCCACCGACCCTTTTTCGGCCATGAAGCGGCGGCAGGACTCGGGCACTTCGATGGTCCGGCGTCGTCCGGCGTCTTCGATCCGGTCGGCGACAATGGTTCCCACGCCGTCAACGTGGCCGAGCACCATGTGGCCGTCAAGCCTTCCCTGCGCCGCCAGGGGACGTTCGAGATTTACCGTGTTTCCGGGCCTTACGTCGGCAAGGGTTGTCCGTCCGACCGTTTCGTCAACTGCGGTGAAATACAGGGCGGCCCCCCGGGAGAATTCGACGGTCAGGCAGACCCCGTCCACGGCAACCGAAGCGCCCTTCGCGGCGACGAGATTCCGGTCCTCCGGGCGGACGCCGAGATGCAGGGCGCTGCCCCTGCGCTCGACGGTAATGACCGTGCCGATGGTTTCAATGAGACCGGTGAACATTGTCGCCCTCTGACTAGTAATACAATAATATAGGACTTCCCCGGAAAATCATCAAAAAATACTCGGGAACGGGAGGCGGGGGCAAATTACAAGTTTTAATAATATAAACTTAGTTGCCGCTTCTGGTGGGGAAACCTCGCTACGCGGGTTATCCATTTTCCCCAACAGGCAAAATGGACGGATTATTTATAGTTTTAATTGCACCAGCCCCTGGCCTAAAGCCGCGAAAAGCACGCGTCTTTAGGCACACCCCTGACCTCACCCCGGCCCAAAGCGGCCGGACCTCTCCCGCGAGGAGAGGTTTTATAAAGGCAAAAAAGTCCAAACCTTGAGGCGATGCCTGCCTCGCTAAAGCTCCGCAGGTGCTCTCGTACCTCCGCAACGCCTCGATTAGGTAGAAAGAATATAAAAAAACTCCTTGATAAAACCTCCCGAAGCTGGCTTTTCGCCAGCGGCTTGATCCCTTAATAAGGGGGCGACGAAGGCGGGGGATAGCTGTAGGGGCGACTCGCGGTTGCCCTTTATTCGTTTTGAATTAAAATCTTTTTTCTTTCTTTCGCCATAATTGCCTTTCCCTGTTTTTTCTACCCTGAAAGAGGGCGTTGCGGGAGGGGGGAGCGTTTGCCTTCAGGCAAACATCGCCTCCCCCTTCCGCTGGAAAGGGTGTGCATGAAGACGCTTTCGCGGCTTCATGCCAGGGAAAACCGCCAAAGCGGTTTTCCCACCGGATCTAATAATTCGCACCTGCAAACAATTAATCATCTTGACATTTATTTTCCCCGAATCCCTCATTTCAGGGGGGTTTTGACCCACCGTAGAGCACAGGTTGGGTCAAAACTCCAAGGCCCTGAAAAATTTGGAGATGGAACTGAATTCCCGTCCCTTTTCGTAAATTCGATGGGTCAAAACTCCAACAGTAAAGAAATCCGCATGATGATGATTGATAATAGCAAGATTTATGAGCAGGATCAGATAGGCATTTAGAGATATAAGTCAAAGCAATACAAAGACTTGAAGAAAATTTGACAACTTCACCTGGGCGAATATTCAGAGACTTACAAAAGATAGTGAATGACTGCCGCATGGTAAAAATCTCCGAAAAACAGGTTAAATCTGAACATAGCTCGCGCTATGGCTCGGTGCTTCGCCCTCTGACCTCTTTCCACCTCACCCCGGCCCAAGGCGGCCGGCCCTCTCCTGAAGTGAGAGGGAAGACTCGCTTCGCGGAAGAAAGGTCAAAAAAAGAAAAGGTCTTCCAGCGCGAAGCGCTATCCTTCCTCTGATAGGAGGAAGGGTTGCCCTGTGGGCGGAAGGAGGTCAAAGGCTGGCGAAAAATGTGCTTCGCCCCCATCCGAAAATGTAAAAGAACAGGCGATTGCCGGGGCAGAAGCGGCGCCGCCTCTGCCCCTGTTGCCACACTAAGCTGATCCACCAATCATGGCACGATGACTCACTAACGTTAGGCCGCACCTCTTATCTACCGTACCTCGCCGCGGGGATAAATTCCAGAAGCGAGAGGGAACCAAGGGGCCCCGATGCTCACCGCAGCATGCTCGGGCTATTCCAGGATAAATATAACACTATTTTAGATAAAAGTCAATAGAAAAATGCTATTAAAAGATATAAAATAGCTAAATTGTTGAAAATAAGGAAGATAAAAAGGATACCGGAACCTGGATTACGACCGGTGATTCCTTTGATTATCGTGATTTGAATGATTTTTTAATTTGTAGAGACATAGCTCGCTACGTCTCTGGTCAGCGGTCGCCCCTTGATCCCGTGAAATAATTGTCTGAACTGTGATTCTCCTGATTTGCGTGATTTCCCTGATTTCCCTGATTTCCCTGATTTCCCGGATTTCCCGGATTCTAAAAATCACGCCAATCACCTGCATCAAGGAAATCAGAGTTCAAACAATGGTTAAGGATTGCACAGGATCGGCAAGGGCGGTGCAGGCGTCGGATCTACTTTCCGGTTGAAATTGAAAAAGCTATTTTAAAAAATATTAGAAGTGTATCAGCAATAAAGTCATCCGAATACAGGAGATTTAGTACTTATGATTTTCCGGCTTTCGCAAAAGGTTGCGGCAAAAATAAAGGAACAGGGTCTCCAGACCATGCCTCCGGACGTTGATCCCTTTGCCGACCGGCATGTCGGCATGTTTATCCACGGGCGGCTCCAGTACCTCATTTTCGTTAACAGCGCCTCCCTGTTCACCGTGGTCCTGCAGGGCAAAACTTCGGTGATATAGGTCTTTTCAAGCCGTAGTATATGAAATGCCTTCTTTTCTGGACTTCCATTTTTGCAGAAGGAAGGAATCGACCTGCTCATTCGTCGAGGCGGAGAGCCTGATGAAGAGACCGGTGAGATGCTCGATGAGGTCGCTATCGTTCGGTTTTGCCGGCCGAACCAAAGGGCATACGCTGGACTGAAAGGTGGATTTATTTTCTTGCTCAAGCTATGCGTACAGGTGTATATTCTTTATCCGTAAATGGTGTACGGCCGGTTCTTCTCCTGCACCACCTGAACGATAGGTTCTCCTGCAAATTCCGGCCAATTGTTTTAAACCTGTTGTTTAATGCAGCGTAATTTTACAGGCTTAAAGCTGTATGGTAAACCTTAACAACCGCTAAGGGATGTTGCCGGTCAGCGCATCTTCTTCTCATCTGAAAGGTTAATAACTATGCGTAAGCCTCCCTTGCTGCACGTTGCCGCTATTTTTCTTTCAATTATTGCAAGTAGCAATCCTGGAAATGCGCAGGCTGCGACTGCAGATACGCCTGCTGAATATCCACAAACCGAAAATGCCGATAATGAAATCTTACAAAATGCAAAAAAATTTTCGGTTAATGGCGTCAGGTTAGGCATGAGCAGGGAAGATTTTTTAAAGAAATACCCCAATGCGCACCTGCAAATGGACAAACGCGCCGAGTATGGCGAAGTCGGTTATCAAATAATATCGGATTCAGGGAGTAAAGTCAATGGATATTATTTTTTAGACGGGAGCCTCTTTATTCTGGATATTATTTATTCCGCTGAAGGAATGAGTCGGGCTGGAGGGGTTGACGCTTATGTCGACCACATCGTATCTAAATTAGGGAAAGCTGATGCCGATAGTCCGGGGACGCACCCTGCGGATTCTAAATATTCCGCTCTACTGTGGTGGGATTTTGCTTCATCAATAGGCCGATATTTCGAATTGAATGTCATGGCGGATAATACGGTAATATTTAAAATATTTGACAAAAAGAAAGATGACATTCTTTCAAAAAGAAAATTAGAAAAATCTAATGTTGGATTTTAAGGGGACCTCTAAAAGTTGCTATATTCGTCCTTCGACAAGGTCAGGACGAACGGTAATCCTGCAAAATTGAGGAAAAATACCGTTCGCGGTGAACCGGTCGAACCATGAACGGCATTTTGAGAGGTCCCCTGAGAGATGCGGCGCTTTTTCCATAGCATTAAAGAGATAAACCGAGGATTATCCCTTTTGGGGTTGGATTGACGACACTCCTTAGGGCTTACATGGCGAGGCACGACCTCGATGATGAGTTGCCCCTGAGTGATACCAACTGCCGTGCTCTTGTCTCAGTTCCCGGCAGCCGCGACCCGTTTCTCAAAGCTTCCGGCCCTGAATCGAACGATATACAACTGCGCGGGCAGATGCATGGTCCTTATCGGGATCGAATACGTTCCAGCCTGCTGAACCCTCCTGAACGTGAACAGCTCTCGTCCCAGAGCGTCATAGACCATGAGTTCGACGGGGCACCTCCGGGTAAGGGCATAGGTCGCGATGCCGTTTTTAACGGAGAACGCCGGGGTAGCGGAAAACAGATTTTCCGGAAGTGCGGCAGTTGCGGTCACGGTGAAGCTCCAGATGCCCGACCACGCACTTGAACCGGCGACATTCATCGAGTTTACCCGCCAATAATAGGTGAGATTGGCGGTCAGGGGCGATGCAACCCTGGAGAACCCTGTTACCATGGTATCCGAGAGAATGGAAAAAGTCGAGGAGATGGAATACTGGATACGGTAGCCGGTGCACTGCTGGACGGAATTCCAGCTCAGCGTTATTGCGGTACCCCGGATTTTGGCCCCGTTGGATGGCGCTGCAAGCGTCGGTACGGGTGGGGCTGTCAAGGTCATAAAGCTCCAGGTGGTCGACCAGGAGCCGGTACCGCCCGGTCCGGCTGCATTCGCATGCCAGTACCATGCCGTTGCATAGGGAAGGCCGCCCACCGCCTGGGTCGGCGCGGTTAAACCGGTTTGGCCGAATATGGTTGTGCTGAAATTCGAACTTGACGATACCTGGAAACCGAAGGAGGTCGCGCCGGCAACGCTGCCCCAGGAAAAGGTGGGGCTTGCCGGCTGATTGGCCGAGCCGTTGGATGGCGAGGAAAGCACCGGTGCAATCGGCTGGGCTGCAGTGGTGAAGATCCATGCGCTCGACCATGCACTTGTCCACGCGCTCGAGCCGGCACCCGTTGCCGTCGCATTCACCCGCCAGTAATAGGACGTCGCGGTGGCGAGCCTACCGATGATGTCCGTACCGGCCGTAATGGCGCTCCAACTGTAGAGCGTTGAGTTGAAATTATTGGTGGAAAGTTGCAAGGCATAGCTGTTTGGCGACGGCCCCGCCGACGATGACCAGGCCAGGGTCAGGCCGTTTACCGGCAGGTTCGTTGCGGTGTTGGCCGGAGACACCAGGACCGGAGCTCCGGGAACCGTCCAGGTTGCAAAGCTCCAGGCGGCCGACCATGGACCGGGTCCGTTTACGTTTGCCGCATTTGCCTCCCAGTAATAGGTTGTACCATTGACCAGGCTGTTCAGGAATGCGCCGGACGAGGTGAGGCCGGTAGTGCCTGCTATGGTTGAGGAAAAGGCTGAACCGGTCGAAACCTGCACGCCGTAGGAAGTCGCATAGGCCACCGTTCCCCAAGCCAGCGAGAGGCCGGTCGGCTGGTTTGCCGAGCCCTGGCTTGGAGAAGAAAGCGTCGGAGCAGGCAGTTGCGCGGCCGTTTGGAAATACCATTCAGGGGATGTGATTTCGCCAAGGCCTCCAAGTGTCCATACCAGCCAGCCGTACGTGGAATTGTATGACAAACCGGGAATGACAATAGATGGGCTCAGCGAAAAGCCCACGAATATCGCGCTATCCGAAGGGCTGACAAATACCTCGATCACATACTGAGACGCGTTGCTGACGGATTGCCATGATAACGTCACCGTAAGCGGCACATTCGTTGCACCGTTTGTCGGGGACGACAGGGTAATCGTTCCCTGCGAATAAACCCGGAGCGGGAAACAGAACCCGATAAGCAGCAGCGCGATAGCGGTGACGGTTCTCGATGCGCTATGAGACATAAAATCCCCCTGGGTAAGGTTAATTGGTTCAGATACCCGAGGCCCGGCCTGCACGCAAATCAAGAGTGCCGAGATCGATTATGTCCAAAAGTTCAGCGCACCTCAACGACCCAGCATATTCATCGCATATCCGGGCAGTAACGCTAATACTTAATTAAAATAGGTAAAAAAAGGCTTTTGGCAAGATAATTTTCGTTCCTGTTCAATGCATCCGGGTTACTGTTTTTTGACCTGCCTTTGGTGAGCAAACCGGGCTTAAGTCAAATGCCTCTGGTGGGGGAACCATTAAAAAATGGTTACCCATTTTCCCCAAAAGGGAAAATGGATGGATTATTAATATTTTTAATTGCACCAGCCCCTGGGCTGAAGCCGCGCAAAGCCGCGTCTCCGACACACCCCTTCCAGCGGAAGGGGGAAGCGATGTTTGCCTGAAGGCAAACGCTCTCCCCCTCCCGCAACGCCCTCTTTCAGGGTAGAAAAAACATAAAAGATTATGTAGATTTGTAGGGGTTCAACATGTTGAACCCATTCATAAAATTATTAGACGTCAGGTAAGGGATAATACAGAGTGCTTGCTGAGAGAAACAGGCAATGAGAAGAGGAGCCGGTAGGGGCACAGCGGGCCGTGCCCTTGCTATGCAACGAGACTGGACAGCTCGTTATACACCGAATGATAAAATTCGGACATCGCACTTTTGACCATTTTTCCCGGCGGGTTCAGGCGAAGGAAGGTCGTCGTCTTGAAGAGTGAATTTTTGTCAAGCCGCTCCTCGATCATATCGCAATAGGCCGGATCTATTTCAATGCCGATGCTGTTGCGGCCCGCCTGCATTGCCGCCTGCATGGTCGTCCCGCTCCCGCAGAAGGGATCGAGCACCACATCACCGACAAAAGAAAACATCCTGACGAGCCGGTCTGCCAGCTCTATGGGGAAAGGCGCCGGATGGTTCCGGGTAGATTCTCCGGTGATATTCCATATCTGGCTGAACCAAGCATCGAATTTATCCTTGGGAATCCTGCTTAAATTCCGCTGTTTTTCCGAGGGCTGCCGGTACCCGCCCGGCTTTCGCTGCATGAGGATAAATTCGATATCGTTCTTGATTATGGCATTGGGTTCATAAGGCTTGCCCAGGAATTTTGCGCTGGTATTTGCCTCGAATTTTGCATTGGATATTTTATGCCAGATTATCGGATTTAAATTATCCAGCCCGATTTTTCTGCAGAGCACCTGAATATCGGCGTGGAGCGGCATGACAAGATGACGGCCATGCTCCCGCCGCGAAAGACAGACATCCCCGACCACGCAGACCAGACGCCCGCCGGGAACGAGAATCCGGTGGACTTCGCGCAACACCCGTGAAAGCTGGGCGAGGAACTCCTCGTAATCGTTTATATGCCCCATCTGATCCGGGGTGTCGTTGTACTCCTTGAGGTTCCAATAGGGCGGCGAGGTGACGACCAGATGCACAGATTCATCATTGATATACGCGAGATCACGGGCATCGCCGTTGATGAGGTAATGCGCGGTGCGGATCTCGTGGATGGTTTCAGGCATGGCCGGCATCTCCGAAGGCGGCTAACTGGGCGGTAAGGGAGCGGACAAACATTTCGAAACTCAGATCCGCGGCAGGCTCCGAATAGTCGCCTTTCAATCCTTGTTCCCTTTTCGATAGCATGAAAGAGGAAACGGAGTAGTGCCGTTCCCGTACAAGTTTCCGGCAAAAAAGCTCGTAGCGCTTTGCATAGGAAGCATTCATAAACTCAGGGAATACCTTGAAATGCGGCTCCTGCACCTTGACCGGCCTGATGGAGTTTTCGCACTCTTCGAGCATGAAGAAATAGCCGATCCAGGGTTTGATAGTTGAATTGAAAGCCCCTTCGCGGAACGCGGTCCATAAACAAAGAGCGCTGCCCATTGCCTCTTCCGTGCGGTTATTGAAGTTGTTCCCGAACGATGGGCCAACCTGCAATTTTGCCTCAATGGCGAGGAGAAGCTGGCCATTCCTCACTACCAGTAAATCCCATTCCTTTGTCGGGCGGAAGAATCCGGGCAATTCCAGGGATTTTTTATTGAATATGCATTCTGCGGGGATGCCGGCTTCAAGAATGATTTCCGTGAGCAGCGTTATAATACCGTCCATCTGGGCGCCGCCGGTTACGGCACTGCGCGAAGCCCTGGTCGCTGGCCCCGCTGTCCTTCTGTTTGGTGGATTGGGCGTCGCGGGTTTGCCAGTAGAAGGCGATGGCGTTAGATACTCTAATGCGTAATCCTTTAAAATCGGGCATGGGTGGGCGTTTCATTGGATTACAAAAATAGATTTCAGCGGCAACGGTAATAAAGATATCCGGTTACTGCCTCTGGTGGGGGAACCGCCTACGGCGGTTCCCCCTGGTCGGAGCCGCGCAAAGCCGCGTCTCCGACACACCCCTTCCAGCGGAAGGGGGAAGCGATGTTTGCCTGAAGGCAAACGCTCTCCCCCTCCCGCAACGCCCTCTTTCAGGGTAGAAAAAACATAAAAGATTATGTAGATTTGTAGGGGTTCAACATGTTGAACCCCTATGTAACATAAGGAGATCCAGACCTCATGATCTTCCGGCTTTCGCAGAAGGTTGCGGCAAAAATAAAGGAACAGGGTCTCCAGACCATGCCTCCGGACGTTGATCCCTTTGCCGACTGGCATGTCGGCATGTTTATCCACGGGCGGCTCCAGTACCTCATTTTCGTTAACAGCGCCTCCCTGTTCACCGTGGTCCTGCGCGGGGCAGGGGTCAAGGACTTCGAGCTGCTCTATATCTCCTTCCGGTCGGTTATGCTCGATGTCCTCAAAGAAGCGGGTGCCCCGCACCTGTTCGACCGCGTTTTTAATACGGAGAATCGCGATATCATTGCAGCCCGGGCAACGGATAGGCGGATCATAGGCTCGATGAACGACCAGGTCAAAATGGCAATGTTCGAGCTCGATGATGGGGTCCCCCTGAATGTCCTGATACCCCGGGTCAATGAGAACCCGCTGAGCTATTTAGGAATGGGCGATCCGGGAACGGTGTTCCTGAGCATGGAGCAGGGGGGCGCGACGAATACGGTGCCGCCGGCAGCGGAGAGGAATCCGGTTCCAGTTCAAGTGGCGGCGGGGATCAAGGGGAGGCATTTGCGGCTTTGGACGCCGGAGGAGGGGTGAGGGGGGGGGAGATGATGTTTTGAGGGGTCAGCGGATATGCTTGAGGGGCAAGCACAATGGAACCAGGCGGTCGTTAAAAAAATCATGCAATTTTGTTGGTGACAAGCAAGCCGGGGAAACATATTTTAAGACAATTGAGCATACCCACAATCGGCATGGGATAACCAGATGCCTTCGACCTGGCCTCAGGTAATTCGAGATCCGGTTCATAATCTCATTACTTTTGGAAATAATGACCATGATCGCCTTTTGCTGAAGCTGATAAATGCAAAAGAATTTCAAAGGCTCAGGCGTATTAAGCAACTTGGGTTGTGCGAAATGGTTTTCCCGGGAGCAAATCATAATCGGTTTGCCCACTCTATCGGCGTAATGCATGTCGCAAGACAAATGCTTGACAAAATAATCTCCGATGGCGATATGAGCATAACCGATGAACAGAAGATCATTGTCAAGGTTGCGGCTCTCCTCCACGATATCGGTCATGGTCCGTTTTCACATGCGTTCGAAAAAGTTACCACCGATAAGCATGAGTCTCGAACACTTCAGATCATCCTCGACCCGGATACCGAAATTAATAAAACCTTAAAGGAATTTAGTGAAAGTTTACCGGATAAAGTAAGTGCTTTTTTTGACGAGGATGTTGACGAAACCAGCGATGGCGCTCCCTCGATTTTAACGCAGATAGTTTCCAGTCAATTGGATGCGGATCGGGCCGATTATCTCCTGAGGGATTCGCATGCCACTGGCGCGCAGTACGGCGTCTTCGATTTAAAGTGGCTTTTGCTGCAACAGAAGGTCGACCCGGATAAAAAAAGACTTTGTGTTGGAAAGAAAGCCGCAGCGGCCGCTGAAGCATATGTTTTCGCCCGCCATCATATGTACCAAACCGTTTATTTCCACAAGACTACACGTGCCGCAGAGGTAATGCTCAAACTAATTTTTCAACGGTATTCGAAAATTTTGAAGGAAGGCAAAGATCCGGTTCCGGAAGTTCCAAATGTGATTAAGAGTGCCTTGAAAGGGGAAAAAATAGCGTTGTCTGATTATCTGCAATTGGACGACTATAATGTCACTGAATTTTTCAAGGCCTGCATCAGGTCCGAGGATGAAACCCTCAGGGATTTGGGACAGGGCCTGATCAATCGCAAGTTGTTTAAATGCATCGATGTACCTGATGCGGCCCGAGACCGAATCGATGAATTTTCAACCGGCGTGCGAGAATTTCTTAATGGTGAAAATGCGGAAATCGACTATGTGCTGGTCAAAGATGCCCCCGCCGATACGCCCTACAAACCCTATGATCCGGATGCCGCTAAGACGGCGACAATGATTTATATTGAACAACCGGACGGAAAAAGCGAGGAAATAAGCAAAAGCAGGGAAGTATTAAAAAGCCTTACCAAGCAATATTCGTTTATGCGGTACTATTTTCCCGAAAAATATCGAGATAAAATAAAAGAAATCGCAACGGGAACTCTTTTAAAGGGAGCATGATTCATGGAACGGTTTCAATTCTTAGCAGGCGTGATCGCCGCCCACCACGATCACCAGATTATTGGCCGAACTCGTTTGCAAAAAACCGTGCGATTGCTGCAGCGCCTGGGGGCTCCATTGGATTATGATTATATGCTCTATTTCTATGGGCCCTACAGCGAAGGCCTTCAGGCTGAAATCGGCATATTGGAAAATTTGAAGCTCGTTGAAGAAAAGCCAGTCCAAAAAGACGGGCAACCGTCCTATTATATCCTTCACGCTCTGGAACCGGCGCTTCAATTTGCCGAGAGAGGTGAGATAAAAGCATTACAGCCTCAAATTAGTGTTATGAATGATGCCGACGCAACTATCCTTGAACTCGCTGCGACCTATGACGCATTTAAAGAATTAGGCTCTGATAATGAAGAGGCAATGAGACGGTTACGGCAGAAAAAAGGGGCGAAGTGCGATGGCGGCAGAGACGAGGAAACGGTGAAGTTGCTTCAGAAGCTGGGACTGGAGAGCTGAGATTTCAGAATAAACTGTTTCCCCAGGGATATTTTGATGCATTTTTGCATTAGGCGCCTCGCTAACTAACCATAACCCCTAATTATTGATTCATCATTTATGATTTTCCGGCTTTCGCAGAAGGTTGCGGCAAAAATAAAGGAGCCAAATCTCCAGACCATGCCTCCGGACGTGGATCCCTTTGCCGACTGGCATGTCGGCATGTTTATCCACGAACGGCTCCAGTACCTCATTTTCGTTAACAGCGCCTCCCTGTTCACCGTGGTCCTGCGCGGGGCAGGGGTCAAGGACTTCGAGCTGCTCTATGTCTCCTTCCGGTCGGCTATGCTCGATGTCCTCAAAGAAGCGGGTGCCCCGCACCTGTTCGACCGGATTTTCAATACGGAGAATCGCGATATCATTGCAGCCCGGGCAACGGATCGCCGGATCATCGGTTCGATGAACGAGCAGGCCAAGATGGCGTGGTTCGGCCTGGATGATGGGAGGACTATGGATGACCTCATAAACTGGCTCAACGAGATCCCCATGAGTCTATTAAAAAAGCATTACATACCGAAAAGTGCTTTCCTGAGCCTTGCAGATGGAGGCGCGACGAATACGGTGTCGCCGGCAGCGGAGAGGAATCCGGTTCCAGTTCAAGTAGCGCCGGGGATCAAGGGGAGACATTTGCGGCTTTGGACGCCGGAGGAGGGGTGAGGGAGGGGAGGGGTTATAAGAATATTCGTGCAGCATCAACAACAAAGGCCTTTGCATAGCAAATAGCAGAAAAAACAAGGCAGGTCCATAAATGGATTTTTTTGGTCAAAAATTTGATCTTCCATACGGGGCAACAAAAAGTGATGATATGCAGTAGGCGGGATTAATGAGGTTATTATAATTCAATAAATTTACCTATAAGATTTTTAAAAATGGGTTCAAGTTCTTTTAATACCGGACCCATATCTTCTTTCATCAACAATAAAAAGCCAAGCCCAATAATTATTTCCTTCGTTTCACAAAATGAATCTACGTGCAAAGTTAATAACCCGCCTCCCGCACGATTTTTATATTTTATGACCACCCAATTAGGAACACCTATGCTAACTTTTTCATTAATTACTATTGCGAAATAGGAATCTTCAGGCTTGAGGCTATTGGATGCAAGCAACCCTTTGGGCGATATTTCTCCAAGTAAGCAATAAAGATATGCTTTAAAAATAGAAGCGTATTTTTGTTGATTATCCTGCGTAATATCAGAACATGTCACAACTAAGTTTAAAAAAAGGCCATCAGAATAATAATCACTAAAGTAAAACGAACTATTAAGAGGCAAAACGCCAGAATTATTAAACTGTTCCATAAAAGCATATAATTGGCTTTTAGGATAGGATATTTTAAGCTCGGCAAATTCGCTAATAAAACCCTTCCCTTTCTTTTTTACTATTTGTATCCACTCGTCCCGATATTTTGTAACTAATTCAGGATTAAGCTTTCTAAAAATACCGCCCTGTATAAGGGTCTCGGTATGACATTGCTTGCAAAGGACAGCTAAATTGCATTTATCAGTATTTTCATGATTACCATCAATATGATGTATTTCAATAAATTTATCATGGATATTTCTGCAAACACAACATGTCCTATCATGCTCAAACAGAACGTCATTTTCAATTTTTTTAATGTCTTTTTCATCCATAGTTGATCCCTATTTAATAACTATAATGTTTCCGAAATAGCACATAAGCTTTGTTTATTTCCCCCTTAAATCTATTGAAATTGCCGTAGTTTTTCTCGAATTTATTTCTTCCTTCAGTTGATTTGTAGAAATTCCTTGGCTCCGATTCGCTTTTGGGTAGCATACCCAAATATATTGGATATCTATATCGGGCATATTTAATAATAGCATTTAAATATTCAGAACTATCAATAAACTCAGTCCATTCCCGCCATGTACCCTCAAACACTTTTTCTTTCCAATTCTGCAATTGATTGTATAAGTCAATCAATACATACCATTTAATATATTGATAAAAAGCTTGACTTTTTTTATTTAATTCATGCAATACAGAACGATCCATGATGAAATTTAGGCTCCAGCTGTCAATATATTTAAAAATTATATGGTCTAAATTAATACCTAATGTTTTTTTAATTTGGTTGGCTGGAAATGCATCATTATATCGCTTTTCTTCCGAAAAATATTGTTCGATTTGACCGGATATACCTTCATCAGGTTTTTTATACTCACATACATAATAAATATGAGCCAACTTTGTCATAAAAATATGAAAAGGGCTTACGATTTTGCCTTCATCTTTACGTTTCCTATGATATGAATAGCGTAACCCTAATTCATTTATTCTGTTTTCAAGCATTACTTGCCTTGGATCAGTTGAATGCAAATCCGATGCCTTTATTTTATTTTGTGAATTTAGGGCAGCAATAATATCAATACTTCGCTTGTAGGTTTCAGAATCTTCATAGGGTAATCTATAAATTCTTACCAATAATTTGGCAGAATTATTAATGCAAATATCCTTTTTCAGTACCGCGTTCCCAAGCTACATCTTCCACTTGATCGGGCCACCGGATATGATCAAGTCGATATTGCAGATCGTCAAGAACGTCTTTTGCAATTTGGATATGGAAAGGGTTAACAGCCATAACGATTCTCCTTGCTCAATTGTGTTGCTCAATCTTCGCCCTCGATCATCGAAACAACCTAACATGCCTTCGTGATTCAGTGTGCAAACTGAGTCTTGTAATCGTTTAACTGGAATCCTCCATTTAAACCTAAAAAATAGCCATCCTTCTCAGGCTACCTTGCTTTGTCTCATGAATATAGGTCATTTTTCATCTTGCAGTCAATAAAAAATGCCGTTAAATTGGCTTCTGAGGTCGCAACACATCCTCCTGATGCATGAATTGCAAAAATTACCCGATTTTGCCGACACCTCTCACATCATTGTTTTCAATAATAATCAAGTATTTCTACCCTGTTATCCGGAAGGCGAAGGACAAAGACGGCTTATCTTGTTCATAATACCACGCCATATCCCTTCTTTTATGCTCACCTCGGCCAGAAGCATGTAGTAATACCGGGCATGCTTTATCAATCTCCCGCCTATTTTTATCAATTTCAACTGTATGGTCCTCAATGACCAATCCTTTATCACTCCAGGTAATGCCAGTGTCCTGAAAATGTTCCCAAGGTTATATGCCATTATGAACAGTTTAAGCCGGACTTCGTTCTCCTCAAATCCTTGGCAGCTGAGCCTTGTCCAGTTCAAGGCATATTTCCCTTCTTTTATCCACTGTTCACAGGTGCCCCTTTTATTGTAGAATTTCACCACCCGTCTATTATTCCATTTCAAACTGGTTACTATGTATCCGATTCGAGGGAATAATTCTCCCTCATGATGTTCTATCTTTGCAACTATTCTCCGTTCCTTTCCCCATGAGTCCGCACCATACCGGAAACTTACATATTTTGTCACCGGTTTATAGCTCGGTCTTCCAACAGGTCTCTTTGCAAATCCCTCAATCTTCTCCCACAATTTATTGTTCTCTTTTATCCGTATCGCATAATCAACCTTGAGTTCTTCACATAACTCAAACAACCCAGGTATTGCAAATGCCGCGTCCCCTCGTAACTTTACGGTCATGCCGTTCGCAGTATAATATCGTAAAAGAGGCTCCAGAAATTCCTTCCAACCGTCTGCACTGTGTACGTGACCAGGTCTCAACTTCACTTTCAAACATTCACCGTAATGATTGAATACGAACAACGGATGATAACACTTTAGACCAAAATGCCCGTTATAACTCGATAATTCCTGTTCCCCATACACTGGACTCTCTGAACTGTCTATATCCAACAGTATCTCCTTGCTTCTTCGCACAGAATCTATCTTCTTTATCCATTTCATTGTTATCTCATCCAGATTTTTTAGATTATTTCCGCCCAGCAGTATCTCCTTCTCAAATCTTCCTATGGTTGTCTCGCCTGCACCCGCTTTTTCCAGTGCGCGTTCCCCGATTACCGCTCTCATACCGGGGTCTTTCCTTAAGTCTTCTGCATCATTGGTGTCTTCATACCCTCCAAGCCTTGAGTATACCGACTGTCGCAGCAACCCTATCATTTCATGCTGAATATTTTTCCCATGCCTACTATCTTTGAGATATTCTTCCGCCATTTCTGTCAATCCCAGTTTCTCATCCATTTCCCGTATCGCTACCAACCCGCCGTCTGATGTTACCTGCGCTCCCTTGAAATTTATCCTTAACTTCTTATTGAATTTAACACAAAAGCACTTATTTTTGCTCTCACCCATTGGGTTCCCCTTTTCCGTCCACTTATTACCCAATAAAATAGGTGACAAAACGGCTTTTTGCAACATATTTTTCATCCCTATTTGGAGCTTCCAGGATTAATGTTCCTATTTTCATCATATGCCTTAAATAGCTGAGTTACTGTTTGTGCACCATTAACAACCTGCGGATTGCGAATTATTATTTTCCTATCGTGTTCATTCAATTCCAGCCAATCTGCAAATACAATTATACCATTATGCTTATACCAGAATAAGGACGGGTCTGCTTGAAAGCTTTGCCTTAAAGCTTTATTAATAGCATTTTCGCCAACAGATTCTCGTACATTTTTTTGAAGAAATTTGGTAATATCTTGAGAGTCCTTAAACCAGTTTAACAAATTTATAGCCTTGACATTGCAAACAAGCGATTCAATTTTATCTCTACCTTTATCAATTACCATACATTCCCCAGGATCGTATGTTAATTCCTTCTTTCCAGTATGGGGGATGTAGCCATGTTTCACATCATAAATTACGCCTTCTAATGCAAATCTATCGATAAAATTTATATCTGCATTAATTTCCCATTTTTGCTTTTTAACAATACTATTCAAATGCAATTGAGCATCGTTTTTCACATTCTCTGTAACTTCATTAGAACTTAACCAAATAATTTCTAAATAAGCGTTATTGTTAGGTAACGAACGCCTTAGGGCGTTAACATAATCAATGGCATAATTATTTGTATTTTTCCCAATTAATGTCTTTTCTATTTTGTTTAGTTCATGCGTAATACTGGTTAAACTTTCTTTTTGCATTCGCTCGTGAAATTTTGACTGTATAAGATAGAAGGTATTGCCTTCTTGAAAAAAACAATCAATACCGCCATCATTTGAACCATCAACGCTATACCTATCTTTGAACTCTTTTTCAGATATTCTAAATCTTGCATAAACATAAAACCAAGTTAGGCTTAAAGTCCGATCAACTGCATTTCTGAGTAATTCAATTTGAGCTTTAAATGAATTGAAATCATCTGGTTCAATTTTTCTTAAATCCATTTGCAATGCTCCTTAGTCAAAGGAATAGAACATCCCTATTCTATGTGGAATATTTCATAAAATCTTAACGCTTCAAATTACAGTACGCAATTCATAATGTCAAACATGTTCTTGCCCTCGCTATGAATGCCCTTATCTTTACGAGATGGGATTCAGTGGTTATCCTGAACCACTCTCCTTCTAAAAATGAATTTAATGTACCGCTTCATCCGATGGCTATCGAGAAGGTCAAAAAGCTTGATGAAGTGCCTTTTTTCGCTGTTTCAATTTCTAATGGGATCGTCGGGGGTGCGCAACCACGCGCCTAAAGCTATCTCCCCATCCCTCCCGGCCTCTCCTTCCACTCCACCCCCTCCAGCAAACTCCCCCGCTTCTTCTTAAACACCCCTCCCCACTGCTTAAAAAAGAATGGAATCCCGGCTTCAACGCACTGGTCGCGAATCTCGATCACCCACTCTTCCTGCATCGGTCTTGCGCCCGGGCCGGACTCTCCGCCTACTATAACCCAATCTATCCCTTCCAAGTTCACCCTGCCGACACTTCCCAAGAGGGGTTCAAAGGAGATGAACTTGCATTTTGCCCCGGAATTTCGCAGATGGTCGATGCGGTAGTTGTACTCACGGCTTTCAACGGTGACGCCCATCCAGATGTTTTTGGCCCATGGCAGGTCTTTATCGAGCAGCGTCAATTGCTCGGCCCTCTTGGTCAAAACCTGGTAGACATGCCAGCATGCCCGGTTCATGACATCAAAAACCTGCATGATGAAGGCCTGGGGAGCATGGACATGGAACAGGTCGCTCATGGAGTTCACGAAAATCATCTGCGGCTTTTTCCAGCGGAGCGGCAGATCGACCGAGTTAGGGTGGACAGTCAGCTTGAAGCCGTTGCGGTAGTTGGCCGCGCGCATGGCATGAAGCCGGCGGGCCATTCGTTCGGCATAGCAGTTCCGGCATCCGGGGCTGATTTTCGAGCAGCCGGTGATGGGGTTCCAGGTGCTTTCGGTCCATTCAATGGTGGAATTCAGGGCCATTTATTTCCCTTAATCGCAAGGAATTATAATCTAAACTCCGCCAACACCCCGTGTCAAAATAAATTTGCATTGGCGGAAATCAGCCATCCCGCCATTTTGTCCACCAGCAGGACTTGCCTTGATCCCTGAGGGGCACGGCCCGCCGTGCCCCTACGAATCCATCAACCAAGGGTAACCACATAGGGTTGCCCCTACGAAAATGCGGAACCTTTGACCGGAGACGTAGCGTGCTACGTCTCTACAAAATCCATCATTCAAAACCGGAAAGGTCAAAAGCACCTGGATCGAAGATCCAGGCCACACGGTTCTTTCTCCCTGTGTTTTCTACCTTAGAAGATGGCGTTGCGGAAGGGGGAGAGCGTCTGCCGCAGGCAGGCATCGCCGAATGGTTTGGACTTTTTTGCTTTTATAACACCTCTCACTTCAGGAGAGGTCGGCCGCTTTGGGCCGGGTGAGGTAAGGGGTGAGCCAAAGACCCCGCAGCCCGGCTTTGCGGGCGCGGAGGCTTTGGCCAGGGGAAACCGCCTAAGCGGTTTCCCCACCAAGGGCTTTTGAATTTTATGATTTTATTCTAGTAGTATTCCTTCAATCTCCCTCAAAATCCCCTCCGCCACCACTCCCGGCTCCTCCGCCTCCGTAACCGCCCGACCTAATACTAGTAAGGTTGCGCCCCCCGAAATCGCCGCCGCCGGAGTTGCTACCCGCTTCTGGTCATGGGAATCAGCTCCTGCTAACCGTATCCCCGGCGTGATGATCTCGAAGGTGTCCGGCAGGAGAGGCTTCACCACGCCTAAATCCGCCGCCGAGCAGACGACGCCGTCAAGCTGCGCTTCCTTCGCCCGCGCTACGCATCCGCGGAGGTACTCTTCAACCGGGAGCGGCACGGACAGCTCCCGTTGAAGCGCTTCGGCATCGATACTCGTGAGCAGGGTCACGCCGATAATTTTCGGTGGTGTTGAAGTGTCTTTAAATCCTTTTATTGCCGCCTCATGCGCGGCGCGCATCATCGCGCTTCCGCCTGAAACATGGATGGTCAGGTAGTCGACCCCGAGCCCGGCCGCGGCCTCGACCGCTTTACCGACCGTGTTCGGGATGTCGTGGAACTTGAGGTCCAGGAAGATCTTCCTGCCGGCGTCGCGGACGAGGTCGAGGAGGGGAGGGCCGAACCGGGTAAACTGTTCCAGGCCTATCTTGAAGACGCCGATTGAAGGGGCGGTCTCCCCGATGAGGCGCCTGAGCGCGTCGGTCGAGGTGAGGTTATCCAGGGCGAGGGCGAGGTAGTCTGCGGGTGATTTTTTCATGGCAATAAAATAGCTTCGGGAGGCCCGATTCCGCTTTTGCCGGAAGCTATTTTATTGAGACTATGAAACTGGACCGACCGCCTGCAATACGGGCTTTTGCCTCGGTTAACGAGGTTGCCGCCTTCCTGGCTCCGCTGCGGGCGCAGGGGCGCACCGTCGTGACAACCAACGGCTGTTACGATATTATTCACTCGGGCCACGTGCGTTACTTATGCGACGCCGCCGAACTCGGCGACATCCTGGTCGTCGGCGTCAATGCGGACCTCACGGTCACGAAGCTTAAAGGTCCAGGCAGGCCGATCCGGAACGAGGGTGACCGGCTCCGCGTGGTGGCGGCGCTTGCCATGGTCGATGCGGCGTTCATCTTCCCGGAGGACGACCCGCGGGCGTTCCTTGAGGTGATCCGGCCAAACGTGCATGTCAAGGGCGGGGACTATACCGGGGATCTCCTCGAGCGCGAAGTCGTGGAGCGCCATGGTGGCCGGGTGGCCATTGTGTCGTATCTGGATGGGTTTTCAACGACGTCGTTTGTGAAGAAAATAAAGGCTTGATCTATGATGAAAAGCGGTTCTGCTGAATTCGACTGCTCATCCCCCGCCTTCGGCGCCCCCTTTCTAAGGGGGACAAGGGGTGATCATTAAAGAGGATAGCGTCGGTACCGAGTGAAAAAGTGTTCGGATGAGAGATGGAAATATCATATAATAAAGAAGGCTTCAGGCTTCAGGCCTCAGGCTTCAGGAAAAGCGATTTTTTATAGCCCTTCATGGTGTTTTCTACCTAATGTGAGCGTTGCGGGAGTGGGCGAGCGCTTGCGGAACGCAAGCACCGCCGCCCACTTCCGCAGGAAGGGGTGTGCCTGAAGACGTGCTTTGACGGCTTCAGGCCAGGGGAAACCCGCGTAGCGAGGTTCCCCCACCAAGGGTTGTAACTATTTATGAAGAATGCTGTTAAATCCGAAGGGTAAAGCTACGTATGGCAACCAGACACGCGACCCAGCAACTGGAATCCCGGCTCCAGGCGAACCCCGATTCGCTCGTTTTCTCCCGCCTTGCCGATTGCTACCTTGGCCGGGGCGAAACCGACCGGGCCATCGAAACGTGCCTCAAGGGTGTCAACCTGCACCCGCTCAACACCACCGGCCGCATGGTGCTCGGCCGCTGCTTCATAAAGAAGGAGCGCTTCGCGGAGGCTATCGGCGTCTTTGCCGAGGTCTGCCGGCTCGACGAGCGAAACGCGATGGCCATGAAGATCCTCGGGGATCTCTTTGCGCGGCACGGATCGGGCGACCTGGCCGGCGACCTGTACCGGCTGGCTGCGCGCCTCGATCCCTTCGATGCCCCGATGGCCACCATGGCGGCACGGGCAATCGGCTCGGGCAAAACCGATCTCCTCGATATAATAGAGGAGGGCGTTGCCGATACCAAGGCCGCGAAGTTAACCGGAACAGCATCGATTGAAAAACCGGAGAAGGCCGAACCGGAGGCCGCCGAGGTGCTTGAAACTATCGAGTCGAAAATCGATGCGGCGCCCGATGCTTCGGGTGAAGAGACCTTTGACATCGTAGAAACAGGCGAATCCGAACCGCTGGTCGCGGAACCGGCTGAGGAGACGATAGTCCGCACGGAAACGAAGCCGCTACCGACGGTTGCGGCGGAGCCTTCCGGCAATGCGCCCGCCGGGAGCGAACCGGTCGAAGATCTTTTCCGACGATAGTGCAATTACCGAAGAGGTCCCGGCAGCGGGGCTCGTTGATTCTCCCGAGCTTGTCCTAGACGCCGAGGCACCGGAAGCGGTACCCCTTGATGCCGAAGTTGCGGCCGCGCCCGAGGCGGCGGTGCAGCCTTCCGCCGCTCCAATAGTTGCCGAAATGCCGAGCGGCCAGGAGATCTCCTCCCGGCTCGATACGCTCTTCGGCGAGGAGTCTCCCGCCTCACGGGGAGCCGCTTTATTGACGCCCGCCCATGCGGATGCCCTCATTGAGGACCTCGCGCCGCTCGGCGATGCCGTGCCGATTGTTGAAGAGAGTGCCGACCGGCTGATCGTCGACATGCCGACGGAAGAAACCGCCCTTGTCAACGATCGGGTGTCCGAAGCCCCACCGGCAATGCCGGAAGCCGCTCCGGCTATACCTGAACCCGCCATGGAGACCCTGATTATCGACGAACCGGGCGAGAGCCCGCTCGATGTGGTCCTTCCGGCCCGGGTCACTCCGGGAGAACACGAGGAACTCTTTCTTGATTCGCGCGACGAACTGCTGGTCGAGGAGGGTGACAACCAGGAGAGGCTGTCGCCGGTCGACAGCCATGGCGCTGAGCGTCTCATCATCGACGAGCCTCCGGCGGGCGATGGTCCCCGGCCGGCTGTTGAACGGCACGGGGATCGCCTTTCGCAGGCCGAGCCCGCCTTCGGCGGCCTCGAAATTGCAACCCCGACCCTTGCCGAGATTTACTTCAAGCAGGGCCAGCTGCACCAGGCTCTTGCAATCTATCGGCGGCTCTACGACAAGGAGCCCGGCAACGTTTCGCTGCAGAAGCAGATCGAAACGGTCGAAGCCGCCATTGCCTCCGGAGGCGAAGGGATTGCGTCAACGGAACAGGAGCGGGGAAAGGCCAGCCGCAAGTCGGCCGAGGAGCCGACCGGATTGCCGGGGACGCCGCCAACGGCAGCCGAGCCGGCACCCGGGGCAAAGCCGAAGGCAAAAACAAATTTCAAATGGATCAAGAAACCCCAGTGACAAGGTACCGGCAAGGACAACATGGCTATTGACCGACTGCTGCAGGCGCAGCACCTCCTTGAAAAGCTCCGCTGCGACTGGATGCTGGTGACCGATGTCGTGGATGTCGATTATATCAGCGGGTTTTCCTCATCCCGGGCGCTGCTCCTCATCGGACGCGCTGCGAATCATCTCTATACCGATTTTCGGTACCAGGAGGCGGCCGAACGCCACTGCCGGAAAAACAAGGCGTGGCGGTTTACCCTTATCAAAGACAATAGTTTTGCCTGCCTGGCAGAGCAGCTGGAGCGGGGCGGCAGGGTCGCCTTCCAAGCCGATGTCATGACGGTCGACGAGCATAAAAAGCTCTGCAGCGCCTTCCCGAAGGCTCGCTTAATCCCGGTTCCGGGCGAAATCTCGGATCTCGCACTTGCCAAAACTCCGGCAGAAATCCGGTTCATGAGGTGTGCCGCCGGGATAGGCGACGAGGCGTTTGCCGGGTTCTGCGACTGCCTGAAGCCGGGTATGACCGAGCGGGATGCCGCGAGCCGTCTCGAAGCGCTCTGCGCCGGGCTCGGGAGCGAGAAACCCTCATTCGATACCATCGTTCTCTTCGGCGAGCGCAGCTCCCTGCCCCACGGCCACCCCGGGACGCGGAAACTGAAGAGGGGAGATTTCGTGCTTGCCGACTTCGGCTGCACGGTTTCCGGCTTCTGTTCCGATATGACGAGGACCGTCGTATTCGGCGCGGCGTCGAAGCGGCAGCGGGAACTCTACGCCATCGTCAAAGAGGCGCACGATGTTGCGCTGGAGAGCGTCCGGAGCGGCATCTCCACAAAATCGGTCGACGCCGTGGCGCGCTCCATCATCGCGAAGGCTGGCTACGGCAACGCATTCGGCCACGGCCTGGGCCATGGCGTCGGACGGAGAGTCCATGAACGGCCCCGGCTCTCTCCTTTGTCGAAGGAGACCCTGCTGCCCGGCAGTGTGGTAACCATCGAACCGGGGATCTACCTGCCGGGATTCGGCGGCGTTCGCATAGAAGACATGATCGTGGTGCAGCAGCACGGATCGCGACTCCTCACCGCAGCGCCCTCTGGGCTCATCGAACTGTAGCGGCACGAACCTCCCGCGCCGCTTTCCTTCTCATCATAATTCTCTTAATTAGAGCATCTTAGAGCAATTCGCCTTAGTTTGAAGGTCAGAGAGCTCTTGCATCTTCTTTAGTTCCATGATAGTATATAATATATTAAAAGAATAAACCCCTGTACTGCGGATGGGTACCGCCGACGGGGGAAAGGTGTATTCAAAAATAACCTTCATGCCCTGCAACCCGTGCCGGGATGTCCGCAACGCGTTTCGGTTCGCGAAGAGTCCCGGTCATCGCTCATCCCCAATGATCTCATGCAAAAAGTAACGGCAGCCGTTTTCCGGGGTGCACTCCTCGCACTGCTGCTCTGTGTCGGGAAAATCCATGCGGACGGCTATGAATATTTTTCCACCCTGGGAAAGATCGGCGGCGCAAATGTACCCCAATATCTGCTGATCCTGGCGATTGGAACCGCTCTTTTTTCATTTATTATCGTCCTTGCAAAACCCACCGTCGGCATCATGCTGGCCATGCTTCTTTTTCCCTTCGTGACCGAGGACGAGGGGATGACGATTACAAAATTACTGGCATCGGTTGTCATCTTCGGATTCTTCGTTGCCTGGCTGGCGGGCAAATTTGCCGTATACACCGCACACCGCCGCGAACGGGACTATCAGGGATGCGAACGCGCGCTGACCCTGTTTCTTGTGTACCTGGTGATCAACGCCGTCTACGCAAAATTCACCGGCATCCCGCCGGTTGATATCATGCGCGACCTGGTCCCGCTCTCCAACCTGGTGATATTTCTCATTATCAAGCGGTTCGTGCGAAACATTCAAAGCGTGACCCTTCTTGAAAAATTCCAGTTTGTCCTCATGGTAATTTTCGGCGTGGAATATTGCCTGGTGACGGCGGCGAACGCCTCCGCGATCGTCCGGTTCCTGCCGGTTTGCATGAGCGCATTGCAGATCCTCGGGCTGTTCCTGACCTGCATGGTCGGCCTCCTGTGCTTCACCGGCTCGCGCCTGCCGCTCTTCATCATCGGCGCCGTACCGACCGTGTACCTTTTGACGACCGATAACCGTACCCAGTTCATCACCGCGCTCTTCTGCGTCGTTTTCGTGATGCTGGTGACGAAAATGACCCGGGCAAAAATCGCGCTGTCATTTTTCATCGTGGTGGTTTTTGTTTCGGCACTGTTTCTCGTGGAGAAATACAAGCCCGAAACCTTCGATGCGAAAATCGCAAAACTGCAGAGGATCCGCGATGTCGGCGGCGATATGGCCATCGAGGACCGTCTCGGCGAAGCCTCGCAGTGTTTCGCGCTGTTTCAGAGCAGCCCCTTCCTCGGCAAGGGAGCCGGGTTTACGTATTACCTTTCCCGTAAATTCGTCCAGGGACTGGGCAGCAATGTGGTTCTGAAAACGAATTTTACCCACTCCGATCTCATGTTCATGCTCTCCAAATTCGGGCTGATCGGCACGGTCCTGTTCATCTGGTTCTACTATAAAATTTCGAAGCTCTCCTGGCTGGTCTGGAAAAACGCCGATTCGGCAAAGCCGCGGGCGAAGGGGCTCATCTGCTTCCTCATACTCCTTTCCACGTTCTTCATGTGCCAGAGTACGCCGTTCCTCCAGAACCGCATCGATGCGTTCTTCCTGTCGCTTGTCATGGGATACACCTATTGCCTGTACCGATTCCATGTTGCGCAGAAGGCAGCCGAACCGGTGGTTGCGCATGAACATGGTCTGCAGATGTTTCCCGAGCCTGCATACGGCCGCTATGGCGTCTGGAGCGCCCGATGAAAAAAATCATCGTCGTTGCCGGCGCCCGCCCGAATTTCATGAAAATCGCGCCGATCGTGAGGGCCCTGGATCGAAGCGCACTCCTTGAATACCGGATCGTCCATACCGGACAGCACTACGACGAAAACATGTCCCGGGTTTTTTTCGATGAGCTCGGCATCCCGCCTCCCCATTGCAACCTGCAGATCGGCTCCGGGTCGCCGGCGGTTCAAACTGCGGCGATCATGGTGGGCTTCGAGGAGGTGTGCCTGCGGGAGAGGCCCGATATCGTCCTGGTTGTCGGTGATGTCAATTCCACCATCGCCTGCGGGCTTGTCGCCAAAAAACTCGGGATCCTCCTTGCCCATGTGGAGGCCGGGCTGCGTTCGCGCGACCGCACCATGCCCGAAGAGATCAACCGGATCGCAACCGATGCCATTGCCGATTGCTTCTTTACGACCGAACCGGACGGAACGGAAAATCTTATCCGCGAAGGACACGACCCCGGAACCGTGCATTTTGTCGGCCATGTCATGATCGATACCCTTCTCTATCAGAAAGACCGGCTGGGCCCGGAAACGGTATCCCCCGCCGCCCTGTCGTTAAAGCAAAGAACCGCCGGGACGTTTGCGTGCATGACCCTGCATCGTCCCTCCAATGTCGATTCCGCATCAGCGCTCTGCACGCTCCTTGACGCGGTCGCGCTGCTGGCCGGCATTGCGCCGGTCCTCTTTCCCTGCCATCCCCGGACGAAAAAAAACATCGAAGCCTTCGGCCTCATGCCCCGGTTCACCTGCGATGACGGTGTTTCGCCGGTCGGGAGGGGCATCCGGCTGCTGGAGCCGCTTTCCTACAACGACTTTCTCTACCTGTGGAAGGATGCCGCGCTCGTATTGACCGACAGCGGGGGATTGCAGGAAGAAACGACCGCGCTCAAAATTCCCTGCGTCACCCTGCGCGACACCACGGAACGCCCGATTACGCAGGAAATCGGATCGAACGTCGTTGTCGGGACAGACCGGGAAAAAATCCTCCACTATGGCCGCCGGGCGCTTGCCGGGACCTGGAAAAAAAGCGCCATCCCCGCGTTATGGGATGGAAAAGCCGGAGAGCGCATTGTTACGCTTCTGGAAAGCCTGCTTTACGGGCGGGCTAGTTCCGTATGACCGCCCGCATCGATGTGTCGATAATCATTGTCTCGTATAATGTAAGGGCCTACCTGCTCGACTGCATTGCGTCGATACGGCAAACCGCGACGAAACTGTCCCACGAAATCATCGTCGTCGACAACAATTCGCAGGACGGCTCGGTTGCGGCGCTCGAAGGGTTGAAGCCCGGGATAACGGTCGTTGCAAACAGGGAAAACACCGGCTTCGCCGGAGCCGTGAATGCCGGTTTCAGCGTAAGCTCCGGCGAATTCATCCTGCTCCTGAACCCGGATACGCTGCTGCGCGACGGGTCAATTGATAGCGTGCACGAGTTCATGCGGAGCGAAAAGTCCGCCGGGATTGCCACGTGCAGGGTGGTAGATGCGGACGGGTCGCCGCAGACAATCGTGCAGTCGTTTCCCGCGGTGTCACGGAATATCGCGCGGGCGCTGTTTCTCGATCGTTTTGCCCCGGAAAAGCAGCCCCGGTTTTATTACCGCGCCGCACCGGTGCGGGCCGATTTCGTCAGCGGCGCCTTCATGCTCATCCGGCGGAGCGCGCTTCCCCCGGGGCCGCTTCTCAACCCCGACTATTTCATGTATGCAGAAGAAAAGGACCTCTCGCTAAGGCTGCGGAAGGCGGGCTGGCAAACGTATTTCGTTCCGCACGGCGAAATCGTCCACTTCGGCGGCCGCAGTACGGCGCTCACGCCGCTTCCCATGTTCCTGGAACTGCAGAAGAGCCAGGCGAAATTTTACCTGAATCACTATCCGGCGTTGCATGCCCTTGCCTTGTGCATGAGCTGGTGGCTCGTGCTCGTCACGGAGACGGCGATCTCGATTCCGCTTTGTATACTGGCCGGCGGGCGGGCTCGCCTGTCGTTATTCGCGAATGCCGTTGCACGCTTTCCCGGCTATGTCCTCTCCCTGTTCGCATCGCGGCGGCGCGCCGGGGTGGTGCCGGTGGTGCAGCCGTGAGCGGGCTTGCCTCGGGCCTCAAACGGGCGGTACGCGATCGCCCCTTCATGCTGCTCAAGTATGCCCGCGAGTCGCTTCTGTATATCGCGAACCATGTCCTGGTGCCCCGGCTTACGGGCAAGAACGTCACGATCGGCCGTAACCTGCACTGTCTCTCCCTGCTTACCTTCCAGGCCGAAAAGCCGCACGCAGCCATTCTCGCCGGAGACGATCTGGTGACCTGGTACCGCGTTCGCCTCCATGCCTGGGGCAACGGGACCATAACCGTCGGCAAGTGCTGTTCACTGGGAAGCGACACCGTCATCCATTGCCGCGACCGGGTTACAATAGGGAATTACGTTCTTTTTGCGCCCGGCGTGCGGGTCTGGGATTTCGAACCGCACTCCCTTGCTATGGAGGAACGCATGGTCGAAATCGACCATACGCAGCGGACGCTGTGGCCGGATTTTTCCCGAAGGGCGCGGACGACGGGTACCGGCTTTGTGCCGCACTTTCCCGGTAAGCCGGTGACTATCGAAGACGGCGTCTGGGTGGGTGCCGATGCCATCATTCTCAAGGGGTCGCGGATCGGCCGCGGGTCGGTCATCGGGGCCGGTGCCGTTGTTGCCGGTGAGGTCCCGCCTTTCTGCGTTGCCGCGGGAAATCCCGCACGGGTTGTCAAAGAAATCACCCGAGGATAGCCGATGCATCCGAATACGGTCTGTTTCATTACCGCAACCCATAACCCCTTCGATACCCGCATATTCCACAAGGAGGCGTATAGCCTTATCGCCGGGGGATATGCCGTCACGCTCCTGGCGCCCGTCGACGGACCGGCGGTTGTTGACAAGGGCATCAGGATCGAGGGATTCGGCCGGCTCACCTCCCGCCTTTCCCGCATCGGCAACCTGGCGACCATAGGCCGCAGGGCTATCCAGTGCGATGCGGCAGCGTACCACGTTCACGAACCGGAGCTCCTGTTCCTCCTGCCCCTCATCAGGATATTCAGGCCGAAGGCGCGGTTTATCTATGACGTCCATGAAAACTACAGCGATGCGATATTGTCGGAAGAGAAGCACTGGGTTCCGCGCCGCCTGAAGCCCCTTCTCGCCCGGCTCTCCAATGGCGTCGAGAAGTTTCTCGCGCGGTTCGCCGATCTGGTGGTTGTCGCCGCGCCGGATATCGGGCGCCGGTTCACCCGCCATACCGTGGTAAGCGTCAGGAATTTCGCGCCCATGCACTGCCTGAACCAGGCGCGCGAAAAAGCGGCAATGCATGGCCGTGTCGAGTTCGTCTATACCGGGAGCCTGACGCGCACGCGGGGCATCGTTGAAATTGTCAAAGCGCTCGATCTCCTGCCGCAGGACCCGGCAATCGTGTTCACGATTACGGGCTGGTTTCACGATCCCGCCCTCCGCAGGGAGGTGGAAGCGCTGCCGGGGTACCGCCGCCTGCAATTCCTCGGGCGCATTGGCAGGTACGAAGAAATGCTCGGCCATATTGCCGGAGCCCGGGGCGCCCTCGTCTGCTTTCATCCGGACCCCAACCTCGACAAGGCGGTCGAACGGTCGAACAAGCTGTTTGAATATATGGGAATGGGAATTCCGCTGATCATTTCCGATATCCCGGGCTGGGCCGACATGGTAACCATGCACCGCTGCGGGCTCCTGGTCGATGCCACCGATCCCTCCGACATTGCGGAAAAACTGCTGTTTCTTGCAACCCACCCGGGGGAGGCCGCCGCCATGGGGGAAAACGGCCGGCGCGCGGTTCTCCAGCATTACAACTGGGAAACCGAGGGGGAGGTACTGGTACAGGCGTACCGCGAAATGCTTGGAGGGGGCAACTAAGCGTGATGTGGACTACCGAAATAAAACCGCGTCGCAGCCTGTTTGACCTCAACCTGCGCGAGATCTGGCACTACCGGGACCTCACGCTTCTCTTTGTGAAGAGGGATTTCATTGCCCAGTACAAGCAGACCATTCTCGGGCCCCTCTGGTTCCTGCTGCAGCCGCTTTTTTCGACCATTATCTTTACGGTCATCTTCTCCCGGGTGGCGCGCATCCCTACCGACAATGTCCCGCCCTTCCTGTTCTACATGGCCGGCAATGTGGTGTGGGGGTATTTTTCAAATTGCTTCAACGCGACATCGACCACCTTCGTCACGAATGCGGCGATTTTCGGGAAAGTCTACTTCCCTCGCCTGGTCATGCCGCTCTCGAATGTCATTACCCGGCTCTTCATGTTTATCATCCAGTTCGGTTTATTCGCGGTTTTCTACGGGTACTTTCTCATGAAGGGCGCCCCGATACGGCCGAACCTGTGGGTACTGACCATGCCCCTGCTCCTGCTGCAGATGGCGCTCATGGGCCTGGGGTTCGGGATCCTGGTCTCTTCACTGACAACCAAATACCGGGATCTTACGTTTCTCGTGACCTTCGGTGTACAGCTCTGGATGTATGCCACGCCGATTGTCTACCCCCTGTCGCAAATTCCGGCAAAATACCGGCTGCTCATGAACCTCAACCCCATGACCTCGGTGGTCGAGGTCTTCCGGTTCGCCTTTCTCGGCCAGGGGACGGTGAGCGCCGAAGGCATCTGGTGCAGCCTTATCGAGACCCTGCTGGTCCTGGCAATCGGCACGGTGCTGTTCAACAGGGTCGAGAAGACCTTCATGGATACGGTATGATCCCGGTACGACTGCCGGCCCCGGCCTCCTGTTTTATCAAGGGATGGCGTCAACTTCAGGTAACGCGTCGTTAATTGCCTATGCCGGATACGGTTATAAAAATAGAAAGCCTCTGGAAGGAGTATCGCTACGGCGCGGTCTCCCATCGCTACCTGTTCAAGGACGTCCAGTCGTGGTGGGCGAAGATTTGCGGGAGGGAAGACCCCAACGCAAAAATCGAATCGCCCGGAATGGGCGGTTCATGCCTGCGGGACCCCGGGAGCGACCGGTTCTGGGCCCTGCGGGACATAAGCGCCGAAATCCGCCAGGGAGAGGTTCTCGGCATTATCGGCAGGAACGGCGCGGGTAAGTCCACCCTCCTGAAAATTCTCTCGCGCGTGACGGCCCCCACCCGGGGTACCATGAAAATCAAAGGCCGCATCGGCAGCCTGCTCGAAGTGGGAACCGGGTTCCACCCGGAGCTTACCGGGCGGGAAAACATCTTCCTCAACGGCGCCATTCTCGGCATGAGGAAAGCCGAAATCACCGCCAAGTTCGACCAGATCGTCGCCTTTGCCGAGGTGGAACGGTTCATCGACACCCCTGTCAAGAGATACTCGAGCGGCATGTACGTGCGGCTGGCGTTCGCCGTTGCCGCGCACCTCGACCCGGAGATCCTGGTTGTCGACGAAGTGCTGGCGGTCGGGGATGTCGAGTTCCAGAAAAAATGCCTCGGGAAAATGGGCGCCATCAGCAAGGAGGGCAGGACAGTCCTCTTTGTCAGCCACAACATGGAGTCCATCAGAAGGCTCTGCAAAACCTGCATGCATTTGCAGGCGGGAAAAATTTTCGAATACGGCGATTGCGAGCCGATAGTCCAGTCGTACGTGGGAAACCGCGGGGAAGCGTCGCGGAGCGACTCCTTCGACCTGTCGCCCGCCGAGAAGCCGCCGGAGGGATTCTGCTATGAGGCATGCATCGAGGATACCGCCTCGCGTCCGGCTTCGGTCCTGCTTGTCGGGCAGGAGTGGCAGCTGCGCGTCCGGTTCCGGATTACGAAACCGCTCGATCATTTTATCGTCGGGCTGGGAATAACGTCAAAAATGCAGGGCTCGCTCTGGACGACCTGGACGACGCCTCAGTCGATTGCCATCGGGGACTATGCCGTCGTATTTAACCAGGACCAGATTTTTTTTGCGGGCGGTCGGTACTACCTGAACATCGGACTCTCCTGCTTCGAGCGGGCATTTTACTACCGGGAAGACGCGGCGCATATCGACGTTTCGCCGGTTTCCATTAAAAATGACATCGTCCGAACGCAGGGAGTCGGCTGCATCGTCAATCATCTTCGTTATCGGATTGAACGAATAAATCCCGAGGCCGATACCAAACCCCGGTACTCATAAAAGCAAGGGGTACTGCATCCTAAAATTCATCCAATGGCCACGACAAAAAATACGATAAGAAGACCCATAGTATTATCCTGGGTGATTTTTTGCGATTTTTAAGAAAGTTGAGTATTTGGGCCGGTGCATGAGGATCCGGGTCAAAATGGGTAATAGTGAACGTCGGCCGGTTGCTGAAATAGGCGATCTCGGCTCCGAGGCCGCCGCCGTATCCTTTGTTGACACTCGTAAAACAATCTCCAAAAATCATTATGTCGCTCCAGACCGAATCCTTGAACGGGCTGCCGCTTGCATCCATAATTATTCTGCATGCCCTCGGGTATAAGGATGAATCGCCAAGTCGTATGGCCGTGTACCCGGGTTCGTAAACAATCGTGTCCTTGAAGGAATATCGCCCTTGTGCCGTACTCACCCCAAATAGTGTTTTGACCGAATCGGCGATGACCCCTGCGGCAATCAGGCTTCCCCGGTCGTTCCAATGATGATCCTCTTTATTGAAAATGGCGCCCTGCCGCTGTGCAGCCTGGAAGAGACCTGCAAGATCGATAACGTCAACGTTGCACCTCCGGAGCATCCGAATCATTCGCATTCTCTGGATGCCGACATCATAAGCCCTGAATGGCGAGTACGTCTGTACTATCGCTTCTTTATCGGGCACCGGAACGACTATGAGCTTAATACCCTTTTTGCCGAGAGTATCGCTCAACGCGAGAATCGTTTTCAAATTGTTTTGCGAGTTTCTCCAGGGCGTGACAAGGGACTTCAGGGCCGGCCTGGTATAGAGATATCCGCCGTTTCCGGGAAAACCGTAAACATCAGGGCGCAGCGTCAAGTATTTGCCGAGGGCAAACGCATTATAAAGCACCGATTTCGATGTTACCATGACGCCATACGTAATCGTCAAAGCCGCACCAAGTATAAGTGCAATGAAAACTATTTTGAAAATAGCCGGCCTCAAGAATATCTGGCGCATAGGATTGGGAGTACCCCCGAACTTCCTGAAGGTTGACACAAAAGACAGACCGCCTAAATTGACATAAAAATAATAAACGGATTTCTAACGGGTAATTAGTACCGGTGAACCGATGCCGAAACGGGGGAAACTGCCTTGGAAGAAAATACTCAACCGGGGGTTATAGTTTCAAGCATCGGGGGGAAAATGGAAACCGTGGTTTTAAAATCTGCATTTTGACATCCGGCACAGCGAACTTCGTGAATAATCCGGGTTCAGGGCTCTATTCTGCATTGCCGAAGCGTTCACCCTGCGGCAGGGAGCGTGCGGGCTGTCGATTCCAAAGATTGCATGAGGAGAGAAGTTGCTACCCACCATCAGCGTTATTCTGCCTACCTATAACCGGGCGCATACCTTAAGGCGGGCCATAGACAGCGTTTTATCCCAGACGGTGCACGATGTGGAATTGCTCGTCTGCGACGACGGCTCCACCGACGATACCGCCGCCATGGTCGCAGCACTTGCCGCCGTCGATTCCCGGATTCGCTGGCTGCCCGGCGTCCATACCGGCCTGCCCGCCTTTCCGCGTAACCGGGGGCTTGCATCAGCCCGGGGAACGTGGCTGGCATTCATCGACAGCGACGATTGCTGGCGCGGCAATAAACTGGAACAGCAACTTGGCCGCCTCCGTGAAAGCGGATACCGTGCCTGCTGCACCAATGCCTTTCGCCAAGTTGCCCCGGGAGTCACGGGGGAGCGTTACCAGGAGCTGAAGCCGGATACAATATGTTTTCGCGAGCTCTGCGCCCTCAATACCATCGTTACCAGTTCGGTACTCTTTCACCGTGCTCTTTTGCCGATAGTTACGGGGTTTCCGGAACTCGAAGCGCTGCGGGGCTGCGGGGAAGACTATGCGCTCTGGCTCCGGATAGCTTCGCTGACGCCGTTTGCCTATATCGATACTCCGCTTCTCGATTACCTGATGGATGCGCCGGACAGCGTCCGCCTTGCCCGGAATATGGGTATTCCATCCTTCCTCATCGTTATTTTCCGGGACTTTGGCGAGTGGGCCAGGCAACATAAGACCGATATCGCTAAAAAGGATTACCTGCTTGCACGAGCCTGGTATCGGAAAAACCGTATGGTTGTCCTGAAACGGCATATCCGGGGAGCGATTGACGCACTATCGGGAGGACATCCCTCCGGCGGGAAAAGCGGTTGCAAACCCGCATCCCGGATGGGCAGGGCTGTTGCGTACCTTAAAAAGAAAACCGGCCGCGGGGTTACCCCGGGCCAAATGCCGCCCGCAAACGACGGCATGCAGGCCGAAAAGGTTGCGGCATCCCTGTCGGCATTGATGCGCGCCCGGACGGGCGCCGACGACGGCCGGGCGGAAAAGGGGTTGTCCTGCCTGCTCTTTTCCCGTGACCGGGCCATGCAGCTCGAAGGGCTCCTCAGGAGCATGGAAACACACTGCGATCCGTTTCCCGCGGTGAAAATCCTCTGTAAAGCAACGGATCCCCGTCACCGGCAGTCCTACGACGAGGTACTCCGGGCGTACCGGCATCTGCCGGTTACGCTTCAAGCAGAGGTTGATTTTCGAGAAGACCTGCGCTTACTCATTCGATCGATCGCCACGAAGCGCATGTTTTTTCTGGTCGATGACATCATCTTTATCCGCCCCTGCAATTTCAGCCGGCTCGATCCCCTTGACCGGTCAACGACCATTTTTTCGATGCGGCTGGGCCGCAACCTGTCGCGCTGCGGCATACAGGACCGGCAGCAGGACCTTCCACCGCTCAAGCCCTGTCCGGGAGCACCGGAGGTCTATCGGTGGATATGGAACGAGGGACAGTTCGACTGGGGGTATCCGCTTTCGGTCGACGGCAATATTTTTGCGACTGCGGAGGTTGAGGCCATGGCCGATACGCTCGACTATCGCAGCCCGAACACCCTCGAACTGTCCATGCAGACGCTTCGCAATCAATTTGCCGGCATGCAGGGCGCCTGCTTTGAGCTTTCCTGCATCGTGAATGTTCCGGCCAACCGGGTCCAGAACGACGTGCAGAATCCTTGCGGGGACAGCAGTGCCCGGGAAATGCTTGAAAAGTGGCAGCAGGGATACCGGATAGCCGTGGAACGGACTTATGGGATGCTCAATACCTCGGTCCACGAGGACGTCATACTTGAATATGTCAAGAACCAGGCGGCCGCCCCGGTGCTCTGTGTGCCGGATGCCGCACTTCCAATTAACGCTCTGCGAAAAGAGAACCGGTGAATCCTCCGGAAAAATTCAGTCCGAAAGCATACTGGGAAGAACGATTGACCGGCGCCTATGATTTGCAGGGCGTCGGCTACGCATCGCTCGGGCTGCCGTATAACCAGTGGCTCTACCGCGTTCGGCGGCGCGTCTTCCGCGCCACCGTCCGCCCTATACTACCCGCCGGTTTCCCGGGCAGGGTCCTTGACGTGGGGTCGGGGACCGGGTTTTATATCGAGCAGTGGAAGTCGGCGGGCCTGAAGGATATTACCGGCTCCGACCTCACCGAAACCGCGGTAGCGAGGCTCAGGGAAAAATATCCGGGCCACCGGTTCAGCCTTCTCGATATCGGCGGCGGGGAGCAGGGATTCGAGCCCCGATCGTTCGATTACATTTCCGCCTTCGATGTTTTTTTTCACATTGTCGACGGCGCGCGATACGTGCGTGCCATTGACAATGTCTATGCGCTGTTGAAACCCGGGGGCTGGTTTATCTGGTCCGACAATTTTCTTCGCGACGGGAGAGAACTCATCGCGCAGCACCAGGTAAGCAGGTCGCTCGACAGAACGACCGCGGTCCTCCGCGAGGCGGGGTTTGCAATCGTCGCACGGAAACCGATGTTCTGGCTGATGAATGCGCCCATCGATTCGAAAAGCCCCCCGTTGCAGAGGTGGTGGAGGATTCTCGAACGGTTGTTGCGGGCCCATCCGGGCCTTGGAAGCCCTGCCGGGGCGCTCCTCTACCCCCTGGAGCTCCTGCTGGTCGGGTTGCTTCATGAAAGCCCGAGCACGGAAATAATGGTATGCAGAAAATGACCTCGGCAGGGAGAATCGGGCGAATGACTGAGCATGGTGCCATGAGGAGGCCGGTATGACCATAAAGGAGTCGCTGAAGCGGATCGCCAAAAAAATGCCGGGCCCGCATCTCCTGCTTTCCTGGTGGCTGCTTTTCCTCTTAAAGAGAAAGCAGGGAATAGAGATCAAAAAATGGAAAACCGGCGCGACCGGATTCCCGCCGCACATCATCAAGCAGCGGACCCTGCGTTCGTATGCGAAAAAACACCATCTTTCGATACTCGTCGAAACCGGAACCTATTACGGCGACATGGTTGCAGCGATGCAGAGGGTGTTCGACCGGATTTATACCATCGAACTCAGTACCGACCTTTACGAGAGGGCTAAGCTGCGATTTGCAGCGCATGAGTCCATAGAGGTTATCAACGGCGACAGCGGGGTGGAGCTTGAAAAGCTGCTGCCGCGGATAGACCGGCCCGCCCTTTTCTGGCTCGATGGGCACTACTCCGGCGGCGAAACGGTCCGGGGTGAAAGGGATACACCCATCTTTGAGGAGTTGCGCCATATCCTGGGCGCTCCCGACCGGGGGCATGTCATTATCATTGACGATGCGCGCCTCTTCGGCAAGGATCCCGGTTATCCCGCACTGGAGGATTTGAAAAAAATTGTTTATTCACTCCGCAAAAACAGCGAAATTCACGTTGCCGACGACATGATACGGATAACGCCGCAACCATGATACGAGGTTCCGGCATTTCCGGCGCAGGGGGGTGGTATTGAACCCCATGCCGAAGGTGCTTTACGTGTATCCGGTCTGGGCAAAGGACGCTTCCTATGTGCTGCAGGACGGGGAGATACTTGCCGGGAATTTTCAGGTGACGAAAATGTCGTACAGCAGCAGCGACCGGTGGTTCCCCTTGAAAATAATCAGGCACATGGCCGCCCATACGCACTGCTTCGCCTGGTTCGGCGGGCTTCACTCGTTTTATGCGCTTCTCGCGGCGCGGCTTTTCGGTAAAAAAATATTTATCGTGGCCGGAGGCTACGATGCGATGTACCTACCCGCAATCAACTACGGATTGCGGAGCGAACGGAATAGCGGCTGGAGGAGGGCCTATTTCTCTTTCCGCCATGCCGACCGGGTCCTGGCGGTATCGAAGTCGGTTGCCGATGCCCTGCAGGCGGTATGCGGTTCGGCGCATAACGTCACCGTTGTTTACAACGGCGTCGATCCGGAAAGGTTCCCTCCGGGGGAAAAGAAGGAGCGCTGCGTTCTTACCGTCGGGCATGTTACCCGGAGGAATCTCGTCATCAAGGGATTCCTTAACTTTCTCGATGTCGCCCGTCTCCTGCCGGAAGAACGGTTCGTTCTTGCGGGCGGCGGCGGCGATGGAGCCTTTGAACGGTTGCAGGCAATCGCGCCTGCCAACGTCGAGTTTGCGGGAGCGCTGTCGAACGAAAGAACGAGTGCAATCATGAGGCGCGCGGCCGTCTATGTGCAGCTTTCCGCGCAGGAGTCCTTCGGGGTGGCCCTCGCAGAGGCAATGCTGAGCGGCTGTACGCCGGTAGCGACCAGGGCGGGAGCGCTGCCCGAGGTGGCGGGTCCCGGAGCGCTCCTCGTTGATTATGGGGATGTACCGGCGACTGCTGCCGCAATTCGCCGTGCGCTTGACAGTGGGCCCGACTCCCGGCACCGGCAATGGGCCCTCGATCACTTCCGCCTGGAGTATCGCCGGGAAGCCCTGCTGCAAATGCTGCAGTCATGATATGACGTATCAGGATGTTTTTTCTGCGCAAAGAACGATTTGATCGCAATAATTTCGCGGGAACCGGCATCGTCCCTTCGGCGCCAAAACCGGATCCCTTCCAACCTGCCGGAATGGCCGGAAGCGTTCCTGAGTTACCAGCAGTTCAAGACTTTTAAAAGTAAAAAATCGTACGTGCAGCATATTTTCCGGATACCGGATGCCGCAGTAATTATCGAAATAGTTAACCTTTTTTCCCAGCAGGCGTTTGAACAGTTGGTTCAATACATATCCCCTGCCGTCACCGATAAGCATGCTCAAACGATTTGCAAGGCTTACCAGATTCGGTGTCGTCAGGGCAATGATTCCTCCCGGTGCCAGAACACGGCGAATTTCCCTGAGGAAAAGCCGGCATTCAATGATATGTTCGATAATTTCACCGGCAAAAACAATGTCAAAACTTTCGTCCGCAACCGGGATGTTGCTGCCTTCAGCAAGAATAATTTTTTGATACCCCCGGCTTAAGGCATTATCGCGGGGATTCTGGAAAAGCCTGCCGCAGCAGGCATCGAGCCCGTAACACATGCCCTTTTCCGAAAAATATCGTCCAAAAATGCCCTCGGCACAACCGAGATCCAATATTTTTTTTCCTGAGAAATCGACTTTATCCCGGAAATATATTTCCGCAATCCCGGACAGGTCGGTGGAACTTCGCGGTTCCGTTACCCGCACGAGATCATTCAGGACAATGTCGCAATTCTTGACACCATCCCTGTTGCAGGTACAGTGCATCGCCGTATCGGGTTGCAGAAACTTAAAATTAACCAGCCGTGTTGAAGTACCATGCAAGGCATATTCGGCATAGGTCAGGCGGCATTCGGGACAGAAATAACCGTCGGCAACAGGAACAAGCGGTTTCTTATGGACCGTGCAAAGAAAGGTCACCGTTGAATCCATCGGCCGGTCTCCTTCAGGAAATGAAAGACTTTAAAAAAATCGTGGACGATCATACCGCTTCGGGCACAAGGACGATGCAGTTTGTCTTTCCTAAAAATAATCGCCGCCGTTTTCCTCGAAGAGGGCTATTCATTGAACCGGCAGGGCGAACGCGCTACAGGCAGCTTCGCGGTCCCCATGCACGGGGATTGCCGTATTTCCGGCTATCCTTTCTTTCCTGCCCGGCAGGTTTTCCCGGCGGAATAATATCCTGAGCCGCATTAGATCTTACGGCATCGCTTAACTCATCCACCATGCTCCAAAACTATACCATTCTCTGCGATTCCAACATCCCCTGGAACCGGAACCGTTACAGCAAGCACCATATCATGTCGCGGCTTGCGCGCCGGAACCGGGTATTCTTCGTCAATCCGCGGGTCGATATCGCCGAGTACTTTACCGGCAAAAAATGGAAACTCGGGGAGTTGTTCCACCGGAAATGCAGGCCCAAAGGGGAGGACCTTGTTGCCTATACGCCCCTGGCGCCGCCTTTCCGGTCGCGACTGGACCTTGCCTGCGCCATCGATCCGCTGTTTTTGTCGGTGCAATTGAAGAGGCTCCTGCGCCGGGTCGACCGGGATCGCCTGATTCTTTTCATGGGGAATCCGTGGAACGGATTCCTGCTTGACTCCCTCGGGCATCATGCCTGCAGCATGTACCACTGCTCTGACAACTTTCCCGCTTTTTTTTCCGGGGGGTTCGCCGACCGGCTCAGGGCACGGGAGGAAGCACTCATCCGAAGCTCCGATGTAGTCATCGCGACCTCCGAACCGCTCCTTGAAAAATGCCTGAAACTGAATGGGAATTCTTATTTTATCGCCCATGGTGTCGATGAGGCATATTTCCGGAAGCCCGGGGTAATGCCGCGCCGGCCGGAGGCGCTGCAAAACCTTGGATTTCCGATCGTCGGATTCATCGGCAGCATCGATCGACAGCTCGATTTCGATTTACTGAATAAAACCATTGGCGAGCTCGATGACTGCAGTTTTGTATTCCTCGGAACGGTTGACAATGAAGTAAAAGAAAAATTCGAAACAATACTGGCGCACCGCAACTGCCGCTATCTCGGAAAAAAGCCCTGGCAGGAGCTGCCGGACTATCTATCCTGCTTCGATGTCGGCATCATACCCTGGATTCCCGATGAATTCGCCCTTGCCCGGAGCCCGCTCAAGCTGGTAGAATATCTGGCTGCCGGAAAACCGGCAGTTGCCACAAGGATACGGATAGACAAACGGCTATTGCCCGGGGTGACCGTCGCCGCTAGTGCCGATTCGTTTATTCGAGGCATCCGGGACGCCGCTGCCGCCTGCCGGGACACCGCGCTTGCTCCACGCCTGAGCCGGCTGGTCGGGCACTGGGGCTGGGATGCAAAGGTCGAGGAGTACAGCGCACGCCTTGAACAATCGATCCGGTCAAGAGCCGGGGGTGCACCGGGATCCGGTACCGCTTGATAGACGAAATTTTCCGCCCGATGCGGCTTCGGTGCGGAAGAGTCCTTATTTAAAACATACCGGCACGATATCCTCGTGCTTATCGCCGGGAACCGCAGGCCGCAGCGGCATGGAGGCTATTTTGCGCGACCGGTCTTCATAGACATACAGCTGATACCGGGGATCGAAATCCCCGCTGCTGTAAAGTTTTACCGATGTAAAGGGCACCTTGTATTTTTCGTAATAATCTTTACCGGTGCTGCGTACATGATCGAATTCATGCGGGTTGGGCCCGGGATATTCGACTGTTTTTTCCCCGATTACGGGAACCGGAAGAATTGCAATGCCCTGCGGTTTGAGGACTCTCTTTATTTCGGCAAGCGCCTGGAAATCGTCCTGCACATGTTCCAGTACATGAGAAGCATAAATAAAATCGAATGAGTTATCGGGGAAGGTCATTTTTGTCAAATCTTCCTTCCGGTCGACATCGTCGGCCATAAGGTCGGCAGTTACATATATCCCGAATTGCTCCCTGAAGATTCTCCTGAAAAAAAACTCAGGGGCAACATGGAGCATGGACATCGCCTTCGTGTTTAAACCGGCTATGGTATCCCGAAAAACCAGATATTGCAGGCGATGCCGCTCCAGCGATCCGCACCCCGGGCACCGGGCATTCTTTCTTACCCCGGTTTCGGGTCCGAAGCTCTCAAATCTTCCATAATAACCGCATATCGGGCACTGGAAACAGTTCGTTATGTTAAATATCCGGTAATATAGCGAACGCAATGAAAAATTTACAGCCATTTTTTTGAATTCCATTTTGATGTTCCTGTCCTTGTTTCCGGGGAACTGAGAGTCTCGCCGCAAAAGGCAGCGAGGCTTTGCAGCGGAGCCCCATCACAAATTTACGATATTGAAGCTCCGTGCGGGGGGGTTCCCGCAATTCGGCAGACCGGCCCTATGGCAGCACAAAACCAACCCTTACTCTACTCCGAGGCCGCCTCACGGCAGAATAATTTCAATGCAGTCAGGCTGGTCCTGGCAGTGATGGTTATCTTTTCCCATTCGTATCCCCTGGCGCAGGGAAACAACCGTCACGAACCGTTCTATTGCCTGACCGGGGGACTTTGCACCGGCGGCGGACTGGCGGTTGAGGCGTTCTTCATCATTTCCGGCTTTCTCATAACCTGCAGCTGGTTGCGCAAGGAAAAACTTCTGCCCTTCATCAAGAATCGCGTACTCAGGATTTATCCGGGATACCTGGTAGCGCTGGCGGTATCGATATTCCTGACCACGGTGTGTTCCCTGCATCCGGCACACTATTGCGCCGTGATCTCATGGAAGCGGCTGCTTGACGACGGCATCCTGCTGAGCTATGGCGCGCTTGATAACCTTTTTGCCTTTCCGGCCAACGCCTTTCCGGGTATCGTGAACGGGTCGCTCTGGACTATCCGGTATGAATTTATGTGCTACCTTACCGTGGCGCTCCTCGGTGCGGCAGGGCTGCTGCGGAATCGCGCGGTGACCGGGGCGGCCTTTATGGCGGCGTTCGGTCTTTATTGCTTCAAAAACCTCGGCCATACCGATGTCATTATTTCCTACTGGCATTTCCTGCCGATTTTCCTTGCCGGGGCAGTGTTCTATAGCCTGAGAGGAATAATTCCCAAATCCAGGATGTTGCTCTTTGCCGCGCTTGCCCTGCTGGCTGCCGGGCTTCTGAAAAAACCGTTCCTCAATCTGGCGGTACCGCTGGCCGGAACGTACCTGCTTCTGTGGGTGTGCCTTCTGCCGCCCCTGAGGAAGCTGTCTTTTTTTCAAAAGAACGATCTCTCCTATGGAACCTACCTGTATGCATTCCCGGTAATGCAATGCATCCAGAGGTTCCTGCACATCGGTTCGCCGCTGCTCCTGTTTTTCGTCTCCCTTGCCGGTGCCATTCTTGCCGCCCTGCTGAGCTGGTTTTTTATCGAGAAACCATGCCTGCAGCTGAAGAAGATGAACGTTTCCCGTTTGTTCAAACTGCGGAATGCCTGCCAAAAAAAAGACGCCCCGGTGCAGGAGGCTGCAGGATGATCGGCGCCGCAGGTTCGCGGTTTTCGGCCTTTCTGCGGCCGGGATCGCCCGACAACGCCAAAAATTATCGCAGGAGCATTTACCTCGTTTCGATTCATGAACCGGTTTGAACAGGCCCGGCGGGCGGATTACCGAAAGTTCCCTCATCGTCAATCGATAAATGCGAATACTCCTGATTAAAAATATTTTTGTCGACGCAGCCACCGGCGGGGCGGAACTCCTGTGCCGCAATATTGCGGCCTCACTGGCTCTCCGCGGGCACGAACTGACTATCCTTGCCGGGCAAAGAGTATCGCATTCGGACCGTTTCACGGTTGCGGCAAAACTCATGTCGGTAAAGCCGACGGCGAACAGGGCCCAGCTGGAAACGACAGGGAAGAAGATCGCCTGGGCGTTGTGCAGTCTCCGGAACTACCACGCGACCCGCCGCATCATAAAAAGAGTGAAGCCCGATGTCATTTACCTGCACAATATCGAATGGTTAACGAGTTCCCCGCTTTCCGCGGCTGTCGATTCGGGGGTCCGGGTGGTCATTCACCTGCACAACCACGCGTATCACGACCTGTGGAAAAGCGTTCGAACCGGTTCCGCCAAAGGCGGCGCCAGGAACCTGTTTCACCTGACACCCCGCTTCGGCAGCGCGCGGCTCATTGCCGTGTCGCAGGCGATTGCCCGGGAATTTGTTGACACCGGCTACTCACCGGATCGGGTAGCCACCATCCTGAACGGGTTGCCGAAGGCGGCATTCGGGGCGCTGCCGAACCCTGATGAAAGAAAAAACATCCTCTGCGTCGGGGAGATCGAACCGCACAAGGGGGTCGATGTCGCCATCTCTGCCGTCGGCGTGCTCAAGGATCGCGGGCAGCCCTTCTCACTTGACATTATCGGATCTTCGGCAAACCAAGGCTACCGGCAGAGCCTCGACGCCATAATAACCGCCCGCGCACTGCAGGGGCAGGTACGGTTTCTCGGGGCGCTGCCGCGTGAAACGGTCTGGAAAAAATGCGGAGCGCCGCAATGCTGCTGTTCCCCGCGGTCTGGCAGGAGCCCTTCGGGCTGGTTGCCGCCGAGGCGATGGCAGGGGGCGCCTATGTCGTAGCCTCGAATCGCGGAGCCCTGCCCGAGGTGCTCGGGCCGTGCGGATCGCTCGTCGAGCCGACACCCGCCGCATGCGCTGAAGCGGTTCTCCGGTATTCCGCCCTGAGCCCGGAGGAGAAGGAGTCGCAGCGCGACGCGGCGCGTACCAGGGCGTTACGCTTATTCAACCTTGACACGAACATCACCTCGATCGAGCGGGAGCTGCTGCCGGAAAACCATGCCTGAGCTTTCCATTATCTTCATTACCTGGAACTCCAAGGCGCTTCTGGTGAAATGCCTCGAGTCGCTTGCACTGCATGAAACGCGGCTCGATTACGAGGTCCTGGTTGTCGACAATAACTCCGCGGACGACTTTGCGGATATTCGCGCGGATTTTTCGGAAAGACACCGGTTCGTCAAGCTGCCGGAGAATATCGGGTTCGGGCGGGCCTGCAATGCGGCAGCAGCGATGGCCGAAGCGGGAATCCTCCTCTTTCTGGGACCGGATACCGAAATCCTGCACGATGACGACCTTCATCGCCTCCTGGAGGAGTACCTCCATAATCCGCGTCTGGGTGCGCTCGGATGTCAATTTGTGGGCGAGGGAGGGGTGCGGCAGTACTCTTCGGTCCCGTTTCCCTCACCCGCCAATATCATGAAGGGGTGGTGGCGGGAAAATTCCCGCAATGCGCTGGCTCTCTGGCGCCGCCTCTCGGGCCGGAAAAGCAAGCCAATAGTACCGCGCCTCGAACCTTGCGACGCCGTACTGGGCCACTGTCTCATGGTGGCAAAGGACAAATTCGAGGCGGCCGGCGGGTTTCCGTCCGATGTGTTTCTCTTTTCGGAGGATATCGAGCTGTGCAAAAAACTCGTCCTGGCAGGCTATACCAATGCGAAAGACAACCGCCGGACTATTCTCCACCGCCAGCATAAGAGCATCCGTGAAAAATACGGCTGGGATTTCATCTACCTTGTCCAGGAAAGCCTGGTACGGTTCAATGTGAAATATCACGGCAGGCTCTACAGCGCCGTTGCGGCAGCGCTGACGGTTCTGGTGGCGCTCTGGAATTTCCTTTTTCAATGGGTATTTTCCGGCAGGGGGAACACCCGGGAAGCGTTCATCAGGAACGGGAAGATCCTGCAATATTACCTGTACGCGCAATTCAGGACAAAAAACGCGGGGCAATCTTGATGCAGGTAAGTGTCATCGTGGCCACGTATAACAGGCTAGACCGGTTGAAACTCTGCGTGTCGTCGCTCCTCAACCAGACGTATCCGGAAACGGATTACGAAATAATCGTGACCGACGACGGATCGACCGACGGCACCCGGGAATACATGGCAGGGTTTGCGCAGCACGACCGGGTGACGTACCTGCGGCACCCGAATGTCGGAACGGCGGGAAACAGGAATATCGGTATCCGCAGCGCCGCAGGGGAGCTCATTCTTTTTATCGACGACGATGTGGAGGCGACGCCGGGGCTTATCGCCTGTCATGCAGGCCTGCATACCCGGCAGCAAACCCCCACGCTCGTCGTCCTGGGGTATGCGCCCTTTGCCCCCGCCCTGCGCCGGACTGCAGTTATCCGGTACCGGGAAGCAATCTGGGACAGCCTCTATGACCGCGCCGCTGCCTGGCCCGAAGAGAACCGGTACCAGCTGGTGATAACCAACAACCTCTCCCTGGCAAAGGCGTTTCTTGTAAAGGCCGGCTGTTTCGATGAGCAATTTCGCAATGCAACGCACGAAGATACGGAACTCGGCTACCGCCTGATGCGGATGGGGATGACCTTCATGTTCAGCCGCGACGCCGTCGCGTACCATCATTTCGAGATATCACCGCGCGGCAGCCTGATAAAAGAACGCCGGAAGGGGGAGGCGCAGGTACTCTTCGACCGGCGCCACCCGGAACTCGGTACGGAATATTCGCTCGACATCCTGGCCCCGCAGCGCTCCCGGCGGCCTCTGGTGAACCTCTGGAGAAAATGCAAATGGATGCTTTATAACCGGGCAGCAATAGGCCTGTTGGCGCACATAAGCCGGTTTGTCCCGCTGCCGGGGAGCCTCAGCTACCGGGTGATGGGCATCGTCCACTGGCATTATTATATCCTCGGACTGAAGGACGGTGCCCGTCTTGTCAATGCAGGCAATGCGTCGGGTGCGGACGGCGCCGGTACCAGGAGCCCGGTGGCCGGGGATCCGGGACCGATCGGCAAACCATGAGAATCGGCATCGACATCAGCGCCGTATCGCACGGCAGGGGACCCGCCCGTTTCACGACCGAGATCGTCAGGGCGCTGGCCGCGTGCGCCGGAAGCGACGATACTTTTTTTCTGTACAGCACCTCGGGGTTGACCATCGGCGGGCTCGCCGTTCCCGCAGCCGTGCGCCCGGTTCCGCTCGAACGCTTTCGGCCGTGGCTCAACTGGACCCTGCCGCGCGCAGCCGCCCGGGATCGCTGCGACGTCATGTTCTTTCCTGCAAACGACTGCTGGCTGTGGCGGGCAACGCCCGCGGTGGTGGCGCTCCTCGATATCGCTCCCCGGACCGCGCTCTTCGGGTATCTTCCCGGATGGAAAGACCGGCTGCAGGTGCTGCTCCAGATGGGGAGAGTAGGCCGCATTGCCGACAAAATAGTCACCATTTCCCGCTTCTCGGCCGGGCAGATAGCCGAAGCGGTACCGAAATCGCGCGGCAGAATAAGCGTGATCTACTGCGGGATCGGCGAGGTGTTCCGGACAGCGGTACCCGATGGTAACCGCGCCCCGGAGGAGCCGTATATCCTGTTTGTCGGCGGATTCGACCGGCGGAAAAATATCGAGCGGCTGCTCCTTGCGTATAAGGAACTGCGGGCAAGAGGACGGAGCGAACGGCTCCTTATGATCGGTAAAGGAGGCACCAATTCCCGGTTGTATTACGATCTGCCCGGACTCATTACCCGCAGCGGGATCGCAGAAGGAGTCATCGTGCGGCAGGGAGTCGACGATGCGACGCTTGCGGAGCGGTATCGGCACGCATCGCTCCTCGTGCTCCCGAGCATCATCGAAGGCTTCGGGCTTCCGGTCATCGAGGCGCAGGCATGCGGCTGTCCGGTTGCCTGTTCGACGGCGGCTTCCCTTCCCGAGGTGGGGGCGGACGGCGCCGCCTACTTCGACCCGTACGATGTTGCGGCCATGGCGGACAGCATGGAAAAAGTATTGACCGACGAATCATTCCGGAACGGTTTACGCGAGCGTGGCATGGAAAATGTAAAACGGTTCTCCTGGAGCCGTTCCGGTAAAGAGGTGTACGATCTCCTCCACGAGACGGCGATGCAACACAACCGCCGGAATAAAGGCCCTTCATGCAAATGACCGCCGTTCGGGTAAACCGGTGGCCGATCGTTCTTGCGCTGGCATTCCATGCGGCGTTCCTTTCCATGCTGCTTGCAAAGTACGAGTGGAACTTCTCGGCGCTTATCGGCGTGGGGCAGGATATGCTCCCCCAGATTATCGATCCGGTCCGGGCTCTCGGACACGGAACGATTGTTTACCGGAACGACGGGGAGAATGACGGGCAGTTCTATTACCTCATGGCACGTCATCCCCTGAACCCGCTGGCGGTGTTTGTCCCCGGGCCGAGGCGGGGTGAGATGGCATTCCGCTGCCAGCGGATACTCTATCCGCTCTGTGTGCGTCTCCTGTGTTTCGGCAGGATCGGGATGATCCCGCTAGCCATGATCCTGCTGAACCTGCTGGCGCTCGCCGGCGGCATGGTGTTTCTGCAGCGGCTCCTTATTGACCGGGGGGCGTCGCAGTGGCTTTCGCTCGTTTTTGCACTTTCCATGGGAGCCCTGAGCAACTGCCGCTACGACATGACCGGCCTCTGGGAGATCGGGCTCGTGCTCGGGAGCCTGTGGCAGTACGAACACCGAAAGTGGTTACCGTCGGCAGCCTTACTGTCGCTGTCCTTCCTCACCCGGGAAACGGCAATCATCGCCCTGGTGCCGATGCTGCTCCATGCGGCTCTGCGCCGGGAAAAGGGCGGCGCCTGGCTGCTGCTGAGTGTCGTGCCCTGGTTTATCTACAAGGGAGCCCTCAGGATGTTCCTGGGAATCCCGGTATTCGCATCGGGCAATGCCTGGTCAATCGGCAAAACGCCGCCCTTCGGCACCCTGGTGGAATACGTTCAAAATCTTCCATGGGCGCATCTCGGCGCCGTCCCGTTGCTGCAGACCCTGTTCGCGCTTTTTTTCCTGCTCTTTGCCGTCGCGAGCGGGGTTCGCGCCCTGCAGGAGCTGCGCATGCCCTCTCCCGCATGCCTTCTCCTGTTGTTTCAGGTGATGCTCATTCCCTTTGCCCCGCAGGATTTTTTCAGCGGCGTTTCCGATATGTCGAGGATCCTCATCGGTATCTTCCCCTTCCTGGTTCTCCTGTACGCCGATCGCAGGAGTCTTTACGGGGAATTTCTTATCGCCTGGGGAGTTCTGTTCACCCTGCCGGGCCTGGTGCTCTATGCCCTGCAAAAATCGTTTGCCTGCTTCTGCCTGTAGCATGCCGCCCCTGCCGACCGTCACCGTCATCCTCCCGGTTCGTAACGAGGCGGTTCGCATTACCGGATGCCTTGAATCTATAGTCAATCAGGATCTTGCGGCAGAGCGGGTTGAAATACTTGCCCTTGACGGAATGTCCGGGGACGGAACGCGGGAGATCCTCGAGGATATGCAGGGTACGCATGCAAATATTTACCTTATCGATAACCCCCGGAAAAGCGTTACTGCCGCCCTGAATATCGGCATTCAAGCGGCGCACGGGGATTTTATCGTCCGGTGCGACGCCCACGCCGCCTATGCGCCCGACTATCTTTCGAGCTGCCTTGCCGTTGCCGAGGCAACGGGGGCCGGGAACGTGGGAGGCCATGCGCGGTCGCTTCCCGGCGGTGCCACACTCATGGCACGGGCCATTATGCTTGCACATGCGAGTTTTTTCGGGCTCGGCGGGGCGCGATTCCGGGGCGGGGAGTACGAGGGGTACGTCGATACGGTCTGGCCGGGGTGCTACCGGCGGGAGCTCTTTGCAGAGGTCGGCGGCTACAATGAGCTGCTCCCCCGGTCCGAGGATATCGAGCTCAACGCGCGTCTCAGGAAGGCCGGCCACCGGTGCTACCTGTCAAAACGGATCAGGGCGTGGTACTACTGCCGGCCCGATCTTGCCTCCCTCTTCCGGCAACGATTCCTGGACGGCATCGGCGTTGTCCGGACGCTTCCGGTCAACGCCGCCGCCGTCGGCGTGCGGCACCTGATCCCGCTGGTTTTTGCAGCCTCCCTGCTGGCCTGCGGTATTCTTGCCGCTCACCCGGTTTTTCGAACCCTGCTGCTTGCCGAAACGGGAGCCTATGGTGCCGCACTGATATTTTTTTCGCTGGCGATGTATTGTGAAGAACGAAAGCCGGTCGCCGTGGTCCCGGAGGACGAGCCGAAGCGGCCGCGATCCCCTGCGGCAGCGCTCCTCCTGCCTCCGGTATTCATCACCCTCCATGCCGCCTACGGACTCGGGTCGCTGCTCGGGATCGCGACGCTGCCGTTCTTCATGAGAAGGCTTGCATCGTGACCAGGGGCTCCGCCATGGTCAAACGGCTGTTCGACGCGGGAGTAGCTTTTATCGGCTGCGTCCTTCTTCTGGTGCCCTTCCTTCTGCTCTGCGGAGTACTCCGCTTACTATCGCGGGGGCCGCTCTTCTTCGCGCAGCGGCGCATCGGGCAATCCGGGAAGCCGTTTACCTGCGTCAAATTCCGCACCATGCGGATTGGCGGCGATCGCGACGGAACCATTACAACCGCTGCAGACCGGGCGCATCACCGCGTCCGGCAGGATCCTGCGGCGCCTGAAAATCGACGAGCTTCCGCAGCTCTGGAACGTCCTTGTCGGCGACATGTCGCTTGTCGGACCGCGGCCCGATGTCCCGGGCTACGCCGACCGCCTCACCGGCGAGGCGAAGCAGATCCTCTGCCTGCGGCCCGGAATCACCGGTCCCGCGACCCTCTATTTCCGCTTCGAGGAACGGCTGCTCGCCGGGGTGGCGGACCCGGTGCGTTTTAACGATGAAATTATCTGGCCGATGAAGGTCGCCATGAACCTGCGCTACCTCAAAACATGGAGTCTGGCGGGAGATATCGGCTTGCTGGCGATAACGGTGATGCCATGGCTCAACCGTTTCCTGAAACTTGTCCCCGAGCCTCCGGTCGATCCCGCATCGCTGCAGGAACGGTAAACCAATCACCCTGCCCTGGAGCCTATGAACCGCCTGTATCTTTCACCGCCGCACCTGTCCGGGATGGAACTTGAACTTGTCAAAGAGGCTTTTGCCTCAAACTGGGTCGCGCCTCTCGGGCCCATGGTCGATGCCTTTGAGACGGAGATCTGCGCCTTTACCGGAGCGAAGCATGCGGTCGCCGTTTCCTCGGGCACGGCGGCTCTCCACCTGTCGCTCATGCTGCTCGGCGTTTCGCGGGGCGATACGGTGATCTGCCCGTCGTTTACCTTTGCGGGAAGCGCCTTCCCGATCCGCTACCTCGACGCCGTGCCGGTGTTCGTCGACAGCGAAAGCGCCTCATGGAACATGGATCCCGCGCTTCTTGACGAGGCGATACGCGATCGCTCGGCCCGCGGTGCTGTGCCGAAGGCAATTATAGCCGTGCACCTCTACGGGCAATGTGCGAACCTCGACGCCATCATGGCAATCGGGGCGCGGTACGGCATCCCCATCGTCGAAGACGCGGCCGAGTCGCTCGGCGCAGAGCACCGGGGGAGGCAATCGGGTTCCCTGGCGCCGCTTGGCGTTCTGTCGTTCAACGGCAATAAAATCATCACCACCTCGGGCGGCGGCATGCTCCTCTGTCATACCGGGGAGGCGGCGGCCCGCGGGAAATTCCTGGCAACGCAGGCGCGGGAGCCGACCAAACCAAGCTATACGACAACGATAAGCCGGCGGCAAATGTTGATAGCTGTGGCCGGCGCGGCGGGATGCGCGCTTGCACCCAGGGGCATTGCTTTCGCGAGCGAGGCGTGGAGGCCATCCAAGGAAGATGAAGCTTTTTTAGACGATCTGGAGCGGCAAGGCTGCTTGTACTTTTGGGAGCAGGCCAGCCCCAAGACGGGCCAAGTGCTGGACCGATCGCGGAACGATTTGGGCGGCGCACGAGATCCGCGGCGCATGGCGAGCATTGCCTCAACGGGTTTCGGGCTGACTGCGCTGTGCATTGCCGACCGGCGCGGTTATCTGCCTCATGCGCAGGTTGTAGAGCGCGTGAAGACAACGCTGGAGTGGCACCTGAACAGCTTGCCTGAGGTGCATGGCTTCTTTTATCACTTTGCGGATATTGAGACCGGCGAGCGTTTCCACGATGTGGAGCTTTCCTCTATTGATACTTCGCTGCTGTTATGCGGCGTGCTGACGGCGCGCGCGTACTTTGATGATCCGCACATTCAATCGCTGGCGCAGCAGATTTATGAGCGGGTGGATTGGCCGTGGATGCTGAACGGCGGCGAAGCGTTCTCAATGGGATGGAAACCGGACACGGGTTTTCTGACTCGCGCTGGTCGCGCTATTAGCGGCCGGCTGGATGGACGGTTGAATCGATGCGCCCAGGTCGTCGGTATGCACGCGCAGCACCGGTCCGGTGCGTCAATAATGACGGCGCGCTCGATGACATTCTGCAGTTCGCGAATATTTCCGGGCCAGGGATAGCGCGTCAGGGCGCTCATGGTTTCGGCGGGAATGGCATCCATCTCCTTACCCAGGCGGTCGGTGAAGTTGAACCGCTGCACAAAATGGCGGACCATAAGTGCAATATCCTCCGGGCGCTCGCGCAGCGCCGGGAGGCGAACCTGAAACACATTCAGCCGGTAATACAGGTCCGAGCGGAACTTGCCTTCGGCGACAACCTGATCGAGGTCGCGGTCGTTGCCGCCATCAGCCGCGCATCCGACCGCAGGGTGCGCCTAGAGCCTGAACGCTCTTAATCCTCGCGCTCCTGCAGAACGCGCAGGAGCTTGGGCTGCAGT
>CAWDOZ010000139.1:0-7418 GCA_963803935.1 uncultured Fibrobacterota bacterium | reverse complement strand
AAAGAAATGGCTACAGCTCGGGTGGGGAATTCGAGCTTGAATCAAATGCTCTTGATGGGAAAACCTCCCTACGCGGGTTTTCCCTGGCCTGAAGCCGCGTAAACGTCTTCAGGCACACGCTTTAATGATCAATTTGCCAGGCACCTTTGCCACGGAAGGGGTAGTTATGATTCGCAGAATTGGAGTCGTCTGTATCATTATGACGGGCATTTATCTGCATGCCGATGCCTATACCTCGGCCAACATCCTCGCGCTCTACCATTTCAGTGAAGGGAGCGGCACCGTCATCTATGACAGCAGCGGAAATAATTATAACGGCACCCTTCATGGCGGCGTTACGTGGGTTACGGGAAAATATGGAACCGGGCTTCATTTCGACGGTTCCACGGGGTATTGCGGAATTCCGAACTTTTTTTTCTCGCCCATCGATAGTCATTACGGAAATTTTGCCGTTGTGGGCTGGGTACAGACGACCTATTCCGGCTCAAGCAGGCAAGATATAATCTCAAAAGGCGATCCCTATAATTCGGGGTATACCATTTCAAACGAGAACGGCAAGGAAGCAGCCTGGGTCGGCAATTGCGGGTCCTCGATCGGAGCGGTGAGCACGGCGAAGCTCATTGACGATAACGCATGGCACCAGGTCGTTTTAACCCGATCCAACGATACCGTGTATGTCTACACTGACGGGGTATTTCAATTCCTCTATTACGGCGGAACCGGCGGACTGGAAAATGACGACACCCTGATTCTCGGCAGGCACGGGATCAAGTCCACAACTTACTACTCCGGAAACCTGGATGAGGTCATGATTTTAAATACTGCCCTTTCCGCGAGCGATGTAGCAACCATTTATGCAGTGGGTAACGGTTTAGCTGCAACACCATCCCTCTTTGCTCCATCCAACGGAGCATCGGTGCCGGATACGTCGGCTACGCTCAGCTGGAATACCGCCCAGAACGCATCGACCTATACGGTGCAGGTAGCAACCAACAGCGGTTTTTCCACTACCGTAGCGTCTCTGAGCGGCATATCCGGGCTCTCGACTCCCATTGGCAACCTGGTAAGCAGCACGACCTATTTCTGGCAGGTTAACTCGAAAAACACTATCGGTACGAGCTCCTGGTCGGCGGTATGGAGTTTCACCATGCTTCCCGCCGTTCCCCGCGACGCCGGTTATCACCTCGCCCGCCAACGGCGCGGTTAATGTTCCTACCAACATGACCCTCAGCTGGAATACCCTTCTGGCTGCCTCAAATTACCAAATCCAGTTGACAACGGATGGTACTTTTCAAAGTATTCTTGTCCAGGATTCCGGAATAGCAATCGGCTCCCAGCCGGTCCCCGGCCTTGCCGGAACCACCCAGTATTACTGGCGGGTTCGGGCATTGAATAATTACGGGTCGAGTTCATGGGCTTCGGCCTATTTTGAGACCAACATTGCATCGCCGGTAACGCCGGCTCTCGGCGCGCCTGCAAACGGTTCGATAAATATTCCCACATCGTGCACGCTTTCATGGGGAACCGTACCGGCGGCAGGGTATTACCTTGTCCAGGTTTCAACGAGCAGCGTATTTGCAAATTATTTTGTCCAGGACTCCTCGCCGACCGGCGGGCTCCGGGCCGTCACGGGGCTTGCCTACAATGCAACCTATTACTGGGAGGTCCGCGCCAGCAATTCCGGCGGCCCGAGCTTATGGACCGCCACCTGGAGCTTTACGACCGTTCCTCCGGTTCCCGGCGCGCCGGCACTCGCCTCTCCCTCGAACAGCGCGGGTAACCAGCCGCTTTTTCAGACGCTCTCCTGGAATTCGGCCACCGGAGCTGCAACCTATGCAATTCAGGTCGCAACGGTTTCAACCTTTGCGACTACCGCCGCTTCCCAGAGCGGCTTGACGGCAACCACGCAGGGAGTCGGACCGCTTGCGGCGGCAACGCAATACTTCTGGGAAGCAAACGCGACAAACGCGACCGGCACAGGCCCCTGGTCCGCCCTCTGGAGCTTCACGACGACAACCGGCATTCCGGCGCTTTCGTCGCCTTCCACCGGCGCAACGAATCAGCCGATATCGCCGCCCCTGAGTTGGGGAACGGTAGTAGGGGCTGCATCCTATGGCTTCCAGGTCTCAACGGTTTCGACATTTTCGTCCACGATTGCCGCCCAGGGCGGATTGACGGCCACCTCGCAGATTGCCGGGCAGCTTGCCTTTAACACGCAATATTTCTGGGAAGCGAATGCGACCATTACCTCGGTCCCGGCCCCATGGTCGGCTATCTGGAGCTTCACGACCATTTCCGGCATTCCGGCGCTTTCCGCTCCGTCCAATGGTTCCTTGAACGAAAAGAATGCCGTCCTGATAGGGTGGGGATCGGTTACCGGTGCAGTGTCGTACGGTTTACAGGTATCGACGGCTTCAAATTTTTCGTCGACGGTATTCGGTTCGAGCGGTATTACGGCCGATACCGTGACCGTTGCCGTGCCTGCAGGTAACGCCTTATTCTATTGGCGCGCAGAGACCGCCAACCCGGGTGGCGGCACCAGCGCATGGTCTGGAGCGTGGAGTTTTATCACGACACTGGTGGCACCCGCTCTCAGTCAGCCGGCGAACTTATCCACGGGAGTCAGCATCGCGCCTGCCTTGAGCTGGACAACCGAAGGAAGTGTTTCTACGTACCGTCTTCAGGCGGCAACGGATTCGCTTTTTTCAAGCATCGTGAAGGATTCTACCTTTGCCGGGAGCTCATGCACCTTAAATAACTTGAGCAATATATCCCTGTATTACTGGCATGTCCTTGCTACGGGATTTGGCGAAACGAGCCCCTGGTCAAGCACGTGGAATTTTACCACGATTTACTATCCGCCACCGGTTCCAACCCTCTCGCTGCCGGGGATCGGATCATCAAATCAGCCGACCACCCTGACCCTGAGCTGGAATTCGGGCGGCAACGCCAGCCTTTGGAATGTCCAGATTTCCACCAGCGCGTCATTTTCGTCCATTTTTATCCAGGACTCCCTGCTCACTGCCACCCTCCAGCCGGTAACGGGCCTGGCCAACTATACCGTCTATTACTGGCGCGTCAATGCCGGCAACAGCCTCGGCGGCAGGTCGAGCTGGACCGGTGCATGGAGCTTCACCACGACTCCCGCGGCGCCGGTTCCTGCATTGCCGAACAACGATGCTCTGGGCCAGCAGACCACGCTGACCCTTGATTGGGGATCAATACCCGGCGCGACATCCTATGACCTCCAGGTTTCCACGTCATTGACTTTCTCTCCTACGGTATTGAACCAGACCGGTATCACTGCATCGTCCGCGACGGTAAGCGGCCTGACGAACGGTACCGCTTATTACTGGCAGGTCAATACGATCGTTCCCGGCGGGATAAGCGCCTGGTCGGGCGCCTGGAGCTTCTGGACCATCTTTGCACCGCCGGTTCCTGCCCTGCCGACCAACGGTGCAATGGGGCAATCGCCCGCTTCCACCTTGAGCTGGGGCCTGGTAACGGGCGCCACCTCGTACTCGCTGCAGATGTCTACTTCATCGAGTTTTTCCACGACCTGCTTCAGCCAGGCTGGACTGACGTCCGATTCGGCTACGCCCGGAGGCCTCGCCTGGTACACCGTATACTACTGGCATGTCAATGCCGCCAATGCCGGAGGAGCGAGTTTATGGTCGGGCGCGTGGAGTTTTACCACCGCCGCACACCTCGTTGTCCCGATCTCCAGCGGGTGGTTCATGTACTCCCTGAACATCCATCCGGCCGATTCTTCGACCGGAGGCGTGTTCGGCAAACTCAAGGGATTTATCCTTGCTATGGATGGGGGCGACAACCTGTACTGGCCGGGCGCATCGCTTGACGAAATCGGTACCTTGCACACCGGTTCGGGGTACTGGGTTCTCGATACCCTCTCGACCGATACGCTCAATTTGACAGGAAGCGCGGTCAACGCAGGCTCCACGCCGGTATCGCTTCCGGCCTCGGCCTGGAACCTCGTCTCATACCTGCCGCAGGTGAACATGCCGATTGCCACGGCGCTTGCTCCGATAAACACCCAGCTCGTGCTTGCCATGGACGGTTCGAGCAACTTCTACTGGCCGGCCGCCTCTTTGAATGAGATCGGTACCATGGCCGTCGGCGACGGGTACTACATTGTCACGAGCGCAGCAGTGTCTCTGACCTATCCTGCCGCGGGAAGCAGCCCGGCAAAGGAGCTTTCCGCAATTCCCGGCCTCGCAAAGCTGGCAAATCCGCCGGCTCCGAGGCATTTTGCGAAACAGGCGCTAACCGGCAATTTTGCCGCATTTATGGCGCCGCATGTGGAAATCGGGGACAAGCCGGCAGCCGACAACTGCGAGGTTGGCGCCTACGATACAAAAGGAAACCTGGCGGGGTCTGGTACCGTAGTGAACGGCTTGGTCGCCTTCGCTATCTGCGGGAAGGATCCTGCGGGCAAGGTCAAGAACGGCTGCCTGCCTTCGGAAAAGTTGACCTTTAAGCTATGGAACGGCAAGACCGAATATCCGCTTACCGTGACGCACGGCAGCGAGCCGGTTTTTGCATCGAGAACGATACTCAAGGCAACCCTCGCCGTTCCGGCGGGCGCGCTCATATCAGCCTTCAATCTCTCGCGGGCATACCCCAACCCGTTCAAAGGGTCGGTGAATATCGCATTTGACGTGCCGACGATTGAGGGAGTATCGCAGCATGCAATCGAAATAAGCATTTACGACATGAAGGGCGCTCTCGTGAAGCAGTTGGCGAAGGGCACTTATCAGGCCGGTCACTATGAGTTGCCGTGGACCTGCAACGAGGGTCGAGAGAGCGCGATCGGGTCGAGCGTTTATGTTGTAAGAATGAAAGCGCAGAACTTCGAGAAACGGCTGAAATTGATTAGAGTTGAGTAAATAGAGGTTACTACTCGGGTGGGGGAACCGCGCGTAGCGCGGTTCCCCCTGGCCTGAAGCCGCGAAAGGCACGCGTCTTCAGGCACACCCCCTCCTGCGGAGGTACGCGGCGATGTTTGCCTCTGTCAAACGCTCGCATACCCCCGCAACGCTCCCATTTGGTAGAAAACACATAAGAAAAATTTCGAACAAAGAGAAGCTTTCCGTTCAAATGTGTCGTAAAATTTAACCCCCTTAAAAAGGGGTCGCCGAAGGTGAGGGATCTCTTTTTGTTTTTTTTCTACTATAAAAGAGGGCGTTGCGGGAGGGGGAGGGCGTTTGCCTTAAGGCAAACATCGCCTCCCCCTTCCGCTGGAAGGGGTGAGCCAAAGACCCCGCAGCCCGGCTTTGCGGGCGCGGAGGCTTTGGCCAGGGGAAACCGCCGTAGGCGGTTTCCCCACCAAGGGCATTTGAATTAGTTTCGCCACTAAGATAAAACAGATCCCGTCCTTCAAGTTCCCCGAACCGTACACTCCGCCCCATAGGCGGAAAATTGCTCGACGAATTGCAGGATCTGCGAACGATCAAAAGGCGGGGCAAAGGGGAACAGCGGATCGAGCACCCCGGCTGTTGTCCGCAGGGGCTGGAGCACGATGCGGGCGACTCCCTTCAGGTAAAGCGCCAGGTCGCGCACGATGCGTTCGTCGACTATTCCGGGAGCCAGCGTGACCCGGATTTCGGCACGCTCTCCCATCTCCCGCGCCAGGTCGACGGATCGCGCCAGCCGCTCCCCGGTGTCGGGATACGGCGATCGAAGCATCGAGGCATACCGGTCGGGGGTGGTCTTGACGTCAAGGGCCAGGTAATCCGGCGCTACCGCCTCGGTAAAATCCGGGTTAAGGCCGTTCGAATCGAGCTTCACCTGCAAACCGCTCGAACGGAGATGGCAGGCAAGCCCGGGCACCTCCGGGTGCAGCGAGGGTTCGCCGCCGGTAAGTACGACACCCTGGATAACCGCCCGCCGCTTCTCCAGAAAGTGCCAGAGGTCGGCAGCTGCCGGACGATGGGGCCACGGACCGGAAAGAAGCGGCGCATTGTGACAATACGGACAGCGTAAATCGCATCCCGCATAAAAAAATACCGTCGCGATCCTGCCGGGAAAATCGACAAAGGATAATTTATTCCACCCGACAATGCCGGTCAGGCGACCGGGCATGCCGGCTCCCGTGCCGCTTCAGGCGCGCCCGCGGCGAGAACGCCCTGCAGCGAGAACTCCTTCCGCACCCCGAATTCGGCCTTTTTCCCGTTGTTCCAGTTTTTGACAGGACGATAGTACCCGACGATCCGGGAATACACCTCGGTCTCCTGGTTGCAGGCGGCGCATACATACTGTTCGCCCCGCAGGTAGCCGTGCTCCCGGCAGATGGAAAATGTCGGCGTAATGGTAAAATACGGGATCCGGTAATTTTCCGCGATGGTTTTTACCAGCAGCCCGCAGGTTGCCGGATCATCGATGCTCTCCCCGACAAAGGCGTGAAACACGGTGCCCCCGGTGTAGAGGCGCTGCAGGGAGTGCTGCATGTCAAGCGCCCCGAACAGGTCGTCGGTGGCATCGGCGGGAAGCTGGGTCGAGTTGGTGTAATAGGGCGCATCTCCGCCCGGGATCACCATGCGCGGAAATTTTTCGCGATCGATCCGCGCAAGCCGGTGCGAGGTGCCCTCGCCGGGTGTCGCTTCGAGGTTATACAGGTTGCCGGTCTCCTCCTGGTAACGGATCAGCCGCTCCCGCATGTGGCCGAGCATCGATTCCGCGAAGCGACGGGCATCGGCATCGAGCAATCCCCTGCCCATGAAATTGAGCGCCGCCTCGTTCATGCCGATGAGGCCGATAGTGGAAAAGTGGTTGTTCCAGTGGCGCAGGTAGCGCCTCGTATACGGAAAGAGCCCCTCGTCCATGAGCCGGGTTACGACCGTGCGTTTGGTTTCGAGCGAATCCCTCGCCAGGTCCATGAGGTGATCGAGCCTGCCGAGGAACTCCTCTTCGGTAGCGGCGTGATACCCGATGCGGGGCAGGTTAATGGTTACCACGCCGATAGAGCCGGTAAATTCATCCGATCCGAAAAGCCCGCCGCCGCGGTTGCGGAGCGCTCTTTTGTCGAGCTGCAGCCGGCAGCACATCGACCGGACATCGTTTGGCTTGAGGTCCGAATTGATGAAGTTCTGGAAATACGGTGTTCCATATTTACCGGTGATCGCGAACAGGAGGGCGGTGTTGGGATGCGACCATTCGAAATCCGGTGTTATGTTGATAGTCGGTATCGGGTAGGCGAATCCGCGTCCCTCATGGTCTCCCTCACGAAGCACCTCAAGAAACGCGCGGTTGATGAGGTCCATCTCGGCGCGGCATTCCGCATAGGTAAAGTCGAGCGGTTTCCCGCCCGCAATGGCCGGCTCATCGGCAAGGTCGGGAGGAACGGTCCAGTCGAGCGTGATATTGGTAAAGGGCGCCTGCGATCCCCACCGGGAGGGAGT
>CAWDOZ010000138.1:0-3842 GCA_963803935.1 uncultured Fibrobacterota bacterium | reverse complement strand
CACACCGCGATGATGCACGACTCTTCGGCAAAGTACTTGCGAACGGCCGCATTCACGGTATCGAGATCGAGCGCCGCCAGCCTTTCCTCGAACTGCTCGATGTAGGAGTTCTCCCTGCCGTAGAATCGCAGCCACAGGAGCTTGTCGACGATGTTCCCGATCCCTTCCAGCTGGAATGCCATGTTGCCGGTCGCAAACTGCTTTGCCTTTGCGAGCTCCCCGGGAGTGATCCCCCGGGTGACGAAGCTGCGATGCTCCTCAAGGATATTTTCGAGAACCTCCTGCGTCCGGCCGTTCTGCGTGGAGGTCGAAATAAGGAGGGCGCCGAATTCCGTTTCTGCAACCAGTTGCGAGGAAACCCCGTAGGTCTTGCCTCCCGCCGACCGGATGCGCGCCATGAGCCGGGAAGAAAAGTTGCCGCTCCCGAATACATGGTTTGCAAGAGACAGTGCATTCTTGTCGGCGCACCGCTCGCCCGGCGCCCCGTGGCCGACCGCGAGGGTGGCCTGGGTGAGGTCGGGCTTGTTGATAAGCCGGATCACCTGCCGGGGTACCCGCTTTGCCGCTGCGGCTACCACCGCAACGCTGATCCTCTGCCGATTCCAGAAGGAGAACTGTTCCGCGACCATGGTCCGGAGACGTTCCCGTTCGCCGTCGCCGGCAATGATACAGAGGCTTCCCCGGGGGAAAAATTCTCATTGAAGAATTTTTCCACGTCCGGCAGGGAAATTGCCTTGAGCGATGAGAGCGTTTGAAACCGGCCGGCCGGGTGGCTGCTCCCTGCCAGTTCCGCATAAAAGTGCCGTGTGGCAAGGAGCGGAGGATCGTTCGCCTCGGCGCGGAGCGCCGTCATCATCTCCCGACGCAGCCGCAGGAATTCTTCCTTTGCAAGCAGGGGGCTTCGCACCATTTCGACGAAGAGGGGAATGAGGCGTGGTGCGGAGGTCACGAGCATGCGAAAGCCGAGAACGCAGTGCTCCTCACCGATATCGGAAAAAAACGAGGCGCCTGCGTTCTCGATCCGCTCCGAAAATTCCTCGGGCGAAAAGGTCGAAGTGCCCTTCGAAAGAAGCGCCGCGGTCAGCTCGCAGAGTCCCTCCCGCCCGGGCGGATCGGCGAAGCGGCCGACCGGGATCTGCAGGGCAAGCACGAGTCCTGGTTGTTCGTGGTCGGGCATGGCAATGACGGAAAGCCCGTTGTCCAGAACGAATTCGTCCGACGGCGGAAAGACAAATGAGAAACTCATCGCGCCTCCCGGTGCGCCTTGCCGCGCCTGAGCGGGCGGAGCCGGGCGGCGCGGCGCAGAAAACCGCCCAGGTACAGGAGCGGATTTACACGACGCGGTTTCAGGAGGAGCGTGCGTTTCGCCCCGTCGACCCACCAGCGTTTCGCCGTGTCCATCAGTTTTTCGGCATCGAGATGTTTCAGCGTTTCCATCCGCTCGACCCATAACCGGTGGTCGCCCTCGATGGTTTCGCCGAACCCGAGCCGCTGACAGATGTGATCGGCCGAATAGAGTTCGAAGATCCGGCCCGTTATGGTCGTATTCCGGATCTTGTCCATCTCCTCGCGCGTTATGCCTTCCGTCCGCAACCGGTCGATCTCGGCAGCGAGCGCCCGCTCCACCCGTTCGGCGCGGATATCAGGGGTAAATGCGGCGAAAAACATCGACATGCCGCTTGCTTTGAGGAAATGATTCATGCCGCCTGCCATAACCGCGACCGACTGGCGCCGCACCACCTCCCGGTGGATGCGGCTCGACTCACCTCCCGCTGCGATAAGATGCAGAATTTCAAGAGCAACGGCGTCTTCGTGCGATGAGGGAGGTGCCGGATAGCCGACCACGAGAATCGGCACATCGAATTCCACGCTCCGCGTCATGCTGCGCTGCCCGTTCGTCGCCGCCGGCGGCGAAGGAAGCCTGAAATCCAAAAGGTCATCCGCCGGTATGCGCTTTCCGCCGAAATGGCGCTGCGCAGAGGAGAAAACTTCGGCGCTGTCGACCTCGCCGACAACCACGACCACCGCATTGTCGGGCCGGTACCGCCGGGAATAATAATCCCGGCAATCCGAAAGCGAGAGTCCGGAGATCTCTTCCAGGCGTCCAAGCGGGCTGACGGCGTAGGGATGGTCGCCGTAGAACTCCTCCCGGAACTCCAGGAAAGCCTTGGCAACGGGATTATTCATGTACGTGTGATACTCTTCGATGATGACCGAGCGCTCGGTTTCAAAGAGGGCGGGATCGAAGAGGAGGCCGTCCATCCTGTCGGCCTCCATGGCAAATACCATATCGAGCATGTCCGCCGGAACACCGTTGGTGTAGGCGGTGACATCCTCTGCGGTAAAGGCATTGCAATGGCCGCCGACATCGTTGATCCGCCGCGAATGCTCCTCGGAGGCAATGCCCGCCGACCCCCGGAACATCATGTGCTCCAGAAAGTGCGAGATGCCGCGAATCCCCGGCTTCTCATAGGCACTGCCGACCCGGTACCACACCTGGACGGCAACGATGGGCGTCCCGGGTTTGGACAGGCAGATCACCTTGAGGCCGTTACTGAGGGTTTTTTCGGCTATGCCGGATAGCAACATGAGATATTCGTTTCGATTATTCCGGTTTGAACTCCCGCGCGATCCGCTCCCTGCCGGGCAGCGGCAGGAACGGTGCTACGGTTTCTTCGAGCAATGCCAGACTGTATTCAAACAACTCGCCGCCTGCATCGGCATCATGGCGGCTTCCCCCCTCGGGAACAGTGCCGTCGGGAAACAGCGCCCTGAACTGCTCCGGGTCCGCACCCCGTCGGCGCCATTTAGTGTAACGTTCCGGTTTTACCGATGGTACCTTCTCTATCCCTGCACCGCTGCCCCGCACGAGCCCGGGGTCGATATAGGCCGCAAGCGAAAGCATGGCAGCCACGCTGCGTCCCGGCTCACCCACCGTGCTGCGGCGGGCGATGAAGGCTCTAAGCCGCTCTTCCCGCTGCAATCCAAAGGTGACCACATGCAAATTCCGGTCCCATTTTTTTAACCGGCCGACCGCCTCATCGATTGCCGGCCCGTTATCGAAAAGCGAGTCGATAATAACGACCAGCTCAATTCCCTGCCGCCTGAAGCGTCGGAGGATTTCACAGAGTGTATTGGTGAACGTCCGCGGCTTGACCCCGGCAGCGCCGCCAAAGGCGGTGTACGGCGTGGAACAACCATAATGAAGGACAGGCGCCTGGAGCATGGCATGCCGGCGGGAAAGCTCCGCAGCTACCGCTTCGCTGCAGGAAGAGGCGATTCCGAGCGCACCCTCGCTGCCATAGGGCTCGGTGCCGCCAAGCGGCAGTACCACTGCGGGAAAACGGGCAATCTCCCGTTCAATTTCAACAAAGGTCAGTCGTGAGAGAAGATGGCTGGGGCAATCGGTGCGACAGCCGTTTTGATCTTCCGTCATCACGTCTGAGCCGCCTCCTTGCAGGTATGCGGACCGCTTATTGTTATTTCCGGGAAGATGAGAATCGGAGTGAGAGGATTTGAACCTCCGACACCTTGGTCCCGAACCAAGTGCGCTACCAGGCTGCGCTACACTCCGAGAGGTCGAATTTGGCAACTCCACAAATCATGGAGCCATATACTGCTGATAAAAATACCTTTTCGAGACCCTGGCGGCAAGGGGAAAGAAAAGTTGGAGGGTTCGAGAGTTGGAGAGTTCGAGAGTTAGATGGTTCAAAAGTTCAAGGGGCAAATAACTAAAGACATCCGATATCTGAAGCCTGCAGGCGGAAGGAGGACAATAAAACAAGTATGACAAGGAGGGATGAGGCGACCGGCGGGTCTTGCTTACAAAATCCTTAATCCTA
>CAWDOZ010000137.1:0-4779 GCA_963803935.1 uncultured Fibrobacterota bacterium | reverse complement strand
TAATACTCATAGCTCGAATCCTGCACTCCGGTACTGTCATGGTAAACCGTATCGGTCACTATCTGCCCATTGATGGCTGCCGGTAATGCATTGTAGGCTGCATTTTTACGGTAAATTTCATACCCAATTATCGGGCTTCCCGTCGTCGGCTTGTTCCAGAGGAGGGTCACGACCTGCATGTTGGAGTCGTATTGAATCTTGAGTCCCTGCGGTACCGGTATCCCGTTAAACTGCAACTGAATCGGCGAAGCCAGCGTGTCGATCTTCCCGGATATTACCGTCAAGGTAGTATCGAGGACATTGTAGTTGGGCGTCGTTGTGAGGAACCGTACATGGTAATTCCCCGGTGCCATATTGCCCGTTGCAAAGTTCCCGAGCGTATCCGCCGGGAGCCACACCGATCCGGTGCCCATGAAGATGATGAAAACGGTCTCGGGATTTCCACCGCCCGTCATGTCGATCACCCCGGCAATTGACCCCGGGGGCCGGAGGGTGTCATTGAGCTGGATAATGGTGCCCTTCACCGTGGCGACCGAGTCCTGCAGTGCCTGGCCCGAGTCGCCGGAGGCAAGGAGGTTGTAGCTGCCGGAGTCGAGGGCTGCGCTGTAATGGCCTTTAGCGTCGGTCTTCGTGGAATCGGGGGTCGCCACCGATGCTGCAGCTGCCAAAGCTTTGGTCTTCCCCAGGCCCCCTGTATGCGGGTTATAGCCAACCGGGTAGAAGCGAACGATTGCGTTGGCCGCCGGCGTGCCTCCGGGATTGCAGATGATGCCGGAGACATTGGAGTTTGGTATCTGCGACCCGGTGCCGCCGTTGGGGGCGGTGCAGGTCAGGGAAAGCAGGGTAACCGCAAGGCCGAAAAGTCCCACTAAGATATGCTTGCCCCAATGACGCATTACCCATCTCCTGATACCGGCTCGTCGGATTTGATCGTCGGTATACTTGTTGGCATAGAAACAGACGGTCTGGTCCCTACCAAATTACCGTTTTCCGGGATCCTGAAGCAAGGGTAAAATCAAAGTCAAATGCCGGGCGTTCCGGAGTGCGCCCTTAGGGGTGCCCTCCGGCGCGCCTCCGCCGGGCTCTCGGCAAAGCCGAGCCGGTCTGGGGAGCCATGCGGCGCTTTGCGCCTGTGGCTCCCCAGTCTGTCGGGGTCGCTATCGCGCCTCCCGACACCCTCTGTCCTCGCTAACGCAAAGTCAAAAGATTCTATGAAAAAGTTCAACATGGTGAACCCATGCGGATTTGCATAATCTTTCATGTGTTTTCTACATTAAAAGAGAGCGTTGCGGGAGGGGGAGAGCGTTTGCCTTCAGGCAAACATCGCCTCCCCCTTCCGCTGGAAGGGGTGAGCCAAAGACCCCGCGGCCCGGCTTTGCGGGCGCGGAGGCTTTGGCCAGGGGGAACCGCCGCAGGCGGTTCCCCCACCAAAGGCATTAATATTGCGGGACGTATATTTATCAAGCCAAATCAACCCATTATCTAAATTCCCTGAGGCTTTGACCGGCATGTCATCTTCCACTTCCGATTCGGTCCGCGTCCGATTCGCTCCGTCGCCCACCGGCTATCTCCATGTGGGCGGGGCACGAAGCGCCCTGTTCAACTACCTTTTTGCTCGTCACCATGGCGGCACGTTCATTCTCCGGATCGAGGACACCGACCGCAGCCGCCTCGTTCCCGGCGCGGTGGAGGAAATCTACGAGAGCCTCCGCTGGCTCGGCCTCGAATGGGATGAGGGGCCGGAGATCGGCGGCAATGCTGGGCCGTATGTCCAGTCGGAGCGGACCGCGCTCTACGGCGAACATGCCCGGCGGCTCATCGCATCCGGCAATGCCTACCGCTGCTTCTGCACTGCCGAGCGGCTCACCGCACTTCGCGAAAACCAGGAGAAAAACAAACTGCCGATAGGGTACGACCGCAAATGCCGCGACCTGCCGCAGGCCGAGATTGACCGCCTCAGTGCCGCAAATGCGGCGCATGTGGTGCGGCTCAAAATTCCTGCGGGAAAAACCATTGCCTTTACCGATGAAATCCGCGGAAGCATAGAGTATCAGAGCGACGTGCTCGACGATATCGTGCTCATCAAATCGGACGGTTTTCCGACCTACCACATGGCGAATGTCGTGGACGACCACCTCATGGGCATAACCCATGTATTGCGCGGAGACGAGCTGGATCGCCTCGACGCCCCGCCACGTGCTGCTCTACGAGGCGTTCGGCTGGACGCCGCCGAAGTTTGCCCACCTGCCGGTCATCCTTGCCGAAGACGGCAAGAAGCTTTCCAAACGCAAAGGCGCGGCTTCGGTCATGGATTATAAGCGCGCCGGGTTTCTGCCCGAGGCGCTGTTCAATTTTCTGTCTCTACTCGGGTGGTCGCCGGGGGAGGGGGATAACCGGGAAAAGATGTCGAAAAAGGAGCTCTTCGAAGCCTTCTCGCTCGACCATGTTTCGCCCAAGGCCGCGGTGTTCGACGAGAAGAAACTCGAATGGATGAACGGGTTGTACCTGGCCGGGCGCAGCGCCGAGTCGCTGCTTGACGATATCGTTCCCGCGTGGAAGGAACGGGGATGGATCGAACCGGACCGCGACTCCCGCGATCCGTACTTCGCCGGCGTTGTCAACCTTCTCCGGGTGCGCTCGAAGAAACTGACCGAGGTTATCGACAGCGCAGCCTATTTTTTCCAGGACCCCGAATCGTACGAGGAGAAAACGGCGAAGAAGCTGTTTACTCCCGTAACCGCTTCGTTACTGGTGAATATCACCGGAAACATTGAAAGGCTGACGGTATTCGATGCCCCGGCGATCGAGGCGTTGTATCACGAATACAGCGAGCTGCATAAGATTCCCGCCGGCAATCTTATCCACCCCACCCGGCTCGCGCTGAGCGGGGTAAGCTTCGGGCCGGGACTCTTCGAGCTCATGGCCCTCTTAGGCAGGGAAACCGTTGTCCGGCGGTTGAAAAAGGCTGCCGGGTTCATCGCAGCAATGCAAAAATAGCCGCACTAACACCGACTCAGGTAAGGATTGCTCCATGCAAAATGAAAAAATCAGCACCGAAAATCCGGGAACCGAGGCCCCGGCGAATTTCATCCGCGACGCCATTGTCGAAGACCTGAAATCCGGCCGGTTTACGAGCGTCGTTACCCGGTTCCCGCCCGAACCCAACGGCCACCTGCATATCGGTCATGCCAAGGCGCTGCACATCGACTACGGCATGGCCGTGGAGTTCAAGGGTGAATTCCACCTCCGCTTCGACGATACGAATCCGAGCAAGGAGGAGGAGGAGTATGTCCAGGCGATCATCGCCGACGTCAAGTGGCTGGGCTGCGATTTCGGCAAGCACCTGTACTATGCTTCGGACTACTTCGAAAGAATGGTCGAGTGGGCGATCATGCTTATCAAGGCGGGCAAGGCCTATGTGTGCGACCTGGACGCAGATGCCGTGCGTGCGTACCGGGGAACCCTGACCGAACCCGGCCGCAATAGCCCGAACCGCGACCGCACGGTCGAGGAGAATCTCGACCTTTTCGATCGCATGCGCAAAGGCGAATTCGAGAACGGCTCGCACACGCTACGGGCGAAAATCGACATGGCTTCGCCGAATATCAACCTGCGCGATCCGGTCATGTACCGCATCATTCACGAGCCGCACCATCGCCAGGGGAACAAATGGTGCATCTACCCCATGTACGATTGGGCGCACGGGCTCGAAGACTCCATCGAGAACATCACGCACTCGCTCTGTTCGCTCGAATACGAAATCCATCGCCCGCTTTACGACTGGTTCCTCGACCAGCTTCCGGTGCACCACCCCCGGCAGATCGAATTCGCCAGGCTCAACCTGACCTATACGGTAATGAGCAAACGGAAGCTCCTGGTCCTGGTTCAGCAGGGGCACGTGTCCGGCTGGGACGATCCGAGGCTCCTCACCCTTTCCGGACTCCGGCGCCGGGGGTACACCCCCGAGGCGATCGCGCTTTTTGCCGAGCGGATAGGCGTTGCCAAGCGCGACAGCACGGTGGACATGGCCCTTCTCGAATACTGCATCCGCGAGGACCTCAACAAGAAGGCGCCGCGATTCATGAGCGTCCTGAACCCGCTCAAGGTTGTCATCGATAACTACCCCGAGGGGCAGACCGAGGAGATCGAAGCGGTCAATAATCCGGAGGAACCCGCAGCCGGAAGCAGAAAGGTGCCCTTCAGCCGTGAGATTTTCATCGAACGGGATGACTTTATGGAGCTGCCGCCGAAAAAATTCTTTCGGCTCGCACCGGGCAGGGAAGTCCGGCTGCGCTATGCCTACTTCATCACCTGTACGGGTGTAGTCAAGGACCCCGCGACCGGTGAAATCCTCGAGCTTCACTGCACCTACGATTCGGCGACGCGCGGCGGTAACGCGCCCGACGGCCGGTCGCCCAAATCGACCATCCACTGGGTTTCGGCGACACATTGCATCGATGCCGAGGTGCGTCTCTATGACCGGCTTTTTACGAAAACCAATCCCGACGACGCACCGGAGGGGAACTTCCTGCTCAACCTGAATCCGAATTCGCTCACGACCATCTTCCCGGCGCGGGTCGAGCCTGCGCTGAAGGGTGCGGATAAGGGGTTCCGCTGCCAGTTCGAGCGGCTCGGGTACTTCTGCGTCGATCCGGATTCCACGGCCGACCGGGTTGTCTTCAACCGCACGGTAACGCTGCGGGATGAGTGGGCGAAGATACAGCAGCGGGATAAAAAATAAGGTCAACGGCCCCTGGTGGGGGAACCATTGAAAAATGG
>CAWDOZ010000136.1:0-3953 GCA_963803935.1 uncultured Fibrobacterota bacterium | reverse complement strand
CTGGTGCAACGTCATCCCGCATGTGGCGGATATGGCCTTCACGGCGGTCTTCGTCAATCCGTTCCACGAAACCGGGAACTCCGGGAGCCTCTACTCGGTAAAGGATTATTTCCGCCTCAACCCGCTCTTTCTCGACAAGGGATCGGACCCTGCCGATTTCACGGTGCTTTCAAAATTCGTCGAATCGTGCAACGATGCAGGCATGCAGCCCGTCATGGACCTCGTCATCAACCATACCGCGATCGATTCGCCGCTTGTCGGCCAGCACGGGTCGTGGTACAAGCGCGACGGGTCGGGGCGTGTGGCGTCGCCCTTTGCCATCGATCCCGGCAATCCGGGCGCCGTGACCGTCTGGGGCGACCTGGCATCCATCGATAACGAGCATTCGTCCGACCGGGACAACCTCTGGGCATTCTGGGACCGGGTCGTTGACTTTTACCAGAAAATAGGTTTCACCGGCTTTCGCTGCGACGCGGCATACCAGGTTCCCGCTGCGCTCTGGAGCCGGCTCATCGGTCGCGCGAAGAAGCGCGACCCCGGCGCGACCTTTTATGCCGAAACGCTCGGCTGCCGCCTCGACCAGATCGAGGCGCTTAACGGGTGCGGGTTCGACTATCTCTTCAATTCTGTCAAGTGGTGGCACTACGACCAGAGCTGGGTCCTGGACCAGCATGCCGGCAACAAGCATATCGCTCCGTCCATCGCCTTCGCCGAGTCGCACGACACCGAGCGGCTGGCGAGCGTATGGCCCGGAACCGAAGCCGTGCAGAAGAGCCGCTACGCCTTCACCGCCCTTTTTTCAAAGGGGCTCCTCATGCCCGCGGGGTTCGAGTACGGCGCCACGACGCGCATCGATGTGGTTCGCGGCACTCCCCGCGATGTCGATCCCCAAAAGTGGGATATATCGTCATGGATTGCGGCGATGAACCGGTTCAAGCTCTCCGAGCCCGTCCTCTGCGAGGAGGGCCGCTGGCGGACGCTCTGCGATTTCGGGCTCCCCTGGCTCTTCCTTGAAAAGGCCTCGGACCAGGGGAACCGGCCGGTCTACCTGTGCATCAACAAAAACCCGACCGAAGCCGTGACGGTCGACACGCCCATGATTCCCCCCGAGGTCAGGCGCTGCACGAAAATGCACGCACTCCTTGACCTGCCCATCGGCGAGGATTCGGTTCCCGAGGCGTTCCAGCTCGATCCGGCGGAGGTGGTGCTGTTCAGGGAATAGTGTGCAGCTGCAATAAAATTTTATTGTAAAGGGATATGTTACTGCTCAGGTGGGGGAACCGCTTAGGCGGTTCCCCCTGGTCTGAAGCCCCCAAAGCGGGTCTTCAGACACACCCCTTCCAGCGGAAGGGGAAGGCGATGTTTGCCTGAAGGCAAACGCCATTCCCCTCCCGCAACGCCCTCTTTTATGGTAGAAAACACATAAAAGATCATGTAAATCCGTAGGGGTTCAACATGTTGAACTCTTCTTAATCTCTTTTGACGTTGCGTTAGCGAGGACAGAGGGTGCCTGCCGGAGCGTTAGCGACGCAGGCAGTATTTGAAGACCCAGGCGAAGCCGCAGGGCTTCAAACACCGGCTCGGCTTTGCCGAGAGCCCGGCGGAGGCGCGCCGGAGGGCGCCCTACTGGGCGCTCTCCGGAACGCCCAGAATTTGACTTTAGATTGCGGCTCAGCCATCCAAATGGATTTGAATTTTCAAAAAAACCACATTCTTTAACCTCGACCCCTGTTTGACCAATCCCCATTGTTTTCTCCCCGAAATAATTACTAATTGTCACTTGCCGAAATTATATTAACCAAATCGCTTGACGCCTCTGGCGCAAGCCGGCTCCGGGCAGCAGGGACTGGAAAAAACAGGGAGGAATTCTATGAAACCATGGCAGATAGTCGGGCTTGCAGGGATGATCGGCATTCTGATTGCGGGATCGGTTAATGCCCAGTGGGTTCAGACCGGCGGTCCGGAAGGCGGTTCTGTCGGTTCCGTCATTTCGAGCGGCGGCTACCTGATTGCCGCGGTCAACGGCGAATCAATTTATCGCTCCAGCAACAACGGCGCCTCCTGGGTTTCGACCGGTTCCACCTTGCCCGAAGTGGGCAGCCTTACCGCCAATGGGAGCTATGTTTTTGCTCTTACCGACAGCGGCATCTATCGGTCGGCCGACAATGGAGCGACCTGGACACGGGCGAGTTCCGGATTGCCGGTTTCAAATTCTTTTTATTATTATTATGAAAATATTGGAGTGTTTGCGACCAATGGAACATATCTTTTTGTCGTTACCGATAGTGGAATTTATCGATCGGCAGACAACGGAACCTCCTGGTCGCCGGAAAATTCAGGAATTCCAGCAAATTTTTATTTTAATTCTATCGCGATTAACGGAAGCAATATTTATCTGCTTCCAGGAGTATACTCCGACGGCTCCTGCAGTGTCTATCGCTCTACTAACAATGGGCAAAGCTGGGCAATCGGGGATAGTGGATTACCGGCCTGTTATGTACGATCACTTTTGGTATTTGGTGGGTATGTCTTTGCTTTACCCGAAAACGACAGCATCTATCGCCAATCGAATAATGCGGCGCATTGGGTGGCTGTAGATGCGGGGTTGCCTGGTGGAGAGATAACCTGCCTGGCCGCAAGCGGAGGATGGCTCTTTGCGGGATCATATTCCGGCATCTATCGATCGCCGGATAGCGGGGTAACCTGGACCCCGGCAAATGCAGGATTGCCGGCGAATAGTGAATTGCTAGATCTTTCTGCAAGCGGAGGCTATCTTTCCGCAGAGATCGAGATTTCGGCTAATAGTGAGAGTTATGAAACCTATTATTCCGGAAACAATGGTATGACCTGGACGTCGACGCTTAGTGGGATTCCGGAGGGAGCATATATTGAGGGATTTGCAGCGAGCGGCGGCTTTATCCTTGCCGAAACTAATGGCAACGGTGTCTACCGAAGCTCCGACAGCGGATCGATCTGGGCACTTTCGATTTCCGGGCTGCTTTCCGCAGATAATTACATCCTTGGCACCTGCAACGGTACAGTCCTGTCCGGCGTCGGGCCATTGCTTTTTTCCTCATCCAATGGCGGCGCCGGATGGAATGAAACAAATTTCCCGGCCGAGATTCCGGGCGGTTACGCTATCCTCAGTTTTTCCCAGAACGGAAATGATTTTTATGCTGCAACCACCGCAGGCCTTTATCAATCCACCGATAATGGAACAACCTGGACCGCTACCGGGTTGATGGGTAACGAAGTTGCCGCTGTAGTCGGCGCCGGAAGCTCTCTATGGGCGTTGGAAAACGGCATACTTCTCCGCTCGACGAATGGCGGTGCCAGTTGGGCTCCCATCGCTTCAGGCTTTGTTTCCGGGACCTTTCTTGCCAACAGCGGCGGCAGCATCGTTGTCTGCTCAGAGGGTGGCGTTATCAGCCGTTCGGCGGATAACGGTGCAACATGGTCAACCGGAGCCGTCCCGGGATCAGCCAATAATCTCGCAGAGGCATTCGTTGTTAAAAACTCTTTATATTTTGTTCTTTCATCCGACAGCGGACTTTTTCGTTCCGAAGACAACGGCATAACCTGGACCACTGTCAACACCGGCCTGAAGGGGACAATTTCACATAGTGCCCTTATAAGCGCGGGCAACGGTTTATTTGCTGCAGGGGACAGCGGAATTTTCCTTTCCGTGAATAACGGCACTACCTGGAATACTATTACCACCGGCCTGCCGTCCGACCCTGTGGTGTCGCTGTGCGAACTCAACGGTTACCTCTATGCAGGAACGCAGGATTACAGTGTCTGGCGCTGCCCGCTTTCGAACTTCGGCATTGCCGTTCTGCCGGAGGGACCTGTGGCCGCCCGCTTAATCCCCGACGCCCGGGCAAAGTATGCCCATGGGGCCGTTACGGTGCACTATACTGTAGGATCGCCGGCCGACGTTTCCATAGACATTT
>CAWDOZ010000135.1:0-11306 GCA_963803935.1 uncultured Fibrobacterota bacterium | reverse complement strand
GACGGCTCCTTCACTTGGTTCGACGGCGGCGGCCACTCTACGGTGATCTTTGGCAAGCTGCCGAAAGGAAATGCCCAACCGCGTGACCCACCACCCCGTCGCGAGCGGCGCGTCTGGTCACATGCTGGCGAAAAGCCGGAAAGCTAGCCGGGCGTCGTGTTCCATCATCAGCGGCTGCTGCCTGTCAGCCCCCTGCAATCGCCGGCCTTCGGGCCGGCTCACGGCGCTCGCGAGGGCTGGCCGACATCCACGCAATGCATAGCATGACGTCGCATCGCCCCCGACTAAAGCCGGCGTTGATTAGCAGGTGCGCGACGCGAACCGCTCGCCGGGCCGCAGCACGGTCGTGGGAAAGGTCGGATGGTTGGAGGCTGTCGGTGCGATGCTGCCCCTGCAGGACAGACCGCGCTGCGCCGCGCGAACGGAGCGCCGCTGAGGAAATTGCCGCTATAGAATTGCAGCCCTGGCTCGTAGTCAGCATCGCTTAGATGACAAGCCGGCCGGCCAAGAGGGTGGCGGCCAGCGCCGGCGCCGCGCGCGGCGCGTCGGCGAGCACGTAATTCAGATCGTAGCCGCCGCCGGACTTCAGCTGGTCGTTGGGTTGGTCGATGCGCGCGCCTATCGCCCTTGGCGTGCGCCTTTCTTAAGCCCTGCGATATTAAAAGGGCCCGCAAATATAAGCGGCCCCTGATCGATGCTGAACACCACCGCAGCGCGGTGAGTTGCCGTGTCGATGATGGAGCTGTCAAGGACGTGGCAGTACAGATGTCCCCGTAAGGCCAGGTCGGCGGCGATTTTCTGGGCATCCTGATCGATTACGCTTACGCTGAATGGTGCATTTGGTTTCGTCATGAGCAGCTTCAGTTCTTCGGCCGGGTGGAGAGGCGATATGCCTCCAATGGCAACCGTGCCGACAAGCGTCTGAGGCCCCTCGACAACCGAGAGAAAGATCGAAACCCGTTGATGCACCGAGTCCGCCGGAATCGAGTCGATATGGAATGCCGCATCCAGGTACCCCTTCTGGCCATAGGCGGCGCCCAGGGTTGCGGTATCGGATTCGAGCTTGACGTGGGAATAGGCCGATTTATTCCACCAGTGGGAAAGTTTTGTTTCCATGAGGCTGCGGAGCTGTCCCGAGGTATAAACCGTATTTCCGGAAAAGTTGATGGCGTGAACTTTCCACGGTGCGGCAATAAGCGAACCTGGCCCGGCAATGAGAAGAATCAGGGCGATTCTCAGCACTGTGCGGCAGGTTTTGCTGAAAGGGTGGTGGCGTCCTGCCCTCTCTGTCTTCACTCTGCATCCTTTTCTATCAGCATTGCTATTTCCTTTTACCTTTTTTTGCCTTCCTCATCCTTCGTCCCTCACTCTTCATCCTTTCCGGCTCTTCATCTTTATCGTGTAAATCTAAAGTGAAGATCGATTCCGCTGTTCATGTAGTACCCGGAACCGATTATATAGAGGTTGGGAAAAAGCCGGTACGATGCCGAAACATTCGGTCTGCCAAGATTTTGCAGGATAGCCTGATAGGTGACCGATAGCCGCGACGAGATCCGCTTGACCGCCGTCACCGTTGTTCCTTCAGCGCCCGTTCCAGCATTAAGACTTTCGATGCTGAGCAGTTGCTGTAGCGACCGCGTTCCGAAACCTGCGGCGAGCGCCTGCTGAGCTATAAGCCCCTCGATGGCTGTTGCAACACCGCCTGAAAGGACTCCTTGAGTAGTGCCGAAGGTGATGAGACTCACTATAGCTTCTGGCTGCAGTGGCGGGTAGGACGAAAGAACGACGGTAGGTTTGCTGAGACTATCGCTCAAGGTGAGCGTTACAACATAGGATGTCTGCTGACCGGCGACGGCTCCTGCTTGAGTAGCAACTGCGGCTGCGAAAATGGTATCCGCCGCGGTCAGGCTTATCGCCGGATTCATTTCTTCCGGATTCGTAAAGCGGAACGTCCCCTGCTGGACGGTAAATTTCTTATCCAGGTAATAGAGATACCCGTCGGTTACCGAAATGGTGCCGACGATACCCGGACGCTCGGGGTTTCCCACGATCGTCACCGTGCCGTCGAGCGTCAGGCTGCCTAAATTACTCTCAATGGTCAGGTTTTTATCGAGGTCGAGGACTACCCGCATCGCAGCGTGCCTGAGCAGGGGATTTTTCGGGGGCTTTTTTTTCGGCCTTGCGGCCGGCGCCTTCTGGAACAGCGCAGCCGGATTAAGGTAGAGTTGATACCGCGACTCGCCGAGGGCAACGTTACCGCCGAGAACCAGCGCGTCCCCGGAATCGGCAAGCCGGACCGACGCCGTGCGGATGATGGTGTTAAGGTCGGCAATCTGCAGCTGGCAATCGTTTGCGGAGAGCGCAAACCGGGCGTGGCCGGTACCGGTCGGTTCAAAATACCCGGCGCCTGAAAAGCGCCCCGACGAACCGATGTGCCCATTAAGCGATTCGACGACGATGGAGTCGTTCCTGAGCGAGCATTCCGCATCGATGGGACCAATAGCCTGCCCATACTCCTTGAGCGTGAACCCCGCCCCGCGCAGTGAGATCCGGCCCTGCAGGTGCGGCCGGTTTTCCCGCATGGTCAGGTATGCATCGGCACCGAACGTTCCGCCGGAAATGTCGGCATCCGGCACCAGGGGGGCCAGGATGCCGAGCGGCACCGCGGCTGCAACGCACCGGAGCGTCACGTTTGACTTGTCGACTATCAGCCGCCCGGGCTCCAGGGGAAATGACCCGGACAGCGCAAGCCGTCCTTTGTATAAACCCATCGTTGCCGTGTCGAGGTAGACCGCCTTATCGGAGCCATGCCCCTGCAGGAAGGGTTTGTCAAGGCGAATGGATTTCCAGTACAGCGAGTCGCCCTGCACCGAAAAAGTGAGCGACGGGTGCAGGGTGGTGCCCGCGAATCGGGCCTCTGCCGAGAGGCCATAGAGACGAATACCCTTTGCCGAGTCGATTGCCGAAGGAACCTTGCCGGCAAATACACCCTGCACCTCCCAGTTCCCCGACGCCTTTACAATTTCCGCATGCATTGAAACGTTTCCGCCGGCCTTGACCCCAGGAATAAACCGTGCCGCAAGGTCGCCTATCGGAAAATCGGGACCTTCGAGGGTAATACGGGCACCGTCCCGGATAAGGTGGGCGGCCGTCCAGGGGGAGCGAGTTCAAGCGGTGCGGTAATGGAAACAAGCAGCGATTCCGGACGGCCGAAGGGAAAGGCGCTCACCGAGGCAATGACGCCGGCGTTATGGAGCTCGGCCTGAGCGCGGTAGCGGATGGTGGCGCCGCGACCCAGCGCCTGGTCGAATTCAAGGTGCGCCATCCCCTCGGGATCGGTGCGGGTCCCATGGACCTCCGCCTGCAGGGAAAGCGATCCGCGCAGGGGCATTTTGCCCTTGATCCACGGCGCAATGAGTTGGGGATCCATGGCGGAAATGGTTGCCGACAGATCGATCGAGTCACCCCGGGTGACGCCGGATATGCTCCCCGAAGCGGATGGACTGCCGTGCCTCTCGGCACTTATCGAAGCATTGGCAAAGCGACGGGGGCCGCGCAGCCCGGCTATGCCCGTGGTTTTGATCCATGCGGTTTTCTTACCCAGGCGAACGTTGCTCCAGTGCAGCGTATCGTTGCGATAGGCCAGCGAGGCGATGAGCGATGCTGCCGTAAATTCACCGGCCTGCAGATCGGTAGCGCCAACTTCTGCCGTAATATTTGGATTTTCAGCAGGGCCGAATCCTTCGGCGGCAATATGGAAATGCCCGCCCGCGTTGTGCACGCCCGCAAGGGGAAGAATTGTTGCCAGATCGCCGGTGCATTGCAGGGAGGCTTTGTTGATATACAGCCGCCTGTTTCCGTAATGGGCTTCGGCGTCGAGCCGGCTGATTGATGCACTGCGCCATTCGCAATCCCGTGCCCGAAAGCCGAAAGTCACGGTTGGCTTCTGCAGGGTCCCGCCAAGAGTGCCGGTTCCGGAGATGGAACCGGTAACCGGGTAGGCAAGGAACAATCGCGATATCCTGGCAGGATTCGACAGGTTGATCGCAAAGGTACCGGAGAGGGCATTGGATCGATAGCCGAAAGAAGCTTGTGCATGGATCCGGTTTCCGGAATCCGCCGTAACATCTGCGGACCAATTCCGGTTATTCAACCGGACATGGCAATCGATGAGCTCAGCAAAACCCGGAGCGGCGGATTGTTTTACAGCCAGCACGAGATCGCCGTGGTTCGGCAGCTCCCGGGCCCCCTGGCCGTCGGCTGCGGCCTCAATATGCGCGGCGCCGCTCAAGAACGAATATTTGCGGCCGAGGCGGCGGGTGAGGTCTGAAAGCCGGGGGATATCGGCTTTTGCGACGGCATTCCAGGAAGCAAGATGCGGCTTGTAAAAAAGCGGTGCTATCGAGGCAGTGGCCCTGACGCCGGCTTTTCCCATTGCCGATGAACCTTCGATAGCGGTCGAGAGGCCGTCGCCGGGATTGTACTTTGCCGTCGCGGTGATCGTTTCGAAGGGAATGCTGTCAAAGGTTACTTTGCGGGCAGTTGCCTGCACGTCGAGCCGTGGTGATCCGAGAAGCCCGGCAAGCGAGGCGACGGCGTGAAGATCGCCCTTCATCTGGAGGCCCTTGATTTTCTTGAGTGCAAGGACCGGTGAAAGACGACTGTAGACATCTGCGCGGACGTTCCAGGGCAGTTTCGTGGAAAAGGGGATGGTCCCCTCGCAGGTCAACGTGGAAGAGTCGCCCCGTATGCTTCCTCTTGCTACGACGAGCCGCTTAGGCGTAAAATCGGCCTTGATATCGACGCTGCCGATGCGGCCGGAGTACCAGGGCGTCACCGCCTCACCGGTGTCGGCAGTAAGGGTACCGGAGAATGCGTTGAGCCGTTTGAAAACGAGGCGGCTCCGTATTCCAGACAGGGAGTAATACATGCCGGATACCGAGTCGTCGTACCGGGCCGAAAGCCCGCTCACCACTGCAGTGCCGAGGGTGACCGTCCAGAGTTTTACCTTCGGGGGGTGCTTGATGAAAAAGGGGAAGTGTACACCGCGCTTTGTCCGGATGCCGGTAACCTTTACGTCCCGGATAGTAATATGTTTTATGGCCACGGTCTTTTTCAGGAGCGGCAGGAGGGCAAATCGCAGGTTGAGAGTCCGGATAGTCATGGAGTCCCCGAACTCACGGTCGTTGATGACCACATCGTGCAGATCAAGCCGTCGTATCCAGTTTAGATGCACGGCTCCGATACTCACCTCGTCCCCGAGCCTGCTGGAAAGGGCATTTACAAGAGCCGCCTTGATGCTGCGCTGTACCGGAGGGGTAATGACCACGGCGCTCAGGAGAAGCGTCAGCGCACCAAGGTCCAGAACCAGGAAGAGGAGAGATTCTACCGCGATCCGTAGTACGCGATTCATAGCCGGGAAGCCGGGGTTTATCCCTCGGTGGATGGTTTAGAGCAGTCTCAAAAAGTGAGCCTATGGTACCTTAAATATAAGGGTTGGCGCTGAGGTTTTCTGCGACCTGCCGCCTTGAGAACATTTTGTTGGGTACCTGTCAGCCGGTTTGGGAAGGCAGATGAGGTACGCAAGGTTTCCAGTCGATAGTCTTGTTCGATTAAAACTTCGGTCTAAATATTCGGGAATTGGCCAAAATATCCCGAAAGATTGATTGCGATTTTTATTTTGACCAGTCATTCGTCGCAATTCATATATTTCGATGCTCCGGTATTAAAATAGAGCATAGGGGAGACCCATGAAAATTTCATTCATTGCAGTTTTGTCAGCATTTTTTTTCATTGGGTGTGCATCGACGGTTCAATATGTCAGCCTTCCGGACCAAAAAAAGCCTCTTGAGGATTCGTCAAAATGCCGCATATACGTCTATCGTCCTTCCACCTATGGGTATAGCAACGCTTTAACTATAGCTGATGGTAACCAGGTGATTGGGAGGATTGGACCTGTCGGCTATCTCTGCTGGGAAAGAGATCCTGGCGATATTTGTATTAATGGAAATGCGGAAAATACGAGCACAGTGACAATAACTGCTAAAAAAGGCGGTGTCTATTACATTTGGGAACGCATTGAAATGGGCATTTTTCAACCTCGGAATGAACTGGAAATCGTGGAGCCGAACCGGGGAAAAGCAGAGATGAAGGACTGCTCGCCGCCAAAGGTAAATTAAAAGGGATAAACGATCATGAAAAAGGTTTTTATTTTTGCGGCATTACTTTTTGTATCTGGATGCGGCCCGGGATTGACCAGAATTGGGTATTCCACGAATCCCCAGGGAAAATCGGGTAACTGTGACGTGATCATTCGGGAATATTACAAACCGGATTCATCCGATTCTCTGTTAGGTTCATTGAATGCCTATGATAACGGGTTCAGTACAAACTGCTCTGAAGAGGATATTCTCAATATTATCAGGAGAGAGGGCTGTAATTTAGGAGCCGATATTGCTAGCTTGCATGATATTCAAAGGCCGGATTACTGGAGTACCTGTTATCGAGCCAAAGTGGATTTCTACAGGCTTGGTACCTCCATTAAAAAGGATACCGTTTATAGAAATGAAAAATATGCAGCTGCCAGCGTAGGACAGAGAGTGAAAAGCGATAACAATAATCAGGTGATGCTTATCGTTGGGGCAGTAGTGGCAGGCATTATTGGCGGACTGCTTGCAATAGCGCTTGAATCTAGGTAATACGGCGAATGCTGGTTAAAACTTCGTTGGTGAAATTATCCTTACTCTATTATAGGATACGGGTTCTCCCTACGCGCAGCGCTCCATGATAAGGCACGCATTATGTCCGCCGAACCCGAAAGACTGGGTCACCGCGCGGCGGATTGCCCGTGGTTTCACTTCGCGAACGAAATTCAATGCGCGCAGAGGATTCGTGATATTGCGCGAAACATGGGTAGTCTGATGCAGGATGCTCAGGGCCGTTACCGCGGCTTCGATGGCGCCCGATGCGCCGATGGTATGCCCGATAAGCGACTTGGTTGAGTTGATAAGAGGCGCACTGCCGAAAACCCGTTCGATAAGTGCCGATTCGACATCGTCGTTCTGCACCGTTCCGGTTCCGTGGGCATTGACATAATCGATAGCCTCCGGTTCGATGGCTGCCTCCGCGAGCGCGCTGCGGAGCATCCGCTCCCCGGCAAACCCCTGCGGTTCCATGGCCATGCACGAGAATGCATCGAAGGAGGAGGCAAAGGCGGTGATTTCGGCGTAGGGATTCGCCCCGCGCCTGAGGGCCGCCTCCTTTTCCTCAAGCAGGAGCATCGCGCTGCCGCCCTCTGCAAAGAGGAATCCCGACCGCGCCGCATCGAAGGGCCGGTTTGCGGCCGCGGGATCATCGCACCGCCGCACCAGGGTTCCGGTTGCATCGAAAGCCCGGAAGGAGCCCCCGTAATCGTCGCCAAGGAACTCGGCGCCTCCGGCGATTGCGGAGTCACACTCGCCGGAGGCGATGGCGCGATACCCGAGGCCGATGGCGCTCGTCCCTGCCGCGCAGGCCGTTGAGCAGCAGAGGTTATGCCCGGTAAGCCCGTATTTAATGCCGATTGACGAGGAGCAGGAGTTGGGCATGGCCATGGCGATGGTCATGGGATTGAAGCGCAGCGGCAGCGGGGGGCAGGCATTCGCGGTGCCCGGTGCTGCGCAAACATCGAGCGCTTCGGCCATTTCACGGATTCCGCTGCGAACGGCTTCGAGTGTTTTAGCGGCCCGGCTTCCAAAATGGAAAGCCTGGGCGGCCATCAGGCTGGCAATTCCCCCGATGCCGGTCCCGCTGAAGACGCCCGTTTTTTCAGGGTCTATCCCCTTTATGCGAAATGAATTCTTCTTTGCATCGTTAAGCTCGAAACCCAATCCGGCATCCGTCACCGCCTCCCGTGCGGCGGCGAGCCCCAGGAGGGCCACCTTGTCGAGTTGCATCTGCTCGATGCGGCTCAGGGCAAAGGCGGAGAAATCGATTTTCGGGAGTGGCGCCCACACCGATGAAACCGGGGTAAAATAGGACCTCCAGGCGTCAGGGATAGGCGCAACGACCGAAGCCCCGGTCATTGCACCATTCCAGAAATCCCGCGAACCTACCCCGATCGGCGCGATGACGCCGATGCCGGTAATCACGACGCTGCGGCGTCGGATCATGCAGCCGGCGCCTGCATGGTTTTTACCAGTGAGATGGCGTTGTTGACGCTGCGAAGGTTGCCCGCCTCGTCGTCGGTGATCGGTCGCTTGAACTCCTGCTCAAGCGCCATGAGCAGAACGATGGTATCGAGCGAGTCTGCGCCGAGATCCTCCTTGAAGCGGCTCTCCCGGGTGACCCGTTCACGCGTCACCTTCAGAGCTTCAACGCAGACATTGGCGATGCGGTCCAGTATTTGCTCATCCGTCAGCATCATGTGAACTCCCCCGGGTCGTGATAGTATGTTTAATGAACAGCATTCGAACCTTTCTGCTGCCTCGGTAATGTAGAAGAAAGGTATTTCACGCAGCATCAAATTAGCAAATCCCGGACCCGATGAACACAAAAACGATTATCAAGGCAACAGGGGTTGCAACGCCCCCCTTTGTTCTCTCCCAGGAAGCGTGCGACACGATTATGGCGGAGTATTTCCGGGAGGAGCTGTCGGAAAGAAGCCGGGAGATCCTCCACCAGGTCCTCCAGCACAGGAGCGTTCGTACCAGGCACCTGGCGGTCAGGGATCTGGACGAGCTTCTTACGGTAAAAAACGAAGATCCCGACCGGCGTGTCGCCCGCTTTACGGAGTGGTCGATCCGGCTCTCCGCCGAAGCCCTCGGAAAGGCGCTTGCAAAGGCCGGGCTGTCTGCCGGAGATATCACGGTGCTTATCGTCAACACCTGTACCGGCTATCTCTGTCCGGGAATCGCCACCTATCTCATCGAGAAAATGGGCATGAAGCGGACCATCCCGGTCTACGACCTCGTGGGTTCGGGCTGCGGCGGCGCAATCCCGAATATCCAGCTTGCCGACCGTATCGTCCGGAGCGACCCTGCGGAAATCGTCGCCTGCGTCTCGGTCGAGATTTCGACCGCGACCTTCGAAATGGACAACGATGTGGGACTCCTCGTATCCAATGCGATCTTTGCCGACGGCGCAGCCGCAGCGATAGTGTGCTCGGGCCGGTCAGGCCTGTCGCTCGAAGCGACCGCCTCGGGATATTACCCCGAATCGCGCGAGGCGGTGCGGTTTGTTCACCGGAAGGGGCGGCTCCACAACCAGCTCGATGCGCAGCTTCCCAGGGAGATCCGCAAAACCGTCCCGCCCTTTATCCGGAGCCTGCTGTCGCAGAGAGAGCTCGTTCCGGAGAGCGTACGCCACTGGGCGCTCCACCCGGGCGGCGACCGGATCATCGGCGCGATCCAGGAGGAGCTGAACTTGACCGAAGAGGATCTCACGCATACCCGGGATATTCTCTCCCGCTACGGTAACATGTCCTCGCCGACGGTACTGTTTGTCCTCGATGCGCTGATGAATCAGGGGTTGGATAATAATGCATGGTGCATGATGGTGGCGTATGGGGCCGGGATGTCGATACACGGGTGCCTGATGAGGAACCTGGGATAATAAGTAGCTTTTTTTGTGGGGGAACCATAATAATGGTTCCCCCTGGTCGGAGCCGCGCAAAGCCGCGTCTCCGACGCACCCCTTCCAGCGGAAGGGGAAGGCGATGTTTGCCTGAAGGCAAACGCTCTCCCCCTCCCGCAACGCCCTCTTTCAGGGTAGAAAAAACATTAACCTAAATTCCGCAGTTGAAAGGTAGCCAGCGGATTATTTTTGAAGATAATCGGCCTATTTGCGCGGAATGGAGGGAAATAATGGCTCACCCAATAGGTGAAAGCGAGAGCTATGCTTTTAATACGCCCGGAGGTCGAGTTCGGGTAGAGCGAAGCACGAAGAATCTCACCCCATTGGGAGGCTTGGTAGCCTTTGCCTCATTTCTTTCATCATTGGGAGTAATACAGAAATTGGTGGATACGTGCCCGATAAAGCGCAGCAGTCCGAATGCGACACCGGTTAGGGATATTATCGTAGGATTTATTCTGACCTGCATTGTAGAGGGGAAACGATTCAAGCACATACGGTATGTTCAGCATGATGCCGTTATTGGCAAGATCTTTGGAGTAGAGCGACGGATACCGGGAGATGATTCGATACGGCGGTTTTTTGAGGAGATCAGCAGTGAGGCTGGGCGACAATGGATTTATGAGGTGAACGATGTACTCTATCGAGCGCTACCAGAAATGTACATATTGGATTGGGACAGCACGGTGACAACGCGGTATGGTGAGCAAGAAGGAGTAGAGATTGGCTATAATCCGCAGAAGCCCGGCAGAGGCAGCCATCACCCGTTGACGTGCACGGTAGCGGGAGTTCGCTTGTGTTTAGATATGGATTTTCGACCGGGAGACAGTGCTGCCAACGGTGGATGGATCGAGACCATGGAGCGCTTGTTTTCTCATTTACCACAAGAGAAACGGCCCTATATTAATCGGGCGGATATCGCATTTTGCAGTGAAGAATTTCTTCAATGGCACGAAGCCAAGGCGGAGCGCCCTTATTACGTGTTTAAGCTTCGAAAAACAGCACGTGTACGAGAGGCAATCAATAGTGTCCAAGAAGAGCAATGGCAGGGGCCTGCATGTTTTGGAGCCTTGCAGATTGCGGAAACTCGGTTGAAGCTGAATGGATGGACCAAAGAACGGCGAGTGGTTGTTGGCCGTCGATTGATTTCAAAGAAAACTCCGGAAGAGAGCCTGAGTCTGTTCGGGGAAAGTCTCTTTGAATATTCTGCCTGGGTGACCGATCTGCTTCCTTCTCAATTCGATGCATGTCAAATTGCTGAAATGTACCAAGGACGGGCTGATTGTGAAAATGTTTATGACGAATTGAAAAACCAGTGGGGGTTAGCTGGATTCTGCTCTCAGCAATCGAACGTAACAGAGTTGGCTGCTCGTCTGACGCTTCTCAGCTATAATTTATGGAGCTTATTCGTTCGTTTTTTCAATCTCAAGAAGCATCAAGAGGCAAAAACATCTCGCAAAGATTTTATGCTCATTGCATCTCAGTACGTCAAGTCCGGCCGCGAACGGTTCATTGAGCTCTCGGTTACGCATGATCTTTGGACGCGAATCCAAACAGGTTACCAACGTCTGATATTATGGTTAAGGGCAACTGCGCCGCAGTTGAAAATTGAAAGCTGGTATGGAGCCTGGGCCATGAGCTTTTGCAACACTCTGGCCCCTCAAAACACCAAACTTTTAGGGTTCAACTGCGGAATT
>CAWDOZ010000134.1:0-3176 GCA_963803935.1 uncultured Fibrobacterota bacterium | reverse complement strand
CAGGGTCACGTCCTCGGCCGTGCGCGCAAAAGAGACGGCGATGGCATCGACGCCATGATCGAGCGCGAACTCGAGGTCTTCAGCGTCCTTCTCCGTCAGTGACGGCGTGCGCGCCGGCACGCCGGGCAGGTTGACGCCCTTGTGTTCGCCCAGCATGCCGCCGTTGACGATATCGCAGGCCATCATCTTCGCCGTCGATTTCGTGGACGCGCAGCTCGATAAGGCCGTCAGAGAGCAAATGCGCGAGCCCGCTCCGACGTTTTCCGCCAGGGTCTTGAAGGTGGTGCCCACCATCGCTCCGTGCCGGGCACTTCGCGGGGGGTGATGACGAGTTTTTCGCCGGTTTTGAGCAGCACGGGTTGATGATCCTTAGAAGCCCGGTGCGGATCTTGTGGCTCGCAGTCGGCCAGGATGCAAAGCGGCTTGTGTTCTTCACTTGCTTATCATGAGGATTTTCTCGATGACGGAGATTTTGCGCTCATGGGTGCTGTAGCAATACGGCCATGCGTTGGGGGCACCGATCAGTCTCGTATTGCTCACAGTGAATTCTAACCGAGCGCAATTTCGTACCGGAATTGCCGGATCAATGACCGGCGAGCATCTTCGGCGTAAGCACAGCGACGTGATCCACGTCCGCGCCATTGGCGATATCGATGACCTCAGCCACATAAGCGAAGTAGAGGTCGTTGTCTGCCCGGATGAACAGGACGCGCTCGGCGCGGTTCTTGTACATCTCGGTCAACCTGGGCAGCAACTCCGCTTTCTGCACGTCGGTCTGGTTGATCTTGTATACCGGAGCCCCGGTCGGTCCACGCAGGATAGTAACCCGATCCAGCGATTCCGGGAGCCTCTTGGGGAAGTGCTCCTTCAGCATCGACGGCGACAGTACTATCAACCCCAATCCTTCATTATGTAGTACCTGACTACGACTACGTATAATTAGATTCTCGGCAAGCCCGACGCCTATGGCGAGGTCGTTGTGGAGCGGGAAGATAATGAGTAATGCGGACACGACTCCTCCCGCGACCACTGTGACCGAGACCCACCGCCAAGCTAGCGCCCACCATACCTGTGCGGCGATTCGCCAAGAGACATCCTCATCTTGATCATTGTCCTGGACCAATGCCCTCTCCCTAGACCGTTCCCACAGAGCCTTTTTGCTTTCGATAGCGGCAGGAGCCGTCCTCATTGTAAGATCGCAAGAAACTATACGTTATATCCCAGGTAGTTGTAAAGATGTGAGAATTGAACGGCATCGCCCTGTCAGCCTGAGGCATACTCTAACCTGATGTCAGGCTGACGCAGAAAACCCGTCAGAATAGAGTTGAAAACCGCATTTCTTGACAGAACCCGCGAAGGATCACAGATTTCATCCTGACACAACATCGGGAAATTGAATGTGAGCGGTCAGCGCATCGGGTACGTCCGGGTTAGCAGCTTCGATCAGAACCCGGAAGGGCAACTCGAAGCCGTGCTGGTTGACAGGACGTTCACCGATAAGGCATCCGGCAAGGACACGCTACGCCCCGCGGCATGTCGCCCGAAATGGCCCAAGTCCGGCGCGACCGCATAAAGCTTAAGCGGTTGGAACTGGTTTAGCCCCTTCTACTTGGCTTCATATCTGGCATACTCTTTAAGGGCGTTTTGACCGGCGACAGTGCTGGCAGGATCAAAGGGAACAGCTTCACCGGCAGCCCGTCTCTTCGTTGCCTCGACCATCGCGGCTTGCAGGCCTTCATATACGGCCTTTAAAAAACCCTTGCCGCGCTGGTTGTACGGTGAGTTCGGGTCTCTTGCCGCATATTCCGACTGTGATACATGTTTCTCCCCGGTTGCTATGATCTCAGCCGGTTTACCGCCGTTCGTGCTTTGAGAAACGACTATTTCGTCATTCCCGCGTGTGTTGATATTACCTCTGGCGCGGGGATTGGCGGATTCAATAAGAGTTTTCAGGCCGCCCTTCACCACCGCAGAGGTTTTGCCCTTTCCGGGGTCCTCGCCGCCTTGGTATCTGGCGATTAGCTCAATCGTCGTGTCACCTGTGATAGGGCTACTGGTTTTTTGAACGGCACGAGCTTCTGTGCCGTCGGCGCTGTACGTGATATCTCCAAACGACGTACCTTTAACGATGGCACCTCCTGCGGCAGGGAACTCCACGGTGAGTTTGGCTGGACCCAAGGGATTTGCGGCGGCAGGGTTCCCCAGCGAACCCGTTACGTTTGCCAGTCTGGCAAGTTGAGCTTCCCTCTGCGCCGCGTTAGGATCATCCACGGTCGCAGGCGGGGGCGGAGGAGTATTCGCCGCTGCGGTCGCGCCTCCGTTCGTGGGATGGAGGTATTCAGTGGCCGCGTTTCTCACAACGCTAAAGCCCGGTTCCTGCTGCGGGGCAAGGACACTGACATTGGCACCATTAACGCTGGCCATGCCGATCAAGTGGCCAGCGAGGTCGTCTATCCGTAGCATCCTGCCCCGCGACATCGGCGTGACGCTGTATTCGACATCGCCTACTTTGACTTTCGCGGGTGCTGATTGGGGGTATGCTGTGGGGACAGTTGTCACCAGCAACAGCGGCAACACGACTTTGAACGTTCTGTTGAGACGCAACATTTCTTCCGTAACTCCTTTCGTTCCACGTGCCTCACGGCCTCGTTGCGCAGAACAGGGGTGTTTTGCGTGCGAAGCCATTGTCACTCGGATCATACAGAATTATACGCCAGATTCCGAAACCATGGACAATTGGCGATCTCCGAAAGTACGGCCATCCGGCTGCTTGCAAAGAGAATCAGGGCGCTGAGGGTGGAAAAGGACTGGAGCCAAGAGCAATTGGCCGAACGCGCCTCCATTCAGCGCAGCTACCTCGCGGATTTGGAACGGGGGTCGCGGAATCCGTCGGTGCGGACGCTGATCAAAATCTCGAACGCTCTCGGGGTTTCGATACGGCATCTGTTTCCGTCCGATTAAATCTAGGAAGCGCGACACTGGAGGATATGCAAAAAGTTGAGGAAATAGCGGCTGAACTTGCCCGGTGCAATGATCGCCTGAAAAACAATCGAGCGGAGTTGCGAAAGGCAAAGCGGCAATTCGGCGCGGCGCTGGTCAAGCTGGTAAGGACTGACCCGGATTTTGCGGCGGCGCTGCTGTCGATGCTGCGGCGAAAGGGAAGGGGTTGACCGACA
>CAWDOZ010000133.1:0-106215 GCA_963803935.1 uncultured Fibrobacterota bacterium | reverse complement strand
GAACTCCGTCGACGGCCAGGCTTGGCGTCCAGCTGCCCGGGCCGGCTGGCACCGATGATCGGGGCCGTCACCGCCGGCTGACGCCAGGACCCAGGCCACCGCCAGCGTCACCAAAGCAATTAAGCCCTCGCGTTCGGCGACCTTGCGCAGTTCCTCCACCGTGGCGAATTCCTGGTCGTGCCAGTAACGGCTCTGGTAGATTGCCGGCGGCGGTGCCCAGGGTGAACCGGGAGCCCTCGGGCGGGGGCGCCGGGGGTTGTGCTTGCCCGAGGAGCAGCCACCGGCGATGGGGTTGTAGGGGATGATCCCCAACCCCCTCTTCCACGCACAACGGGAGCGAGCCAGCGCTTCGATCTGGCGGAAGAGCAGGTTGTATTCGCGGGGTTGCACGGAATCGAAGCGGGACAGACGGATCCGGCCTCGCTCCGCCCGAGCGCCCGTGCCACCTGGTAGGCCAGGAAGTTGGAGCAACCGACGTAGCGCACCTTGCCCGAGCGCACGAGGTCGTCCAACACGCCGAGTGTCTTCGTCGATGGGTGTCCCCGGATCCGGCCCGTGCAGTTGGTAGAGATCGATGTAGTCGGTACCGAGCCGGGGCCCCGGGCGGCCTCGACGGCCTCCAAGATGTGCTTTCTCGAGTTGCCCTGCTCCCACGGCAGAATGGCTCGCGCCGATACGTAAGGCCGATTGCTATGTGAACGTCTGCAAGCTCAAAACGCACAACTTGATGTTTTTGAGCGGAGGCGTGAAAAACCTTTTCGGTTTGATTCCTGGCCGGTCAAAGACGGGATATCATAGCACCATGACCACCAAGGAGCTCTTTGCCGAGCTGCTGCTCGATCTGGTCGCCCTTGTCCCGCCCAAACTGACCATCATGGATGCAGTTATGGGCATGGAAGGCGAAGGGCCGGCCAATGGGAAACCGCGTCAGGTTGGACTTCTGCTCGCGTCGACCGATCCGCTGAGCCTTGATGTCGTCGCTTCCGAGATAATCGGGCTCCCTGAAGACAAAAACCCGCTCCTCCTTGCAGCGAAGGGGCGCGGCATTCATCCGTCGAGTATTGCCGAGGTCGAAATCGTGGGAATGCCCCGCAATGAGCTCCGCATCGCCGGGTACAAGATGCCGAGCGCATATACGAATTCGACGATGCTTCGCGCCTTGGCGGCGATTCTGCCCCTGCTGCGGCCGCTGCTTACAGTCGATCCGCGGGTACTGAAAGGTAAATGCACCGGGTGCGGCGCCTGCAAAAACGCCTGCCCTCGCGATGCGGTTACCGTCCGGAAGGTTGCATCGATTGACCGCAACAAATGCATCCGCTGCTATTGCTGCCACGAGATGTGCCGGTTCGATGCAATCGAACTGCACAAGGGAAAAATTTACAGGATGTTAAACAAGTAGCAGGAAAACTTCTCCAAGATTTTTGCTTCATGAATTATGAAATGAATAAGTTCCCAAATATGGAACTTTGATGTATATTCAAATCATGCGCGTTATTGCCAAATCCCGCCTTCGCCTGATGTGGCAGAAAAAACAATATCGGGAAGCGGAGCAATTTTTGCGCGCCTGGTACGATGAAATGAGCAAGGGCACGTGGAAAAACCTGAACGACCTTAAAGCGGAATATCCCACAGCGAGCATTGCCGGGAATAATCGGGTAGTATTCAACATACGGGGTAATGAATTTCGCCTGATAGCCAAGTTTGAATTCCGCATGAATGCCGTTTTCATTAGATTCTTCGGGACTCATAAGGAATACGATAAAATAAATGCATCGGAGGCTTAAACCATGATCGTCAAACCGATTCGGAATGAAAAAGACCTGAAACATTCATTAGCCCGCATAGACAGCATAATTGATGCTGCCAAAGGTACTGCTGAATACGACGAGCTCGAAATCCTCACGACTCTTGTTGAATCGTATGAATCTCGCCATCATCCCATCGATCCGCCTGACCCGGTGGAAGCCATCAAATTTCGCATGGAGCAGCAGGGCCTGCGAAACCAGGACCTCGCGCTTCTAATGGGCGGCAAAAGCCGTGTTTCGGAGGTGCTCTCCCGTCGCCGCCCCCTCTCGCTGACTATGATTCGTAACCTTCACCGATCACTGCATATCCCTTACGAATCCCTGATCGAGAATACCAGCCAGCAGGCCTGACCCCCAAAGTTTGGCAGGGGTGGCGCCTGATTATTTGGACTGCATCATAATTTTACAACGCTTGATTATGCAACCTATAAGTTGTATATTTAAACTATGACAGGCAGCGAACTGGTTAAACTGCTCAAGAAGAATGGCTGGTCGGAAGACCGAATCGCCGGCAGCCATCATATCATGATCAAGGCAGGCCGACGTTCTATACCGGTTCCGGTTCATGGCAAGAAGGATCTGCCAAAAGGATTGGTTGCGGCGATAGCGAAGCAGGCCGAATTAGCATTATAGAACTATTGGAGGTCAGAATATCATGAATTTCTATGCGAAAATTGTAAAAGAAGCGGGTACCTACCTGGTTTCTTTCCCTGATTTGGAGAATGTGAACACCTACGGTGATACCCTCGACGAGGCCTTGAAGAATGCATCTGAAGCGTTAAACGGATCTTTGGAAGCCGATTTCGACCGAGGCTATACCTTGCCCGGTCCTAAGACGATCAAGGGCCGGAATATGCACCGGGTGGAGGTTGCTCCCCATATCGAAATCGCCTATATGCTCCGCAAGCTTAGGAGCGACTATTCGCAGAAGGAGATTGCCGACAGGCTTGGAATCAGCCCGCAGGCATACCAGAAACTTGAAAATCCGAGGAAGTGCAATCCAACGATAAAAACGTTGGAAAAAATAAGCAGGGTCATGAATAAGCGCCTGCAGGTGGAATTCGCTTAATTCAAATTCAGATACCTGCCCCAACCCTGGCAGGTCCAAGCTGCCGACCTCGCGGCCTCGCTACTGAAAAGAGGTCCAGTGCCTCGGGAAGGGGGCGCGATGCATAGTGGGAAAGAATCACCTCATGATGTGATAATCATATCACGAAATGGTTTGGTGATATAATTATAGTGTCAATCAAATCTTCGATATCCGACCATCCTCATCTCGATCTCCCGACCCGACCCCGCCCGCGACCGGCGACACCCCGCGCCGGCGCAGGGCTCTGCGCTGACCGTACCAACCGGCGCGGACGGCACTGCTTATCTGCGCAGCCGCAGCACCTGGACCCCGGGACGGTCCTAAAGAACAGGTGGTAGTCTGTAGACGCCCCCTCACGTCCTGATGAGGGGACTTTTACATAAACCGCATTATGCACAAAGCCTTCTGCATCGTGCAGCGGCACACCCTCGGCCCTATCGGGCCTCTGCGGGTGTCGGCATAACGCCTTTATGTAAACTCCCAGTATTATTATGATCCCTTGTCCACAGAGGCCTTCAAGTCAAAACAATAGAAGCTATGTGAGGGCAGTTTTTAATTGAACGCTATGTGAAATGACCTATATTCATGAGGCAATGCAAGGCAACCTGAGTAGGATTTTAAAATCGCAGGTCTAAACGGAGGATTCCAGTTTAATGTTTCACTTTCGCTATTTCCTTGGGTTTATGGTGATAGGTGTTACTCTCGGTTTCCCTTCGGCTGCCCAGCAGAAAAATGACCTCGTTTATCAGAAAGATGGCGAAATAATTCAGGGAACTATTCTTTATGATAATCCCGGTTCCAGTCTAAAAATCAGGGTGGACAACAACAGTGTTTGGACGCTTTATTATAGTAATATTATCAAAATTAAACGAGCCGAAGCCATCAGTCAGCCACGGAGTGATTCACTTAAGCAAAACCCTTTTGCTTCCGTTGTAACCCGACCGGCACATTCGAAGCTTAGTGTTCAGGCGGGAGTAATACTTGGTTATGGAATGTATGGGGAGAGCAGTGGATCACCAGACATTTACCAGGGTGCCCTTTTGACGAGGAGCAGCATTGATGGAGGGTTGATTGGCGGGATGCTTGACATGGTCTTCAACAAGTACCTTTCGATCAGGGGGGCAGTCGAATTTTCAAATCGAAATTGGAATTACTCAGCTGAGGGCACGGATATTTATTATTTTAATTACAGCTATCCAATCTCTGGTAATTTTAATTATAACTATATGACTTTGCTGCTGGACTTAAAAATTACCTATCCGGTTACCTCTTTTCTTACAGCTTATGTTTTAGGAGGGCCGAATGAAGACCACATGCAGAGCGCTGTGGAAACCAATAATTCTGACGGAAGTACCAGCAAAACGGACTTATTATATAACGCCTACATTTATCCGCTTACGTTTCTTCTCGGTTATAACCTCGGTGCCGGGATTGATTATAATCCTGGAAGGGTAATTCCATTTGTTGAATGGGATTATAGTTATAAAAAGTATGGGGTAGTTATCCTCCCTGGTGCAGTACCATCATCAGGATATTATGCATTTGAAATAAAGGCAGGCGTTAAGATTAAGATATAGTATTAAGTAGCTTGCCGAGGAAATCCGGCTTATATAGATTATTCCAAGAAACATATTTATATCATTTATCTTCATATTTGCCCGGTTTGAGATTTTTAAAAAATTCTGCTTATGAAGAGTGGAAACGCTTGGGAAAGCCTTTCAACCTACCACCATTTTTTCAATCTTTTTATCAAATAAATTGCGCCCAGGTAAATTCTATTTTGAGGTATCTGCACTAATATCGCTAATACGTAAAAGCGCCATGTTAAGCCACGAACTTTGCGTGATACCTAAATCGGACGCTGCCTGTACAGCTTGCTTATAATAGGGAAGAGCTGCTTTCCGTGCCTCAAGCCATTTGTGTTCTAGTGCCAGCGCAAACGCGTTTTTTTCACTTTCTGACAGGTTTGATGGCATCGGAGCATTCTTCAGGAGTCGGCCGACCTCTTCCATATTGTCCCCTAAGCGGTATGTCATTTCTACGGATCGGTTCATGGAGCTATCGATATATTCATCTTTAATATTCTGCGTACGAGACCAGTCGATATTCTTTTTGTAGTAGGTGTTTGCCTTATTGTAATATTTTTCAAGGCTTGATCGCAGTTTAATCTTTGAAGCAACCTGTTGAGCAGCATTCCCAAAAAGCGGTTGCCTCTCTATAGCGGTAGCCATATCAACAAATGACGTTCCAATCATATACGTGGCATATATCGTCCACCTTGCGGTTGCAATTGAAATGGCATTCCCGAAATTCTCAGCCGGTATTTCAAGCGCCTGGTTTTTTTGCATTAATTTTTCTCTTACTGCATTCGCATCTATTCCATTAATATCTATTTTTAAATATTTGGTATAGTAAATATCGCCGATTCTGCAATAAGCTTCTGCAACATCGCTAATATAGGGAACGCTCTCTTTGGCAGATTTTTTATAAATTCCTACCGCAGAACGGTAGCATTTTTCGGCCTGGGCCTCCTGATTCATTTTCAACCGGGCGTTCCCACTTTTTACCAATGCTGGGATATCCTGGGCATTATAAGTACCGGCACAGCCTGCCAGAATTAGTACGGTCCAAATGAATAAAAATACTGCTGTTTTTAAACCATGCATTTCATTGCTCCATTTCTCGAATCAGGGCTAATAAAAGAACATGTAAGCTAAAAGCCCGTCCGGATACAAAGAGCCTGTATTGAAATGGAAAACATTTCAAAAGAGCAAACGCATTGTCAACTGTTTTAAAAGATTTAAAATCATTTAAGAAGTGAGGCAATCCATCTGGAACGCATTCATTTTTTAAATTCTTCCAATTTTTTTTAAATATTGCTATTTCAATATCTCTTCAAGCAGACATTAACCGTGGAATTTTTATCCGATCTTCTCCAATATAGGCAGGTGGTTCCCAGCCTTTTTTAGGGACTTTCTCCCATCCATAAGACTCAGGCACTTCCTATTGATGATCATTTAAAATAAAAAACCCCGAAATCCACATCTAAAAGGATTCCAGGGTTCTTTAAACGGAGGGGCAGGGATTTGAACCCTGGGTACCGTTGCCAGTACGCAGGTTTAGCAAACCTGTGCCTTAAGCCGCTCGGCCACCCCTCCAAAACTTCAATTTAACAAGCTATTGAATATACTTTTCGACGTATCGCGGCACAAGGCGGCGCTGCTGGGCTGACGGTTTTTCATCAATTTCTTTTGCCGTGCAGGCAGAAATTGTCCGATTTCGGACGGCGGAATCGACAAAATCGTATCATTGAGAACCGCACTTTAGCTATTTTCCCTGTATCTCAATAAGTTAGGAGCCGCCGGCTCCCCCCTGCCTTCAGGGAGGACGCATAACCGCTTATAACGTAAGGGTTGATGAAAGAGCGGCAGGCTAGTATAATTAATCGTATGTAACTCGATTATTTTTCTAATCTTCGGTCGAGCCCACGGATCCTATGGACAGCAAAACGCTGCGTGAAAATTTCAACCGGTACCTGATCAACTTCCTGGCAAAGGACGAGTCTACCGCCACGCCCTACGACCGCTATCTGGCGCTTGCCTACGCGATTCGCAGCGAACTCATGGAAAAATGGATCGAGACCCAGCGGCGTTACCATGAACGCAATGCGCGGCGCGTGTATTATTTGTCCACCGAATACATTCTCGGGAAAAACCTTCTGCCGAACATGCTGAGTCTCGATATCGAAAGCGAGATGGCGCGCGCGGTTAAGTCGCTCGGATTCTCCATCGAGGACCTCTACGCCGAAGAGGACGACTACATGCTCGGCAACGGGAGCGAGGGCCGGAGTTCGGTCTGTCTGCTCGATGCTCTTGCCTCGCAGGGTTACCCCGCTATGGCCTATGGCATCCGCTACGATTACGGCCAGTTCAACCAGGAAATCCATAATGGCGTCCAGATCGAGCGTCCAAACGACTGGATACGCCGCGGCAACCCCTGGGAAATTTTGCGGCTTGAATACACCTGCACGGTAAAATTCGGCGGCAAGTGCAGGAATGCTAACCCTGCGGACCCGCTCGGGCCTTACGAATGGAAAAACAGCGAGATCGTTCACGCCATACCGTACGACATCCCGATCATCGGTTACCGGAACGGGACCGTGAATACGCTTCGGCTCTGGTCGGCCCGCTCGTCCGAGGAGTTCCTGCCCGATTACCTTAACCACGGCGATTACGAGCGCGCCTTCGAGGACAAATCCAAATACGGGCGCATCACCCAGCTCCTGTTTCCGGACGAAGATGTCCGGCGTGCCACGGACCTGCGCATGAAACAGCAGTATTTTTTTATCTGCGCCTCGCTGCAGGATATCGTCCGCCGTTTCAAGCAGGACAACAATATCATTGGGGATCTTGACAAGAAGATCGCCATTCATCTCGGGGGTAGCTGCTGTGCACTTGCCATTCCGGAGATGATGCGCCTCCTGGTAGATCAGGAGGGCGTTGCCTGGACGAAGGCCTGGGACATGACCAGGGCCATTTTCTCATACACGAGCCACGCCCTGTTCAAGGAAGATACCGAGATATGGCCGGTTTACAAGGTCGGACAGATCCTGCCGCGCCACCTGCAGATCATCTTCGACCTCAACCAGATTCATCTGGATGAAGTGCGCACCAGGCGCGGTCCCGAGTCCAACCTGGTACGGGAACTCTCGCTGGTCGAGGAGGGTGAGGTCAAGCGGATCCGTTTTGCCGACCTTGCGGTGCTCGGTTCGAATTCGGTCATCGGCGTTTCGGGCGAGCAGACCGCCAGCCTCAAATCGCGCGTATTCCCCTCCTATGCCGACTACCTTCCGAACCGTTTCTCCTGCCACGTCAATGGTATCGGCCAGCGCCGGTGGCTTATGTACTGCAACCGCCCGCTGAGCCAGCTTTTAAGCAGGTACATCGGCGAGCAGTGGATAACCCGGCCCGAACACCTGCAGCATATTGAAAAACATCTCCATGACGAACGATTCCTCCATGCGTTTGCCGCCATTAAGCGGGAAGCCAAACGGGGTCTTGCGGATGCGCTGAAGCTGACGACTGGTTTTACCGTTGACGAATCGATGCTCTATGATGTCCAGTTCGGGAAAATTCATGTAAACAAACGGCAACTCCTGCATGTGCTGTACATGCTGCACTCCTACCTCCTGATCAAGCGGGGCAAACTGCCGGGCGTGCCGCGGGTGCATATTTTCGGCGGCAAGGCTTCGCCGTCGGACTTCCTTGCGAAGCAGATAATCCACCTGATTTGGGCGGTTGCGGACCGGGTCAATAACGACCCCGCCGCAAACAGGTTCATGAAGGTGATTTTCATTCCCAACGCAAACCTCGGCTGGGCCGAGCGGGTTGCACCTGCAGTTGACCTGTCGGAGCAGCTGTTGACGGCCGGTATGGAGTCGTGCGGGACCTTTGTCCTGAAATTTGCGCTCAACGGCTCCATTGCCATAGCCAGCCGCAGCGGGGGAAACATCGAGCTTGCGGAAAAAACAGGGGAGGGAAACCTCTTCTCCTTCGGTCACGACCTTGCAGCGCTTTCGAGTCTTCATGACTACCGTCCTGCCGACCTCCTTGCCCGGGACGAGCGGCTCAAGGAGATATTCTCGTTCCTTGAAAACGATCTCATTCCTCACACCGTCGACGGCCACGCCATCCATCCGCTGCTTTCAGCTCTGCGCGATTCTGACCGCCGGTACGTCCTGCTCGATTTCGACGACTATGTCGCACGCCAGAAGCAGGTCGATGTGTTGTACGGCGAGCCCATGGCCTGGCTCAGGGTCTGCATGTCCAACCTCGCTCACATGGGGTGGTTTACGAGCGATCGCATGGTGGATGAGTATGTCCGCGACATCTGGAAACTGGCGGCGGTATGAAGAAAGAGCTGAAACTATCAGGCATTCCGGTTGTTTCCGGCGGGGAGCCGGAAAGGCCTACTTCGTAGGCCGGGTTGTTCCGCACACGTCGACCGTTTCGATCGCGCGGCAGGATCTCGGCAGCGAAATCATGCGCTTCAACGAGATTCGCGAACGCGCCAAGGAGGAGTACCGGCAGCATCTCAACGGCATCGATAAATCCGCGCAGTTCGATATGTCGATCCTGAATATCTATGAGCACATCCTTGACGATCCGGCATTTATCGGGCAGGTTGTTGAAACCATCTCGACGAAACTTTACGATGTCGAGACCGCCATCCGCCTGGTATCCAATGATTTTATCAAGCGGTTCGACGCTGCGGGGACCTCGTACTTCAGGGAGCGCGCAAGCGACATCGTGGAGATCTGCGAGCGCCTGATTTCCTACCTGTACGCCGGCGACGGACGCACCACGAAATTCATGGAGCCGGTGGTCCTCATTGTCTCGCGTACCTTTACGCCATCCGATATCCTTACCTACGAAAAGTCCAAGGTGCAGGCGGTAGTGACGACAAGCGGCGGCAAAACCTCGCATGCCGCAATTCTTGCCCGCTCCTATAATATTCCGGTAATCTCCGGCATTTCGCATCTTACGGAAAATATCGCCCCCGGCGATACCGTTCTGGTAGATGCCAACCATGGGCTGGTCTATGTCAGGCCTTCGCCGGCCATCATCACCCGCTTCCGGAATATGGCAACCGACCGGGACGCCCTCGAAGAGCTCCGGAAAAAGTGGCAGCGTCCCGTGTACACGCGCGACGGCGTCAAGATCGAGATCATGGCGAATATTTCGCTTCCCGACGACGTCGACATGGCGAATGAGTATGGCGCAGACGGCATCGGCCTGGTCCGGACAGAATACCTTCTTTCGAACCGGAAGGAGATGCCGCCGGTCGATGTGCAGGTTGAGTACTACGACGCCATTTTTAAAAAGCTTAACAAGAAGCACTGCGTCGTAAGGCTCATGGACATCGGCGGCGACAAGGTACCCCAGTTTTTCGATATGCCGCCCGAATTCAACCCCTTCATGGGGTGGCGCGCCATCCGGATTTTTCTGGAACGGCGGGAGTATTTCGAAGCGCAGGTCGAAGCAATAATGCGCGCAGGTCAACCATATTCCTATTCGATCATGATTCCCATGGTGACGACGCTCCAGGAGTGGATCGATGCCAAGTCGGTAATCGCCGGGGTTGCCTCCCGGCTCGGGATGGAGATGCCCAGGTGCGGCGTGCTTTTCGAGGTGCCGCTCGCAATTCTCGGCATGCCTATGTTCATCAAGGAGATCGATTTCGCTTCGATAGGAACCAACGACCTCATTCAATACCTCAGTGCCGCCGATCGGAACAACGCCAAAGTCAACTATCTCTACAACCCGGTCGAGCCGGTTTTCCTGCGAATCATCCGCGGCGCCATCAAGACTGCCAACGATAACGGCATGCCCCTTTCCATCTGCGGCGAAATGGCGGGGAACCCCGCCCATACCGTGCTTCTGGTCGGCCTGGGCCTTCGGCGATTCAGCGTGATCCCGCGCAACATTTCGCTTATCAAGGAGATCGTTTCGCATATCAGCTACATGGAGGCGGCCGAAAGCATTTCGCACATCGATGCGATCGACTCGACGGACGATATGTCCCGGTGGCTGAAGAGCTTGAACAAGCGGTTGCTCGGCGATGCATTGCCGAAATTGCCGTCGGGAGTGGAAGTATAAAGGAATTCGATGGAAAAAGGAATCGAAAGAATACTTGCAAAGACTATCCAGCTGGAGGAAAAGGTCGGTGCGCTGTACCGGCTTTTTGCAGGGTTATTCCCGGAGGACCGCGGCTTCTGGAATTCATTGGCCGACGAGGAAGCCCGGCATGCGTCTATAATTACGCGTGCGGGTGAATCACTGATCGAAGAAGGAAATTTCCCTCTTGCCGCACTTGATCCGAATCTCGAAAATATAAAATCTAAAATTGCGGAAGTGACCGACACCATCGCTCAATTTAAACGGGCGCCGCCCACCCGTGTCGATGCCCTGATCCGGGCTCTCGAGATCGAAGTCGGTTCAAGTGAGTTTTTTTTCCAATTTGCACTGGATTTGCCCTTTAAATCGCCTGCGCATGAAATGCTGCGAACCATGACCAGTGAAAATAAAAACCATATAACGAAAATATTGCACCGGGTTAAGTCATTCAGACTGTATGTGTTCGAGCCACGAACCGATTATCCCTGAAATCCCCTCCGGAATGAACAGGCACAGAGAGCGCATGGCAGGCTGCTTTCGCGGTCCCCTGAAGCTCTGCTTCAGTGAACTTTGCAACCGGCAGTATGCTTGCACTGCCCCTGCGTATTAAACGCTTTTAACGCTCTAACCCGCCAACTTTTTTATTTCATTCCCGCAAGGCTCAGGAACTCCATCCTCGTCGGCTGCTCGCTGCGGAACGATCCGAGCATCGCCGAGGTTACCATCCGGGAGTTCTGCTTCTCAACCCCGCGCATCATCATGCAGAGGTGCTGCGCCTCGATGATGACGCCGACGCCCTCTGCGTCGATAGGTCCCATGAGCGAGGCGGCAATCTCCTGGGTGAGCCGCTCCTGCACCTGGAGGCGCCGGGCATAGCACTCTACGAGACGGGCCAGTTTGCTGACGCCGTATACCTTGTTCCGGGCGATATAGCCGATGTGGCACTTGCCGAAGAAGGGGAGGAGGTGATGCTCGCACATGCTGTAGAGCTCGATGTCGCGGACGATTATCATGTGGTTGCACTCTTCCTCATACATCGCGCTCTTCAGGATCGCTTCGGGGTCCTGGGTGTACCCTTTCATGAGAAACCGGTAGGCCTTCTGTACCCGCTCAGGAGTTTTCAGGAGTCCTTCGCGGTCCGGATTTTCACCGATCTCGGACAGTATGCTGCGTATAGCTTCTTCCATGAGGACCTCTAATGCTTCGGTTTATTGGGTTTGTTTTTCCTGAATAAGGTTTTTCCACCAAATGTGAGCGTTGCGGGAGTGGAAAAAAAAGGCTTCAGGCTTCTGGAAAAGATTTAAAATCAAAACGATTCTTTTATTACAGTCTTTAAATGTGTTTTCTACCCTGAAAGAGGGCGTTGCGGGAGGGGGAGAGCGTTTGCCTTCAGGCAAACATCGCCTCCCCCTTCCGCAGGAAGGGGTGTGCCAAAGACCCCGCAGCCCGGCTTTGCGGGCGCGGAGGCTTTGGCCAGGGGGAACCGACTTCAGGCGGTTCCCCCACCCGGGTATTCAAGAATTTTAATATATATTTTCTTCGGCGAAGCGTGAGACCCCGGAGGCTGACCATGGAAACCATTTACAAGGAAAAGCCCGATCGCAGCGGCAGGACGATTGCTCTGGTACTTACCCTTTTCGCGGTCGTGAGCTGCGCCGTTATCTACTACCTTGCCGTCCACATGCAGCGGTATATTGCGAATAACCCCCAGAAGCTCGATCTTTATTATCGCAATACGCAGCGGTTTACCCAGGAAGAAAAGCTGAAATTTCTCGCCGACCATGCGGGGCTGTGGGAGTACACCTCCGAGGTCAATGCCGGCGGGCTGCCGCTTGCGCGATCGGATCTCCTTGAAATCAAGAGTAACGGCATCATCTGGCAGGTAGCCGAGTGGGATGTGGCCATGCCCGGCCGCGACGGGCCCGCCGCGACCAGGCTCATCCAGGTCCGCACTGCCTACGTGGTCCCTTATGGCGCACTTGGCAATGATACGCTCAGCGATGCCTACACGATCCACCAGATTTTTATAAGGGGGAACGACACCTGCTTCGGCGGATGGAATTTCCTCGATCTCTGGAACATGGCCAAATCGGGCGATTCTCTGGTGCTCAACCGGAAGAAATACGCCCGATACCGGGGCGAACCCACAGCCTTTTTCCCGAAGGGCCTTGTCGATCTTGTCGGCGCCGGTGCCAGTCCTGATAATCCGTATTTCAAGCGCAACGGGGACAATGAGATCAATTCCGAGATTCAGCTCACCGCCAGGGTCAGGGGAATCAGGGATTCCGGCGCGAAGGCCGCTCAGGCAAACGCACTATCCATGCCGAGCTGCCAGGACCTGACATCTCTCGGCGAAGTTCTTAAGGAGGAGTTGGCGCGCGCCTTTAAACCAGGCGCATTGATCCTCCGCTCTCCTGAAGCGGTGGATTCCCTGCTCGACCGTTACTACCAGCCGCTTCTCATTGAGGAGCATTTCAGAAACTTTCCCCGCCCGCTTCCAAGAGAGGCAACGGCCTCGTTTTCCGTGAATCGCGATGGGTCGCTCGATCATATTCAAATCAGCGGGCCGCAGGAAATCGATAAGATGCTCGCCAACGAGATGATCCATGAAATCGGGGCATGGCGCCTGCCCCCGGCGGAAAAACCGCTCGCCGTCAGACATACCTTCTCCATGCCCTGAGGTCCCTTCCAGATAGGGGTACCAGGCAGGCTGTAGCCCTGCATTATCGGCCTTGGCTGCTTCCAACAGCCTGAGCCGGGCCGCGGGTGCAGAGTGGATCAAAAATCTCCTGAAAATAGTTCCGCTGTAATTTGCAATGAGTATATTAGGATTAAGCTCGAATCCGGAACGGTTTTCGGGGTAATTCCTCAATCGGACCCAAGACGGTACCATGCTTACTACCACCAATGTCCCGGCGCAGAGCGCTGAGGTTCGCCGCTATTTCTCCGAGCTGCTGCATACGCTCGATGAGGGCGACCTGCTGCTCGCGGATATTTATACCTCCTCCGGGGAGCAGTCAGCCGGTCAGTTATTGCCGGATCAAGCTGTTCGGGAACTCAAGAATGCCTGTGAGAAGGTAGCTTTCCGTCAAAGGCTCTCACGACTTCGCACCGAAATCCTGAAGGCAGCCTCCCATGATCGTATTACCGAAGAAAAACTCATTAAAATGCTGCTCACGATGGCCGGCCCTGCCCTCAATCTTGGCCGATGCACCTATTTTTCCCTTCTTCCTGCCACCGGAGACGGACAATGTACCATTCAATGGACCGCTCCCGGAGTTCCATCAGTAATCAATGCCACTCTTCCGGGATCGCTGATACGCGAATACTTCGGTGAAAAAAGCATGCAGGCCCACGAGGGTGAACCGACAGAAAAAAACCAGGCGGAAATAGCCGCCCTTCTGCGACGGTATAAGGTAAAGTCCATACTGGCACTTCCCTACGACAACCCCGCAAGTCCTCACGGAATCCTCACGTTTTCCGCTATTGACTCAATCAGGCGCTGGACACCTTTCGAGATCGGTCTCCTGTCGGAAATTGTCCAGATCATCTCCCAACGGGTAGCCCGGCAGCGCACCGAAGATGCCCTTGTCGAATCCGGAGAACGTCTTGAACGTGAGGTCCGGAAGCGCACCGCCGAGCTGGCTGAGGCGAACCGGCTGCTCACTGAAAAACTTGCCGGACAGCAGAGTTTGCCGGGTGCACCAGTTCTGGAGAAAGGGCTCCTTGCAGCAACGCTCAGAAGCCTCTCCGATGCTGTTGTTACGATTGACCATAAGGGACGCATACTCTACTTCAATGCTGCGGCTGAAGCGATGACCGGTTTGAAAGCCGACGAGGCTGCAGGCAAAGAGGCGCGAGCGGTTTTAGAACTTTACGATGTGGACGATCGTTCGCGACAGAGTGACGATTTTATCGACCGGTGTCTTGCCGCTACCGAGCGAAAAGAGGATTGCCGGTACCTGCTCGCCTCCCGTGGAGGCTCCGATCGTATTATTGACTGTCAATGCGTCCTCTTTCAGGATGATGCCTGCGGAGGCGTGGTCATTATCTTGCGCGATATCACGAAGACCTACACGCTTGAAGGCGAGTTCCTGAAAGACAAACGGCTTGAATCGGTGGGGATGCTTGCCGCAGGAATAGCCCACGATTTCAACAATCTTCTTACGGGCATTACCACCTATCTTTTCATGGCCCGGATGAGCTCGATTTCCAATATCGAAACCTGCACCCTCGTTACCGAGGCGGAAAAGGCAGCCCTTAAAGCCTCGGCGCTGACAAAACAGCTTCTTTCATTCGCAAGCTGCACCGCGACGATCCAGGAAACGGCATCGATCAAGCAACTCGTGCTGGATACCATAGGGTTCAGCCTTTCAGGAAGCAATGTCGATTATAATCTCGATCTTCCCGATAACCTGTTTCCGGTTGATGTCGACAGGGGTCAAATCGATCAGGTCCTCACCAACCTTCTGTCCAACGCGGCGCAGGCAATGCCCGATGGCGGTACGGTGACCATCGGCGGGGCAAATGTCGTCATCGAATCCTCCGATCTCCGGGACGGCTCCGGATCGTTGTCCGGAATCGCGGGTCCGGACGGCCGGATGCGCCGGCTTCCCCTTCCAGCTGGGCATTATGTGAGAATCTCGGTGCGGGACGAGGGTGCCGGAATTTCCATCGATCACCTGGAACGTATTTTTGACCCCTATTTCACCACCAGAAAGACCGGCACCGGGCTTGGATTGACAATAGTGTATTCCATTATTAAACGGCACAATGGGCATATCGAAGTTGATTCCAAGCCCGGCCGGGGCTCCACATTTACCTTTTACCTGCCTGCATCGGCCCGCAGTACAAGAGAAAAAACCGCTGAATTACCTATGGCCCGCCGCCCTTCAGGAAAAATTCTCGTCATGGATGACGATACCGTTGTTCGCACGGTTGTCGAAACCCTGCTCAGGAAATCCGGTTATACGCCGGTTACGGTAGCGAACGGGACCGAGGCTGTCGAACAGTATGTCAAGGCATCGGCCGAGCAGATGCCCTTTGTTGCGGCAATCCTTGATCTCACCATTCCCGGCGGCATGGGCGGCAAGGAAACGGTGATTAAGATCAGGGAGATCGACCCCCTGGCAAAGGTTATCGCCTTCAGCGGCTATTCAAACGATTCCATATATCGGAATTACAAAGGATTCGGCTTCGACGGCGTCCTTTCAAAACCGTTCAGCATCGAAGAGTTCATGGCAACGCTCCAGGGAGTGCTCAAGCCGCCTGCAAAGAGTCCTTCGGATAGAGCGGCGCCCAAAATCCCGGACCGGTCATGAAACCAACTGAATGGGATGTCTGTCCCCACTGTGGCGAGGAAATTAAGAGGGGAGCTCGTGCATGCCTTCATTGCGGTTCCGATGACGACACGGGTTGGTCCGCAAACCGCCATCTCGACGGCATTGATCTCGGCGACAGCGATTTCTCCTACGAGGAGCTGCGGCAGGAAGAGTTCGGAGAAGTCCCGCCACGTCCACCTGTCAAGTTGTGGGTCTACCTTACGGCGCTGGTCATTCTCGGATTGAGCGTGCTGGGATTAATAATAATGCTCAAGCGGTAGATATAAGCCTTTGGTGGGGGAACCTCGCTTCGCGGGTTTCCCATTTTGCCCACAGGCAAAATGGACGGAGTATTAATATTTTTAATTGCACCAGCCCCTGGTCGGAGCCGCGCAAAGCCACGTCTCCGACACACCCCTCCTGCGGAAGTGACCTCACCCCGGCCCAAAGCGGCCGGACCTCTCCCACAAGGGGAGGTCTAATAAAAGCATAAAAAATCCAAACCATTCGGCAGACGCTCGCCCACTCCCGCAATGCTCACATCAGGTAGAAAACACATCAAAAGAAATAAAAAAAGAATCCTTTAGAAAAAAAACTCTAAAACTTAATTATTCCAGCGAACTACTCCAGACACGCAGTGCCTCCAGCTTGGCCGAATCGAGCCGGGCATCGCGGTGGATCAGGAGATAGTTCGGCAGCGGCATCAGGTTTGCCGCTGCGAGGGCGAAACAACGACCGCGCAACGTGTTCTGCATGCCCTTCGAATAGGTATCCCACCGGGAAAAATTCATGAATTTCCTCCCTTTTTTCACATCGCCGGCAACGAGCCAGGAAGCCGGAGCTATAAAGCTATAGACCGGCCAGCGGGTTTCATTAGAGTGGCAATCGTAGCATGAGGTGCGCAGGATCGCGGCAACGGCAGGCGGAGCGCCGATATCCTGCGTCACCGGTGGATTTTTGCGGTTGACCGGATAGAGCTGGATGAGAATTGCGATGGCAATGAGGATAAGAAGAATTTTAAGGACTGTTTTGTTCATGCCAAATGGTTGAACCAGAGCAGAAATTTAATACTCACACAACCTGCTGTTTGTCGGGTCTTATAAGCTCACCGGGACCTGATTATCCATAGCTGATATAGTTAATGGAAGTAGCATAAACAAGCTGGAATCGCGCAATTTGAAACCGAGAGGTCGCCGGCCGATCGATTGCCCGCCCCTACAACTCCCGGTTGCTCCATCGGTCAACCGCTTCGGCAAGTGTCTTCATGGCAATGGGTTTGGTGATATAGTCGTTCATGCCCGCGGCCAGGCACATTTCCCGGTCTCCCTGCATGGCATGGGCGGTCATCGCGATAATGGGGATGTCATGTTGTATTGCCGCAGAAGAAACGTCGCGGATGCATTTCGTTGTTTGCAAACCATCCATTTCCGGCATCTGCACATCCATGAAAATCATAGAATAGGTCTTCTGCGACAGTACAGCGAGCGCTTCTTCGCCGTTTTCCACAAGATCGACCGGCGGGGAACCCCAATTTCCGGAACATGCTGAGAGCTACCTGCTGGTTGGTCGCATTATCCTCGGCAAGGAGGATCCTGACGCGGGACTGTTCGGATTCCCGGATCAGGTGCCGCGTTATGGTCGGCCTGGTACCGTTTCCGGCGTCCTTCTCCAATAGCACCATGCAGAGCGCATCGGCAAGCAAATTCGGGTTAACCGGTTTCATCAGGTAGGCGGAAAACCCGAATTCCCGGGATAGCCGCGCATCGCCCCGCATGCCGGTCGAGGTCATCATAATCAGCTTTACTCCGGCGAATCGGCGATCCGCCTTGATCATCTGCCCGAGGACGTCGCCGCTAATTCCCGGCATCTGCATATCGATAACAGCGATTCTGAACGGATCCCCGGCTTCCACGGCATCGCCAAGCGCAATAAAGGCATCAGGGCCGTCACTGCATTCGAATACGCGCATTTCCCAGGTCTCAAGTTGTTTGGTTAAAATCTGCCGGTTGGCGGCGTTGTCGTCGACCATGAGGATCCGCACTCCCCGCAGGTCGGCAAGGCAGGGGATTACCGCCGCATTGACGAATGTTTCCGCAGGCGGCTTTGCCAGGCGCACGGTAAACCAGAAGGTGGAGCCCACGCCTTCCTCGCTTCGGAAGCCGATCTTACTCCCCATCATCCCGGCGAGTTGCTTTGATATGACCAGGCCCAGGCCGGTTCCGCCGAATTTGCGGGTGACGCTTCCGTCAATCTGTGAAAAATGGTTGAATAAGAGGTGCTTCCTGTTGTCGGGAATGCCTATGCCGGTATCCCGGACCGAGAAACGCATCATGCAGGAGTCTGCCGTGTCTTCCTCAAGCCGGCAGTCGACCTCCACCTCTCCCTTTTCGGTGAATTTTACGGCATTGCCGGTCAGGTTCACCAGAATCTGGCGCAGCCTTCCCGGATCGCCCTTCAGGATCAAAGGAACCGCGGGATCGAGGCTGCCGATCAATTTCAAGCCTTTTTTTTCCGCAAGGAATTGCATCGGTTGCAGGAAATCATCCATCATGACGTGAAGGTTGAAATTCAGCTGTTCGATCTCAAGCCTGCCCGCTTCGATTTTTGATATGTCAAGAATGTCGTTCAGGAGGTTTAACAGGTTTTCGCCGCTGCTCTGGACAACCCGGGCATAGCGACGCTGCTCTTCATCAAGGCTACTATCGAGAAGCAAGTCGGTCATGCCGATGATCCCGTTCATGGGAGTGCGGATCTCATGGCTCATGTTTGCCAGGAATTCACTTTTCGCGGCATTGGCGGCTTCTGCCTTGACCGCCATTTCATTGGCGCGTGCGGTCTGTTCCTGCAAGAGCCGGTTGGCTTCGATCAATTCCTGTTCGGCGCGCTTGCGCTCCGTTATATCGCGGGCGACCCCCTGCACCGCATAGATCCGGCCCGTTTTGTCGCGTATCGGCACCAGCAGTGTATGGATCCACAGACTTTTTCCCGGCAACAGTATCTGCGATTCGCTCGACCGTTCCTGTCCCTCCGAAAAAACGCGATTGATTGCATTCGTTTGATTTTCAAGACGTTCCGGCGGGAAAAACGCTCCCATTTCGCGCCCGATCATGGATTCAGGTGTGCTGCCGAAGGCACATGCCGCCGATTTGTTGACATATTTTATGGTCATGCTGCGATCGATGAGGAAAATGAAATCCTGCGAAGCTTCGGCCAGCGCCCGGTAAAGTTCCTCGCGCTCCTGCAGCGCCTGCTCAGCCTGCCGCTGCTGCGTCGTTTCCCAGGCAACCCCGATGAGCTGCAGCGGTTTGCCCTCGTTATCGCGCTGGAGCCTGCCTCTGACGGACAGAAAGTGCAGGCTTCCGTCGGGGCGGATTATGCGGAAATCCGGCGCGTACGGTACATTTTCCTCGACCGTCCGCTGCAATGCCGTCGTGATTATCGAACGATCTTCCGGGTGGAGAAGCCTGAACAACTCCTCCTCGGTCCCGCCGAAATCTTCAGGGCTTAATCCCAGCATCCGGCAAACCTGCTTATCGTAATAGCGCCGATGTTCATTAAAATCGATGTGAAAGATGCCCAACTGCGCCGATTTAATGGCCAGATCCAGTTTTTCCTCATTCGCACGAAGCGATTGCTCCGCGTTCTTGCGATCGGTAATATCGCGGCAGACGCCGATTAAACCAATTATCTCTCCAGCCTCGGCTTTAAGAGGAGAAAGGGATGTTTCAACAAATGCCTGTCGCCCATTGGCATACGAGAGAGCCTGCTCGAAGTGCCGGGGGATGCCTTTTGACATGACCAGATGATCGTTTTGCTCAAATCTTGCTGCCAATTCGGGTGAGACCAGATCAAAATCGGTTTTGCCGACCAGCTCGTTGCAGGTAAGCCCGATATACGATTCAAATGCCGCATTGCACCCGATATAATTGCCGAATCGATCCTTGAAAAAGACCAGGTCCGGAATGGAATCGAGCAAACCCGATAACAACGTTGCCTTTTTCTCAAAGCCGGTCGCGTTGTCGTTCATGATGCGCATAGTAATTATTATACAATGGTGAGAGCAATCAGGGAATATCACGGAGGGATAGGTCGGAGACGCGGCTTTGCGCGGCTCCCTCACCAAAAAGGCATTTGGACCACAGAAAAGCAGGGTTAATCCCGCAGACTCGCCAACGCTTCCAATTTCCCCAGGGCTGCCCCGGAGTCGATGGATTCTGCCGCAGCCCTGATACCCTCCATCGGGTCCGCCGCGATGCCGGCTGCAAGAAGCGCGAATGCCGCGTTGAGCACCACAATATCCCGGCAGGGTCCCGATTGACCGGCAAAAATTTTCCGGATTATATCGGCATTCTCCGCCGGAGTGCCACCTTGGATTTCATCGAGGGGAAAGCGTTTGAAACCGAACTGCTCCGGAACGATGGTATAGGCGGAAACTGTGCCGAGATTGACCTCGGCGACCGAGGTCGGGCCGGAGAGGGCAATTTCATCGAGGCAGTTGTCGCCACAGACGACGAATGCACGCCGAGTGCCCATATTGTTCAGTACCGAGGCCAGGGTTCCCGTGAGATGGTTTGAAAAAACACCAAGGAGCTGGTGCGGAGCCAGGGCAGGGTTTGCGAGAGGCCCGAGTATGTTAAAGATGGTCCGGACCCCTATTTCGCGGCGCGGACCGATGGCATATTTCATTGCCCCGTGCAGGGCAGGCGCAAAGAGAAAGGCAATGCCTATTGTCTCAAGGCATGTTTTCAACGTTTCCGGAGGCAGGGATATTGTGATGCCGAGCTCTTCGAGTACATCGGCGCTGCCGCTCCTGCTCGATGCTGCGCGGTTGCCGTGCTTGGCCACGGTCGCGCCTGCGCCTGCAGCGACGAAGGCAGCGGCAGTCGAGATGTTGAACGTGTTTGACCCGTCACCGCCGGTGCCGCACGTATCGACAAGGTGCGTGCCGGTCTCCGGAATCACCGATGTGGCCTTCTCGCGCATGACCTCGGCTGCACCGGTAATTTCGTCTACGGTTTCACCTTTAATGCGCAGGGCCACAATGAAGGCGGCAATCTGCGCGTCGGTGGCGTTGCCGCTCATGATATCGGTAAAGACAGCCCTTGACTTTTCGACGGAGAGATCTTCCCCGGCAATAACGGCTTTTATTGCTTCCTTTATGTTCATGACAATCCTTTTTTATGAAATTATTCTGGAAAATACTATTCAGCAGGGGTATCTTCGGGGATCCACCCGTCCTGCCTGGCGATATAATATCGACGCAAATGATTCCAGGCAGGGGAGCGGGCGAAATCAGGATGCAGGGAGGCGTTCGAAAAGTATATTTCGGCCGAGGTTCAGAGATAATGGAATTGATTGTATTCCCTGAGGAGGTCGACAATGGGTATCGTTGCCATTGCATGCTACAAGCCGAAGATGGGTAAGGAAAATGCCCTGAAACAAATTATAATGGAACATTCGGGGATATTATTACGCGAAAATCTGATTACCGATAGACCGCCCATTGTCCTCGCCTCCGGAAACGGCATTATCGTGGAAATATTTGAATGGAAGTCGGATGCGTCGAAGGTGCTCGCGCATGAAAATGTGTCGGTTAGAGACCATTGGGCTAAAATAGAAGCAAACAGTACCGGCGCCAGACTTTCCGACCTTGAAGAATCGGATGCTACCTATGCGAATTTTCATCCGATAAATTAACAACCCGGCATGATACTGCAATCCAGTGGTATCTCCATTACAAAAAGCTAAACACCCATTAAAGGCTCCTCATGAACCAGATATTCGGTACCGCCACGTTTCTTTCCTCTTCGGGAAAATTCTCCGAACTGCCGCTGCCCGAAGGCTTCGAATTTGCCATTCTTCGGACGGTCGAACGTGGGAAAGTCCTCATTTCTCAACCATGTGTGCGCAGACCACCGCCTGGCCCGCACATCAAAGCGGCCGGGGACGACCATCTGCATCAACCTGTTCAAGATTACCGATTCGGTTTTCTGGGCCGACCTGCCCGGCTACGGCTACGCGCGGACCGGAGGAGGGGAGCGGGAGCGCTGGTCGTCGCTCATCCTTGACTACTGCGAGAAGCGCGAAAACCTGAAGGGTATCGTCTGGCTGGTTGATATGCGGCATATCGGCGTAAAAATGGACCTCGAAGCCTATGCCTGGCTGAGGAAAACCGGCATCCCGGTTCTGCCGATTCTTTCCAAGGCCGACAAGCTGACACATAATGAACGGCAGAAGCAGAAAGCGGCTTTTGCCCGGCAATTTGCCGGGTTTGCGGAGCCGGTGGTTTATTCGATCCTCGACCATGGTTCGCGGGAGCGGTTCTGGGAGCGGTTTGAGGTGTGGAGCGGGAGTATAAACATTGAGCATGTTGAATTCAGTGATTGAATTATGCAGATCTTTTTCTGGTAAGTCCCAATCCTCGTATCATCCCGTCATCCTTCTCAATCCCGGCTCCCGGCGTCGTCAGATAGCCGCCGGTCACATAGCCGTTCGCCCCGGCAAAGAAGATCATTCCCTGCAGCGCACCGAGATCGGCCTCACGGCCGCCGCACACCTTGATGGTTTTTGAGGGCAGACCAAGCCGGAACAGCGAGATGATTTTGAGAAATTCGATCGGCGATTCGATTGGCGCTGATGCACGGGTTCCTTTGATTGCGATGAGAAAATTGATAGGGACCGTATCCACATCGAGAGCCTTAAGCTCCAGGCACATTTGCTTGCGGTGCTCCCAGGTTTCGCCAAGACCGAAGATGCCCCCGCAGCACACCCGCATACCCGCGGCCTTCGCCGCCTTGACCGTTGCTACCCGGTCGGCATAGGAATGCGTTGTCACGATTGAAGGAAAAAATTCCCGGCACGTTTCGATATTGTGGTTGTAGCAGACCACCCCCGCCTGCCTGAGCAGGGCAAAGTCCTCCGGATCGAGGATCCCGAGCGATGCATGTTTTTCGCAGGAACATGGTGCAATGGCATCGGCGATCATCCCGACCTCGGTGTGGCTCAGCCGTCTGCCGCTGGACACCACGCAGAACGGCAGGTTGTTTGCTGCGGCGTGCGCGGCACGTTCGCGGATCTCGCTTGCCGGAGCAAGAGGGGTAACTGCGACACCGGTTACATGGCGCGCCGATTGGGAGCAGAAAGCGCAATCTTCCGAGCAGGCGCCCGACTTGATATTGGTGAGCGTGCAGGGATCGACGCCGTTGCCGAAAAAATGGCGGCGTACCCGGTCGGCGGCGGCGAAGAGAACGGGAAGTTCGTCAATCGGCCAATTGATTATAATGTCAAAATCCGGTTCGGTAATGGTGCCGGATATGGCGGATTCGGACAATGATTCAGCGGTGCGGAAATAATTCATTTAGAATTATAATACTCCTTGATCGAATTATAGTTTCTTTTGGTGGGGGAACCGCCTGCGGCGGTTATCCATTTTCCCCAAAAGGGAAAATGGACGGATTATTATTAGTTTTAATTGTGCCAGCCCCTGGCCAAAGCCTCCGCGCCCGCAAAGCCGGGCTGCGGGGTCTTTGGCTCACCCCTTCCTGCGGAAGGGGAAGGCGATGTTTGCCTTTGGCAAACGCCCTTCCCCTCCCGCAACGCTCACATTAGGTAGAAAACACATTACTACAAAGAAAAGCTAAATAATCAGCTGTATTTCCGATCCTAATCCCCCCGCCTTCGGCGCCCCCCTTATAAAGGGGGGGAACTTATTTTGCAAAGGATTTAATCCGAGTATCATCAAATAAACATATATAAGATTTTTTTAAGATCTTTTCGCAGAGGCTTGTGGGTCCCCGCCGCAGGGTGCCTGTTATGAAGCACTCCCACATCGTGCGGCTGGTGCAATCAAAATCATAATAATCCGTCCATTTTGCCTTTTGGGCAAAATGGGTTGACCCGGCTCAGCCATCCAAAAGAATTTTATGTTTTAAAATGTTTTAATCAGATTGGATTCCGGCTCAGCCATCCAAAAGCATTTGAAATTGCCTTTGCTTGATTTATCGTTCTTCCACCACCCCCATAAGCATTTCATAGAATTCCGGCCAACGCTCTCCAACCTTCGTATCATTCACCGTTGTCGAGCCGATGCACCGCAGCCCCGCAATAATGAAGGAGCCGGCGAGAGGGGCGGGGAGGGGCTCGATCAGGTCGAAGCCGTCGTACTCCTTTTCCCCCTTTATCACAAATCCGTCCGGAATATCGCCAAACTTTACATTCATGGTTTTGAGGCAGGATTCAAGCTGCCGGATCCCGTCCGGATCGCTGTGGCGCATGTCGTCAAACTGCCTGAACAGCGATTGATTATCGGCAAACGAAGCGACGGCGGCCATGGCGGGCAGCTGCAGGACTGCAGGGTGCTGCGGGGCAAAATCGATTTTCTGGCCGGTCAGGTCGAACCGCGACAGCGAGATCATGCCGGCGGTGCCGAAACCCGTCTTTCGCATCTCCTGAAGCGAGGGTTTGCAGCCCATCTTGCGCAGGAACGGAAGGATGGGCGAGGCCCACGGCTCGAGCGGTGCATTATCGATCACGAGCGATCCGCGCTGCAACAATGACTTCGCGGCACAGAACAGCGCCATGAGGACCTCGTCACCGGGCAGCTCGATTGCGAGGACGGAATTAGCCGCAGGCAATGCTGAAAAATCCAGAGTTACCAGAAAGGACTGCTCCTGATCCGAAAGCCGTTGGCCCGTTTGCAGGCGAATTCGCCGGAGCAGGGGATCCTTTTCCTTTTCCCCACCCTCGCGCTTCACATCAATCGTCCCGCCGAAAATGGGTGCGAGATGGCGGAACGGGTTGGAAAGGGTATAATCGGTCCGGAAGGTCCTTTTGGCCCGCAATCCGAAGAATAGACCCAGTGCGGCATTGACGTCGCGCTCTTCGAGAAGGGGCGGCAGCGCATTGGCGGAATCGACCGGAGCGCATACGAGACCCTGCCGGTTTCCCTCGTGCAGGATGGAAAGGGTTACCCCGAGCCGTTTTCCCTTTGCAAGCCACGCTTCAAGCCGTTTTTCGCCGATGGCATCGAATATGATCCGCTTGCCCGCGCCAAGGGCGAGGAACACGACGAGATCGCGATAGGGGAGGAGGTTGTTGGCAAAGGTCATGGTCTCCAAGGTGGCATCGGCGACCGGCGCGATCAGGCAGGCGTTATCCTCAAAGGCAATCTCGGCATGACCGTTGAGCAGCGCGGCCCAGGCGCGCACCTCCGCCGATTTACCAACGGGATAAATACGCGCGGCACGGCCGGAAGCGAGAGTTGCAAGCGCCGCCACCAGAAAGAGATCGCTGCTCGGCGGCAGGGTCACCTTCCCGGAAACCGCTTTAGAACGATTGACAGTAAGCACTATCCTATATCCTTTCGCGGGCCCGGAAGCCCGCCTGCTGCAGGAGGTCGATTGCCTGCCGCGCCAGGAGGGGAGATTCGAACGCAAGACGGATCGTACCGCCTTCCCCCTCGCGGACCTTAAGCACCTCGATGTCGCTGATGTTAATGTCCCGGTCGGCAAGCGTCGCGGCAATAGTGGCGATGATGCCGGGCTGGTCCTTGACTATAACGAGTACTTCCGAAAGTCGCCTGATGAATCCCTTGGCATTGCTGGGAATTTTGGAGCGGGTTTTTTCCGCGGCATCGAACGACTCCCGCAGCGTGCCGGTGTCGAGCTGCCGTTTCATGTCGCTCAAACGAACAATCAGCCCCTCGATGAGCGGCTCTATCGATTGCCGGTTGGTGGCAAAAATGTCGTGCCAGAGATCGTAGGAAGCCCCGGCGATGCGCGTCATGTCGCGGAAGCCCCCGGCGGCAAGGCCAAGCGTGCCGGGCAGGGCCGATTCAACCTCCTGCACGGAGTTTACAAGAGCGACGGCCAGCAAATGCGGCACATGGCTGACTGCCGCAACAATCCGATCGTGGCGGGCAGGATCGAGAAAGAGCGCGCGGCTGCCGAGAAAACGCTCGAAAAACTCGGCGATTTCGCGATCCCGCTCCGAAGGCTCCCCGGCGGAAGGGGTCAGGACATGGATGGCGTTCTGGAAGAGATAGGGATCGGCTGCGCCGGGTCCGCTTTTTTCGGATCCCGCCATTGGGTGGCCACCGATAAAATTAACATCGGGCAGGAAGCGCTTCGCTGCCGAGCAGATCTCCTGCTTCGTGCTGCCGACATCGGTGATGACGATTCCCTGCGGCAGTTGCATCTCCGAAAGAACTTGTAACGTTTTCAGGATTACGCTTATCGGCGAACAGAGGATTAGTAAATTGGTAGAGCCGATGATATCGGTGAGCGCATCGTAGGGATACCCTTCATCGATGCAACCGAGCTCAAGGGCGAGCGGCAGTTTGGACGGAGAGGAGAGCCCGATAATGCGGCCTTTGAACCCGGAGTTGCGGAGGGCGAGCCCGATGGAGCCGCCGAGGAGCCCGACGCTATATATAGTAATTGTTTTGGGGGTGAAAGGCATGGTTATTTTGAATTTCTTATTTTAAATCTGAATCCCGACTCTGCTTTTTTCTATTCAGCAAGTACGCGACTTCACCCTTTTTCGTCAACGGCACAATCGTCTCCCGGTAAAATGCCGCAATGACCTCGGGATCGATTGCATGCCGGGTGAGCGGGTTGAGCGTCGATTGTAGTGCTGCCGTTTTCTCCCTGATCCGCTCAACAATGCGCTCCTCCACCTCCCTGCGCGTAAGGCCGGCCATGATCGCTTGTTCGTCACCATCTTCTGCCAACTGAGTGTAAATATCCGGCGAATCGCGAAATTTACTCTCGGCAACATAGAGCGATCCATAATGGATGCGCCGCGCGATGGCCTGGACCGCATAGACGTCGTGTTCGACGCTCGAACCGTAGTGGCCGTCGTCTCCGGCGCGGCATAGCCTGGACAGGAGGTCGAGGTAGGCCTGGATAATGCGCTCCATCTGGTTGACACAATCGAAATCGTCGATGCGCAGCCCGGTGTCGGGGAGCATTGCCGAACGTTGCGGCCGGGGCAGGTCCCGGTAAAAGGGACGTTCTTCCGGGACACAGAACCGGCCGAAGCGGGCATCCATCTGCTCCTGGTAAAGGAGACGGATAAGAAAAAGCGAACGGGCGTCTTCGCCGGAAAACCCGCTCTCTCCCGCGTGATAGGCGGGATCGTTCCTGCTGAATTGCGCACGGTCGATGAGGCGGGAGATGATGGTCTCTTCGAGCCCTTCGAGGTGGGCTGCTATAGTGGCTACCTCAAGCTCGGGCGGTTTCGGGCCGCGATGGTTCATTGGATTACGCTTTCCTCGTGGCGGCCTTGTATTCGGCTACCTTCCGGGTAAGTTCCCTGCAAAGTTTCTTCGGATTTTGTGCGAGTTCCTCGATAACCGATACGAGTGCGCTTCCCACGATAGCCGCATCCGCCCCGGCCCCGGCCATGGCGGCAACATGAGCAGGCGTCGAAATGCCGAAGCCGACGGCAAGAGGTTTCCTGGTGACCCTCCTCAGGCGTTGGAGCGTGGAGGCGACCTCGGTGCCGAGCTCGGTATCGACCCCGGTCGCGCCCAGCCGACTTACTACATAGACAAAGGCGTCGACCTGGGAAACGATCATCTTCATTCTTTCGACAGGGGTCAGCTCGGAGACAATGAAGACGCTGCCGAGACCATGGCGCACCATGGATTCCCTGAGCTCGCCCGACTCTTCCGGTGGCATATCGGCAAAAAGGAGGCTGTCGAGCCCTGCCTCGGCCGCCTCCCTGCAGAACCTCTCGCAGCCGAGGTGCAGCATGGTATTCGCATAACCGAGGAGGCCCATGGGAATGTCCGATTTCGCCCGGATTTTCCTGATGAGGCCGAAGAAACGCTCATGGTCCAACCCGGCGGCGATGGCCCTCTGGCCGGCACGCTGGTTTACCGGCCCATCGGCAACCGGATCGGAGAAGGGATACCCTATCTCCAGGATATCGGCGCCGCCGTCAATGTAGGCCCTGACAATCGCTTCGCTGGTCGAAAGGTCCGGGTCCCCTGCAACCGCAAAGGGAATGAAGCCGATTTCGTTCTTCGCCCTGAGGCGCGCAAAGGTCTGTTCATAACGGTTCATAGCGATTTCCCGAGGTAGTCGGCTACCGAGTAAATGTCCTTGTCGCCCCGGCCGGAAAGGTTCACGATCATGATCGAACGTTTTTTCATCCGGGGGGCTTTCTTCAATGCATAGGCTACCGCATGCGACGATTCAAGCGCCGGAATGATTCCTTCGCATTCGCAAAGAGTTGTGAACGCATTGACCGCTTCGCCGTCGGTCGCATAGGTATAGGCGACACGGCCGAGTTCGCGGAGAAACGAGTGTTCGGGCCCTACGCCGCTGTAGTCCAGCCCTGCTGAGACCGAGTGGGTATTGGCTATCTGGCCGTTTTCGTCCTGAAGAACGTAGGAATACGATCCATGGAGGACCCCCGGCCGTGAAGCCCTGGTCGGCGACAGGCGGGTCGCATGTTTTGTCCCTTCGAGACCCAGGCCCCCGGCTTCAACCCCGACGAGCGAAACATCTTTATCCCGGAGAAAGGCCGAGAAAATCCCGATGGCATTCGAACCGCCGCCCACGCAGGCGACCACCTCTTCGGGCAACCGGCCTTCAACCGCTAAAATCTGCCGTCGCGCCTCACGGCCAATGACCGACTGGAATTCGCGGACCATGGTGGGAAAGGGGTGCGGTCCGAGCGCGGACCCGAAAACGTAATGCGTGGTGCGGACCGTCTTCGACCAGTCGCGCATTGCCTCGTTGACCGCATCTTTGAGCGTTTTAGAGCCGCTCTCGACCGGAATCACGCGGGTACCGAGCAGGTTCATACGGAAGACATTCGGTCGCTGCCGTGCCATATCGACGGTTCCCATATAAATGTCGCATTCGAGACCCAGGAGAGCGGCAGCCGTTGCAGTCGCAACGCCATGCTGTCCGGCCCCGGTTTCGGCTACGAGACGCTTTTTTCCCATGGAAACGGCGAGTAATGCCTGGCCGAGCGCATTGGTAATCTTGTGGGCGCCGGTATGGTTGAGGTCTTCGCGCTTGAGGTAGATCCTGCCCCCGCCGAGTTTACGGGTCAGGCTTTCGGCAAAGTAAAGAGGCGTTTCCCTGCCGCAGTAATTTTTGAGAAGCGACCGGTAGCGCTTCTTCCAGACAGCGTTTTTTTTGAAGGCGGCATAGGCCTTTTCTACGGCCTGGAGTTCGGGCATGAGCGTTTCCGGGGCAAATCTTCCGCCGAATCGTCCGAAATAACCTTGTTTTTCTTTCATAAGCCTGTTTTGGGTGATGCTGCGGTAAGACAGCATGCTACCGGATAAATTTCTGAAATCGCCCGAAGGAAATCTTGTGTCGTTTATTTTCCCGCTGGAGCCCCGATCGGTCGGTCCCGGCAGAGCGCGAAGTCAGAAATAAAATAATCGTTGGTGGCGATTCCATCCATGAGCACCCATAAAGACGCCTGCATCGGGACGATGCAGGCGGGGCATGAGCTAATCCCGGCTTAAAACCGCAAGGAATGCCTCCTGCGGGATCTCCACATTACCTACCTGCTTCATCCGCTTCTTGCCCTCCTTCTGTTTTTCAAGGAGCTTGCGTTTGCGGGAAATGTCGCCGCCGTAACACTTTGAGGTTACATCCTTGCGGAAAGGTTTCACCGTGGTGCGGGCTATGATCTTGTTCCCGATGGCGGCCTGGATTGCAACTTCGTACATCTGTCGCGGGATCAGGTCCTTGAGCTTGGAGGTGATCTCCTGGCCGAAGGCAAATGCCTTATCACGGTGGACAATCGAGGAGAAGGCGTCCACCGGCGTACCGTTGATGAGGATATCCAGCTTGGTGAGATTGTCGCGGTCGTATCCATCAAGCTCATAGTCCATGGAGGCATAGCCCCTCGAACAGCTTTTCAGCTTGTCGAAGAAATCGATGATCATCTCGGCCAGCGGCATCCTGTAGTGGAGGCAGACGCGGGTCGTTTCGAGATACTCCATCGGGAGCATGGCCCCGCGTTTTTCTTCGCAAAGCTTCATGATGGAGCCGACATAATCGGTCGGGGAGATGACCTGCAGCTTGACCATGGGTTCGCTGATGAATTCGATCTCCCCCGCTGAGGGCATCTTCGCCGGACTCTCGACGAAATTCTCCTCCCCGTTTTTCGATGTCACTTTGTATTTGACATTAGGAACCGTGGTTATGATATTCACGTCGAACTCCCGCAGCAGCCGCTCCTGCACGATTTCCATATGCAGCAGCCCGAGGAATCCCGCCCTGAATCCGAACCCGAGCGCCGAAGACGTTTCCGGCTCGTAGCTGAGCGACGAGTCGTTGAGTTTCAGCTTTTCGAGGGCGCCTCGCAGGTTTTCGTAATCCGATTTATCCACCGGATAAATTCCGCTGAATACCATCGGTTTAACCTCGCGATAACCGGGGACCGCCTCGGAGGTGCCGTTGATCCGCGTGGTAAGGGTATCGCCGATTTTGATATCGGTCAGCGTACGGATGTTGGCGACCATATACCCGACCTCACCGGCGGAAAGCACATCGAGCGGCACGCGGCCCATGCGGAAGAAGCCGATTTCGTCCACCTCGTACTCACAACCGGTCGACATGAAGCTGATGACGTCACCCTTGCGCAGCGTACCGTCGAAAACGCGAACATAGGCGACCGCGCCCCGGAAATCATCGTACTTCGAATCGAAGATGAGTGCCTTGAGGGGTTTTTCCGGGTCTCCTGCGGGCTGCGGAACGTCCACGATGATCCGTTCGAGAATAGGGGGCACACCCAGGCCGCTCTTCGCGCTGCAGGCGATAATTGAGGCAGGATCGACCCCGAGAAGTTCGCTCACCTGGCGCCGGACCTCCTCGGGACGGGCCGACGCAAGGTCGACCTTATTGAGCACCGGGATGATGGCAAGATCGTTATCAAGCGCAAGGTAGATGTTGGTCAGGGTCTGCGCCTCGATGCCCTGGCTTGCATCGACGACGAGAATGGCGCCCTCGCAGGCGGCCAGCGAACGGGAAACTTCGTAGGAAAAATCCACGTGGCCCGGCGTGTCGATCAGATTGAACTGGTACTCGGAGCCGGATTCGGCGCGGTAGGCCATACGGATCGGATGGGACTTGATGGTGATGCCCCGCTCCCGTTCGAGGTCCATGTCGTCGAGCACCTGCGCCTGCATCTTCTCCTTGCTGATGGTGCCGGTGAGTTCGAGAAGCCGGTCGGCAAGGGTGGATTTGCCGTGGTCGATATGTGCAATAATGCAGAAATTACGGGTAAATTCAGTAGACATGCTTGTTGGGTTTCCCGGGATATTGGCCTGTGAGAAGTATTAATAAAACCTATAGAATATACTCCATTCATCCTTAAAGAATACCTCGATACGCAAATCTTTTATGATCTTCGGGGAGGGCGCGAGTCCTATGCCGCGGCGGCCAGGATCTATTGCCGCTGTCGACAACACGGTATAACGGTGAATAGCACGATCGACCTTTTGATCGTCCAGACAGCGATTGAAAACAAGGTAACCCTATTGCATAACGATAATGATTTTATCCATCTTAAAAAAATCATTCCTGACCTGGAGGTATATTGATTATAGCATGAGTCTGGAGCCGATATTTGTAATTTTTCCACAGCAGCCTCACGGCTAAGTATTTTTAACATCCCATGCAACTCCCTTCAATGCCAATTCTATTTATTCTTTTAAATTTTATAGTGTTCTCTCTGCCGCTCCTCGTTCACGCCTCGATGCCGGTTAATGATCTTTTCACCGCGACGGAACAGCTCCTTGCCCGTCAGGAGTACGATTCCGCGCGGGAAATGCTTGCCCGGCAGCCAGCAGGGGCGCTGGACGATAATGCTATCCTTTACCTGCGGGTCGCCGTGGAGCAGGCCATTCTGCTTGATTACGAGTCCTACCTCATCGATGGCGACCGGTTTTACCGTTTTGCGGACAGCACGCGAAAAATCCTTTCCGGCAGGCTTCCGCGCCTCCGGGGCACCGATTCGCTGCGCTGCGTTTATTACCTTGCCGGCATTGAAGGCGGCATGGCGGTCGTCCAGGGAAAAACCGGAAGCTGGGTAAGTGCGCTCGAAAACGCGGCGTCCTCCGCTTCAAGGCTGAAATTGGTGATGAAGCGCGACTCCGCATTACGTGAGGCTTTACTTGGTATCGGAATCTACCACTACTATCTCGGCAGGAGTTTCGGATGGCTTCCCTTTATCAAGAGCGGGAGCCGGGACACCGGGTATGCGGAGATCGAACGGGCATCGCGATTACCGTTTCCCTCCGATTTTCCCGCTAAGAACTCGCTTTGCTGGATTTTGATCGACCGGAAGCAGTATGAGCCGGCCGATTCAATCGCGCAAACAGCGCTTATGGAGGTTCCCCGGAGCACCCTTTTCCTGCAAATCCGCAGCCTCTGCCGGTTTCGGGAAAACCGTTATGCCGAAGCGATTGAGTTCGCAGAAAGGCTTGCAGCGATCTCCGCAGCGCGCAAGCCGGTGAACTGGTCGGACCTTGCACTCTCTTCATTTGTCCTTGCCGCAAGTAATGACGCGCTTGGAAAGGGGAGAGAGGCTGAAGATGCAGGGGCGTTCATTGCCAATGCCGGCATGCCGGAAGCGTACCGCAGGATGCCCCATATCAAAAGAGAGATGAACCAAATTGAAGAGATTCTAAGAAGATATAGGGCAATTACTAATCAGTTCATAAGTAAGTATCCATAATATATATTTAAGCTATGGAGACTACAAAGCTGGATGGCAGAAATTTGGATCATAAAACGCTTGAAGCTATCCGAATTCGTGCTGTACAGGCGGTTCAAGCGGGACAAAGTCCGGAACAAGTGATTGCTGCTTTGGGAATGACGAGAGCTATTATTTACCGGTGGCTTTCGGCATACAATGCGGGAGGATGGCAAGCACTCCAGGCGAAAAAGCTGTTTGGTCGCCCACCAAAGCTGGGCACATCCTCGGTACGGTGGATTTATCGTACTGTTGTTGGGAAAAATCCATTGCAATTGAAGCTTGAATTCGCATTGTGGACCAGAGAGATGATTCGTGATTTGATTAAACGGCAATTCGGCATTTCCATGAGTGTTGTATCTGTCGGACGGCTGTTGGCAAAGCTGGGTCTGACCTGCCAGCGCCCGCTTTTTAGAGCATATCAGCAGGACTCGGATGCGGTTAATCAATGGATGGAGGAGGAATATCCAAGGATTGCTGCGATTGCAAAAACCGAGCATGCTTCGGTATTTTTTGCTGATGAAGCCGGTATTCGCTCCGATTATCATACGGGAACCACGTGGGCACCTCGCGGCCAGACACCTAAAGTGCCGGCAACCGGTGCACGATTCGGTCTGAACATGATTTCTGCCATAACACGAAAAGGTGAGATGCGGTTTATGGTCACCGACAAAACGGTCAATGCAGATATTTTTTGCGAATTCATTGACCGCCTGATTCACAATCGACGCAATCGAATTTATTTGATTGTTGATGGACACCCTGTTCATAGAAGTGCAAAAGTTAAAAAACATGTAGAATCATATAAGGGTCGAATTCGTTTGATTCGGTTTCCTTCTTATTCGCCAGAAACAAACCCCGATGAGCTTGTATGGAACTCTGTTAAACCAAAAATAGGCCGTACCTTTATTGCTGGACCTGACATGCTAAAAAGAAAAGTCATTGGCGCACTACGATGGTTGCAAAAGTCTCCTCATATTATCAAAGCCTTTTTCAACCATCCTGAAGTATTATATACGGCATGTTAATGTCGACATACTTATGAACTGGTTAGTAAATAAGTAATTTTGCGATGAATTATTAAAGCCTCTGGTGGGGAAACCTCGCTACGCGGGTTTCCCCTGGTCGGAGCCGCGCAAAGCCGCGTCTCCGACACACCCCTTCCTGCGGAGGTGCGAGGCGATTCCTGCCTCGCTTTGCTCAGCAGGCGCTCTCGCACCCCCGCAACGCTCCCATTTGGTAGAAAAAATATAAAAGATGAATAAAACATAATTACCTAATCGCATATAATCTTCCCCTCTCCACTTTTGGAGAGCGGCAGGTGTGAGGCGGCAGTTGACATTGCGTTAGCGAGGACAAAGGGTGTCGGGGAGAGCGATAGCGACCCCGACAGTCTGGGGAGCCACAGGCGCAAAGCGCCGCATGGCTCCCCAGACCGGCTCGGCTCTGCCGAGAGCCCGGCGGAGGCGCGCCGGAGGGCGCCCTTCAGGGTGCCCTCCGGAACGCCCAGATGTTGACTTTGATTTTGAAGTTGTATTTGGATTCCTGCTCGTTAATCCAATGGAAATAGCATATAGTCCGTCGCCATGGTATAATAAAAGCAGACCATGCTTAAAAAAAATTGCTGGGAATTCAAAAAATGCGGGAGAGAGCCGGGAGGAGCAAACGTTGCCGCGTCCGGGGTGTGTCCGGCGGCAAATGAAGCAGCTATTGCTGAAACGAATTCCGGCAAGAACGGGTGTCGCGCCTGCTGGGCGATTAACGGCAAATTTTCCCGGGAGCTGGTACCCGGCTCCCCGCCAAACAGGCTGGGAGATTGCCTGCAGTGCGATTTCCTGAAGCAAAACGAAAATGAGGATGGTTTATACGACATTATTATCAGAGAAGTGATTTCCTTAATGTAAAAAACACCTGAGAAAAAACGGATTTTTTTATATGAGCGGAAATATTCCGCTTTAACCGGTATAGAAGCGGGACAATCGAAAAATATGAAGATCGATACCTTCCTGAAGGATGCTATTCACCTTGAAATAAAAGCAGGCGAACTTTACCACCTGATGTGGCAACTCTTTCCCGAAGACGCCGGAATGTGGGCAGGTTTTTGCGCCCATCAGGAGTGCCATGCCCTTAAGTTGACCGGTGCAATTCAAACTATTTCCTTCAGGAAAAATATTTTCAATGATCCTGTGGGACCAAATATAGACAACATGCGTCGGATTATGGAAAAGATCGATGAAGCCATGGGGGATTATCGGCAGTCCTGTCCCGCCAAGAAAAAGGCATTGTCCGATGTGCTTGAAATGGAGCTGAGTTTGAAGGAATTCTATTTTGGTCTTGCCGAGAGCCTGCCGCTCAATACCGTGGTGATTGAAATATTGCGGGACAGCATCGCCGAAAATAAAATGCACATCGACAAGATTCGTGAAATGCATAAAAATCGCGGTTGCGCAATTTACACTCCCCGCTGATCCATCCAACCATAATCGTTTGACCTGCCTGCTTTCGACAGTTTAATCGTGCCCGCGAAAGTTGCGTTTATTATTTTGAATAGATGTCACCCGCCGAAGGGGTTCTCTCATGTCGAATAAGTTCTTAATAATTCTGGCTACACTTACTGCCCTTGCATCGGCCCAATCCCGCGGCACCTTCTATCTCATTCCTTCAGCTTCCTCCTTTACCATTTACAACGAGTTCGAACAGTCTCTTTCCGCCGATGATCTCGCCCGGTTCGCTCCCTATGCCCCCCTCCAGCTGGTCGAACCGAATGTGCTCCTCGGGGACGGGATAAGCCGCGCGGGCAAATTCCGCATGGGTAATTCCGTCTATTTCCTGCTCAGGGACGGCTCCGGCGGCTATTCCGGCGCAGCAGGGAAGAAAGAGCCGCTGATTCTCGGCGATTGCGAGGTGCTGAGCGATACCGTCGAGGTAACGAGGGGAGGAGTTTTGACCGTTGCCCCGGTAACCGGGCCGGTGCGACGCGTTCCAGCGGGTCCGCTGGTGCGTATTTTCCGCCGCGGGGGCCGCTGCTATGTTTTCCTGCCGGATGATCCGCCCTGCTTCGGCTGGTGCTCGCTTGACCCGTCCGGCGCCTGGCGCCGGGTCCGCTCCTCCGCAGCGTCCGAAATTAAGACTCCGCCCCCTTCAGCCGGAATATCGGATATACTGCAGGAAAAAATCCGCGCAATGATCGAGGCCGCAAACCAGGACTATCGGCGTTTTTTTTTCCGCTTCGACAGCCTTACCGGTTCGGGAAAAAGCGTGCCGCAATGGTTGTTTGAACCTACTGCCTCGCAATGCCGCTGTACCCTCGCAACCCCCTACGATGATGGCGATTACCTTCCTGAAAGCACCCGGGAGCTGCGCACGGGAATAGAGAATCTGCTGTCCGGAACAGGGTTTATCCTGACCGGCGGCAAGGGAGAGATCGTGGTGAAAAAGCAGGAACGGCGGCAATAAGCACTTACGTAGTCGCGGGTACCCGTTCTCCGACAACGTCGTAAATATTTCCTCGTACCACCCGGCGGATCTTGAAGGAAATGGAACCGATTTTCATCGAAAAGTTTTCAGGCGGCGTCTTGCCGCCGGCCAGCTTCTTAAAGGCCTGATCGAGCGTACCGTTATCTTCGCGCGTAAGGTCGCTGAAGGCGCGCGCTTTGATCTGGCTGAAGGTTGCGCTGCCGCCGAGGCGAAAGCGGGTATCCGACAGGCGCACGATGAAGTCCGGCGGCATATCGTACTCGTCCTGCAGGTCGCCGACCAGCGTCTCGATGATGTCTTCTAGGGTTACGAGCCCCCTGGTGGCTCCCTTTTCGTTCTGAACAATGGCGATATGCTGGTACCCCCTCGTCAGCTTGGTCAGGAGCTCGGGGATGCCTGCGCGCTCTTTCACAAAAGATACCGGCCTCATGATGCCGCGCAGCGACGGGTCGGCCGGATTCACATGTAGCGCCCCGACAATATCCTTGAAATTGACATAGCCGATGATGTGGTCGACATCGCCGTTTTCAGCGAGCGGCAGCCGCGTGTGGCGGTAAAGATGGGCCGCAATGAGCCCGTCCTGCAGGTTCATGGTGGTGCTCAGGACGTTGATGTCGGCCCGCTCGATCATGACATCGCAGGCCTTGAGCGTCGACAAATGGACGCTGCGGGAGATCAGGCTTTCCTGCTCCTTGGTGATGAGATTTTCAAGCGCCGCGGATTTGGCAAGAACACGGATATCGCTGACCGAGGTCTCTGCAACCGAGGACTTGCTTCCCGAGAACGGACGGTTCATGAATTCTATGGCCTGAATGATTGGCCCCAGAATTGCCACAATCGCGGCAAAGGGACGTGCTGCAACCGCTGCGATCCGGCGGTTATGGCGGACACCGAGAGTTTTCGGGAGAATTTCGCACCACTGAATCAGCATGTACGAGAACACGAGAGAGAAGGCGAAATTCCATTTGCCGCCAAAGACCCTGTTGGCCTGAAACCCGGCAAAAAACGCTCCCACTACATTTGCCAGGGTATTGATGATAAGAACCGCCGAAAGCGGCTTCTGGATATTCGATTTGAGCTTTCTCCAGATGGCGCTGGCCGTCGGCCGGTGCTCTGCAATACGTGCAACATCCGAACGGGAGAGGCTCAGCAGGCAAGCCTCCATCAGGGAACAGCAGAAGGAAAAAAGCATCGCGGACAGCACGATCATGCTGAGCGGTATCATGAGCAGGGGTCCTTTTTCAGCGCAGAATTAAGGGTTATAGATCCTGGACGGCTTGCACTTTGAAAAATACATTATCAGTCGGATTTGGTCCTGCCGTCTGGACACGTAAGCTCATGGATGGGCAGGGAAATACAAATAGTGTTGGAATGTCTGAAGAATGTGTTATAATAATGGGTTGTAATATAGATTAAAAGCTATAGGTCAGGTCTTTCTGGAAGGAAGGGGACCGATCTGCCCGAACCTGGATCCCAGGGAGAAATTCCGATTCCCTGACAGGTTGCCGGGAGGCGGCGATACCCGCCGTTTCATCGCTCATGGCTTGGAATAATGGAAAATCACGTGCAAACTCATATACCGATGCGCCGATCACCCGGTATGGCAGGGTGGTTGGCATCTCTCTTCCTGGTGCTTTTCGCTTGTCAGAGTGTTTTTGCAGCCCGGATCGGCGTCGCAGTTTTCCCGCTTAAAAACGAAAACGGCGGCGCTCTCAATGAATGGATCGGCTCCGGCATTGCTGAAACCATGTTTCGAAAGTTGCGCCTCCTCGATAACATGCAGGTCTGGGACCCCGTTTTTCTTTTCCAGGCAGATTCCTCGGGGTGGCAGATGGACTCGGACAGTCTCGCCATGCGGCACCGGTCCCGCTGGCTCTGGGATGTCGCAATCGGCGGAAAGTTCCGGATTGAAGGCGATCGCATCGAAGCCGACTTCAGGTTGTTCTGGACAACCAGCGGGGAAGAACAGCCGCTGAGCGTCTCGCTGACCGTGGCCGATAAGGAGTCCAATTTTTTCCCCCTGGTCGATAATGCCCTCCTCAAAATTCTGGGGACCATCCGTTACCCGCTTTCATCTGCGGACACCCTTTCGCTGCACCACGATCCATCCTGCGACACCACCGCCTACCGCACCTTTGCCGCCGGCTATGGCTATGAGATGCGCGGTAATCCAAACGGCGCGATTACCGCCTATGCAAGGGCGGAAGAGCTCGACCCGGAATTTGCCGCCTCCGCTTGCCGGCAGGGACAGATTTACAGAAGGGCTGGCGACCCGGTCCGCGCGAAGGAAGCCCTCGATCGGGCACTTGCCCGTGCTCCGGGAGATCCTTGGGTGGTCGCCGCCTATGCCGATTTTCTGAGTGAGAGCGCAAAGCCGTCGAAGGGTTTTAAATTCATCGCTGCGAACCGGGAACTATTGGAACAGACTCCCGTTGGCCTCATGGCAATGGGAGGGGTTTACGTAGCCGCCGGCGAGTACCAGCGTGGAATTGCAACGCTCGGGCAGGCGGTGGCATTCGGCCCTTCGGACCTGGAACCGGCCTTTGCCCTGGGCAGTGCCTATTCCTCGGCGGGAGATTTTGCCCAGGCATCGGATATCTTCAACACCCTTATCCGTTTCCGGCCTTTTTATCCGCGCTACTATGCCGCTCTCGGTGAGTCATTCCGACGGGCAGGAAGGCTTACTGAATCTGCCGCCATTCTTGAATCGGCCCTGAACTTCGCCCCGGAAAATTCCATAATTCTGCTGAACCTTGCAAATACGTATGTCAAGCTGGAATGGTATGCCAAGGCGGAGCAGCTGCTGCTGCGGGCGCGGGAAGCGACATTGGATAGTCCTGATCCGGACATCGAAGTGTATCTGGGCGTGGTATACTGGTACGAAGGAAAGACCGCAGATGCTTCCCGCTGTTTCGAAACCGCAGCGCGCACCCGTTCGACGCGTCAATCATCCTTCAATAATCTCGGCGACCTGCAATATTTCGGCGGTTCTCCCGCCAAAGCCATCCAAGCATATCATAAAGCCGACCGGGCCGGCGTTGTCAATGAAATCGTTCTCAATAACCTGGCCATTGCCTACCAGGCCGAAGGCAGCCTCAGGAGAGCGGCACATTGTTATGACCGCCTGCTGCGCAGCCAGCCGGACCGGATCGATATCCTGGTACGGCTCTCGGCGATCGATTTTGAGCTCGGCAGGGACAAGGATGCCGAGCGTACATGCCGGCGAATCATCGACCTTGAGCCGGACAATGCAGCGGCAGTCAGGGGGCTCGCCCGGGTGCTCATGAAGCATGGCCGGTATCGTGATGCCCTCGGGCCTGTTGATAATTATTGCGCGCATGTACCGCCGAACCGGGAGTTCATGAACCTGAGCGCTGCGGTCTGCCTTAAGATGGGATCCTACGGGCAGGCTCTCGCCCGCAGCCGCGCTTTACTCCGCCAGTTTCCCGACGATTCCGGCGGCCTCCTCGGAGTAGGGGAGAGCATGTACGACCTCATTAAATTCAAGGGGTACCGCGATTACGACAATGCCCTCTATGCGCTTAAGCTTGCCTGTGCCGGTGCACCGGATAATCCCGCTCCTCTATTGCTTATGGGCGACATCTATGCGAATTACAAGATGTACGGTGAGCTTGCAATGGACTGTTGGAAGAAGGCGCTGGTTTTGACCCGCGATAAGGAATTGCGGAAAACCCTCGAACTCAGAATAGCAGGAAAGCAATAGTGAACCCGAACCATCCCAGGAAAAAAGTTAAGCGTATTCCTGCAGCGCTCCTCCTTCTCTGCACCCTTGGCCTCATCGCTGTCGCAAATGCGACGAATCCGGCCGGAGCTCCCGGCATCGGCAAGGTTGCAGTCGATACTGCCGGAAAGGAAAAACTCTCGGGCTTTCTCGGGTATGTCATCGACACGCATGCGGTGAAGGTCCCTATCCACCCGTCTGGCGGACTGTATAACCGGGTTCAGACCCTCACGTTCGATGTGCCGCTCGGGAAACAGGTTTTTTACACCTTTGACCCCATTGCGCCACCTGAATATTTCAAAAAGTATGACAGTGGGGTAGTCACTCCCGCCGGTATGAATAAATTGCGAGCTTTCAGCAAGGATACCGCAGGACGGATGTCCCCGATCCAGGAGTGGGAATTCATCATCGACACCATCGCCCCGAAAGTTTACCTGCAGGTCCTTGAAGGCCGGTCCGCGGATACACTGAAGCTTGTCATGAAGAAGCGGGGAGTTATCCGGTATACCCTTGACGGCACCGACCCCGGCGACCGGAGCCCGACCTTCCGTACCGGAGGCGGCGATTCAATAACCCAAGCGCTGGTGCTGGTCATTCCCCATAGCGGGGTAGGGCGGCTCAATGCCCTCGGCATCGACGCATCGGGGAACGCGTCAAGCCCTTTGCAATGGGAACGGCACTACGAGTCGCCGATGCCCATGGTTACCCTGAGCCCTGCCGGAGGACAATTCAACCGGTCGCAGGCGGTAGCAATAACCGCCGACCAGCCGGCAACCATATATTACACACTCGATGGCTCTGATCCCCGGACCAGGGGGATTACCTGCCCGCCTGCGGGCGTCACCATCTCCCGCGATGGGACCACTACCCTTCGCTGCCGGGCAAAGACTGCGGCGGGAGTGTGGTCCGAGGAGGTTGTCGGGCGCTATGTCCTTAACACGGTCCCCCCCGTAGTCCAGGTTCATCTTACCCCGACCGGGCAGGGGGGGTTTTACACCGTTGCGATGGAGTGCAGCGATCCGGTGACCATCTACTACGAAATCAGCGGTGCGGACCCTACCCTCAAATCGCCGGTATACGCCACGCCGTTCTCGCTGCGGCAGGGGCAAACGCTCCGCTACTTCTTCACCGACCTTTACGGCAATGCGAGTAACGTGGTGGTCATGGACGAGCTGAACCGGCCCATGGTTGTGGCGGTTCCGGACGGAGGCATCTTCAATGCGCCGGTATTGGTCCATTTCAAGACCACTATCCCCGGATCCATCTATTACCGCATGCTTCCGGATTCCAATTTCACTCCGGGACGCGATTCAGTCGTCGTTACCGACCAGGGCGAGCACATCCTCGAATATTATGTTAAATTGCCGGACGGCACTGTCAGCGTGGTCCGGCGAAGTCTGTACTTTACAGACTGGACACCGCCCCGGCTGGGCATCACCATCACCCGCAAGTCCAAAGATTCGATTGCGGTGCTCTTCAGGTGCAGTAAGAACGCAACCTTTTATTATACGATCGATGGATCCGTTCCGGTTCCCGGCCACAATGCGGCTGAAGCTGGCGATAAACTTCATCTTTCCCAGGACCGGATCGCGGTACCGCGCACGACCGATTGCAGGCTCTCCTTTTTTGCAGAGGATTGGGCCGGCAACCGGAGTATGGTAAAGACGATCAACCTTGCCAAACCGCAAGTTACCGCGGATATTCCCCCGAGCGGCGACCGTCCTTACGATAAAATTCTCTCCATTGCCCTGGCCACGGATCCCGGCGCAACGGTACACTATGCCCGCCATGGGAAAATGCCTTCCCCTGATTCACCCCCCTATTCGGCGCCCTTCCCTCTTGCCGGTTCGGATACCATTATTGCGGTTGCAGTAGATGCTTCGGGTCTTATCGGTGATCCGGATACCTTCGTTTACCTCATCGATCTGCCTCCATCGGCCCATTTCACCACCCATCCCGACACGCTCATCGCCGGGCAGCCGGTTGTGTTCGATGCGTCGAGCAGCATCGATAAGGAGAGTCCTCTGGCCCGTCTTCGGTTCAGGTGGGATTTTGACGGTTCCGGCCGGTTCGAGACCGGGGCATCCAATGACCCGAAGGCGAGCCATCTGTTCGCCCAACCGGGAAGGTATGCGCCGCGGCTCGAAGTGACCGACGTGCGCGGCAATATCGGAATTTTTACCTGCTCGCTCACCGTGCAGGACCGGTGTCCCTCGGGAATGGTTTCCACGGCCACCGGCCGCGGCCGGGTCATCTGCATCGACAAATACGAATACCCGAATATCCAGGGAAGGCTGCCGCGCACCGGGGTTTCGTGGGTCGAGGCCAAAATCGCCTGCATCGATGCCGGTAAGCGACTCTGCACGAAACAGGAGTGGGAGTTGGCTTGCCGGAGCGGCTCCGAGACCACCTATCCCTATGGCAATACCTATGATAAAAAACGCTGCCCCACCGAAGGTCGCAGGGCCTCGCGCTCCGGAGCATTCGGCAAGTGCTCGTCGGGCGGTATTTACGACATGGTAGGGAATGTCTGGGAGTGGATCGAGGACCGGGAGGACGATTATCCCCTCATGATGGGCGGATCTTTCCGCGACGGGAAAGACGCCAACTGCAGCTTGACTATGCCCGGGTCCCTCACGGCCCGGACGGAAGATGTAGGGTTCCGATGCTGCAGATAGCGCTCCGGGCAATCCTCGCGGTATTGACGGCAGGCATGACGCTTGCCGCGGCAGGGACTATTCGTTCCGGGGACGACTCCCTGCGCGTCGAGTGGTTGCTCCAATGTGCCGACAGCGAAGAACCCGTAGCGCTGAGCCAGGTTGCCGTGACCCTTCCGGCCGATGTCCGCTCGGCGCTCAAGCACTATGCCGACGGCGAATACCGCCGTGCTGCAGAGAATCTCGAAAAGTTGCGCTCCCTCAGCCTGCCGGACGGACGGATGGATTTCCTCGTCTTTGCGCTCGGCGAGAGTTACCGTTGGCTCGGCTGCCGCGGACTTGCCGCGCGGGATTACCGGACAATCATCGACGACTATCCCGGTTCCGATAATGTGCCCGCCAGCTGTTACCGCCTCCTTGAATTTGCGGTTGCAAACGACGAGCCAGGAGTGGATTCGCTCTACGCGAGCTTCTGCCGGAATTTTGCTGCACATCCCCTGATCAATGCCGTTCGGTACGTCGGGGCGCTCCACGACTACGGGCATGGGGAGTATGCGGCCGCGCTCGAAAAACTTGCGCAGATCCCGGCAACATCCTCGGTGCTCCCGCGGACGCGGTTCCTGTCTGCACTCTGCCGGATCCAGACCCGGGAGTTCGGTGAGGCGCTCGAAACCCTGACGGACCTGCGGAAGAGCGGTGGCAGCGGGGAACTGCTGTACGAGACCTCGATTCTCATCGGCGACATCTATTACTTGCAAAATACCCCTGCGGAGGCGCTTAAATTTTACCGGAAGGTGCCCTCGAAGGCGAAACGGTTCAAATATGCTCAGGTAAAGATTGCCCAGTGCTACTTTGACATGGGCAACTATAAAAAGAGCGCGAAACTCGCTCTCCTTTTTCTTGAGAAGAATCCGGCGAACTCCTACTATTTCGAAATTGCCTCGGTGCTCGAGGAGTCGTACGGGCGGCTTGGAGACAAGGCCAATGCGGCGCTTGTCGGCCGACTCATACGGCAGGAGATCGTGAACGCGCGACTCACCTTCGAGATTTTCGATGAGGTCGACCGGATCGCCGATATGCTTTCGTCCTGGCAGGACATCGAGCATCTTGCCATCCGCGACGGACGGGAATCGCTCGAAGAGGATGTCAACAGCAACTCCAGGCAGTTGCAGGACCTCGAAAGCCGGTACTACGACCTGCTCAAGGAGGTAGCGCCCGAGGGAGCGCCGGGTAACGGCCCGGAAGGAACGCCGGGCAGCGGCGTACCCTACCAGGCCGAGCGGCGGTATCTCGGGATGCTCAAGACCCGCAAAAACCTATTCGACGATTCGATATCCGATCTCCAGGGTCGCATCCTCGCGTCGGGCGTGTTGGTGCCCCCGGTCACCTCAGATACGGTTGTTGTCCCGAAAACCGCGGCGGAAACTATGCGCCTTGCGCTGGATTCCCTGAAACACCGCCGCGAACAGTGCGACCACGAATATGCGATCGTCATGAAGGAGTGCATCGGCAAAGAGTATAAAAACCGTGAAGGCGACGAGGAACTGCAGGCGAAGTTCATCGACTGGGTATTTGCAAAATATCAGGAGACCAAGGAAGAGCTGAAGCGGGCAAGCGAGCAGATTGCCGCGCGCAGGAAAGCCGCAGTAAAAGCAGAAGAGGCAAAGAAAACCCCCGAGGCGACATCCCCGGGAAACCCGGTAAAGGCCGCCGAGCCTGCGAAGACCGCCGAAGCTGCACCGGTTCCTTCGTCCGACAAGGCAAAGCAGGGAGGGGCGGTCCCGGAGAAAGTTTACACCGAGGCCGACCGGGATCGCCTTGTTGAAATGATCGCCAATGACCGCGAGGGGCTCATCAGCCATCTCCGGACCAGCCTCGATGTATACCCGAAAAGCAAGTACTGCGCGAAGATCCTTTTCCGGCTGGCCGAGCTCTATTTCGATGAAGCCGGGGACCAGTTCCAGGCCGCCCTGGCCGCATACGAGCAGAAAATGGCACAGGGAAAGGACACGGCCGGACTCGCGTTTCCGGAGTATCACCTTGAAAAAGTCGTAGCGACCTACAACGATATTATCAGCCAGTATCCCGGCGACGAGGTAGTCGAGGGCGCCTATTTTTACAAGGCGCTCGCCATGGAAAAGTGGGGCCGGGACGATACCGCCAATACCGTGCTCCAGGAGCTCATCGAAAAATTTCCGCAAAGCCAGTACTTCGTCGAAGCCAATATGCGCATCGGCAAATACTATTTCGACCACCCGAAGAGCGAAAACGGCCACGGGTATACCCTTGCATCCGACGCCTACCGCCGGGTGCTGCTCTTCCGGGACCATCCGCAGTACTATGCGGCGCTCTACCAGCTTGGCTGGTGTTATTACATGCAGAACCAGTACGAGGACGCCATTGCGGTCTTCAAGTACCTCATCGAAGGCTCGCACCCGGATTTCAACCTTGCAAAGCGGGAGGAAAACCAGGTCAAGAACCCGCTCCTCCGCGAAGAGGCGGTCGACTACATTGCCGTCTGTTACGATCTACTCGGGAAAATGGACGATGCGATCGGCTTCCTGAAGTTGACCAACAGCCCCGACTATTCTGCTATGGTAGTAAAACGCATAGGCGAGCTCAGGGAGGAAGATCTTGACTATCCCGGTGCTATTCGCGTATACAAGCGCCTCCTGAACGAGTACCCGGAGAGCCGGGATGCACCCACCAGCTCGGTCTCCCTCATTCGGCTTTACGACAGCCACAAGAATACCGATTCTGCAATGCTTCTGCGTGAAGATTTTACCGCGCGGTACGGTAAGGGGGGGCATGGCAGAAGCAATTCGGCGGCGACAGCACCCTGCTCAAGTCCGTTGACTCCATGTCGATTGCCAACGGCCTCTATGTTGCCGATGCTACGTACCGGCAGGCCGACTCTACCAAGGACGCCGTCAAGTACGAACATGCCGCGAAGAATTACGAGCGTCTCGTGGAGACCTATCCGCAGGACCCGCATGCGGCCGAGGCGCTCTGGAATCTCGCCGTGATCCAGGATACCAAGCTTCATGATAAGGAGCAGGCGTTCGCCCGGTATACCGCCTACAGCAAGCTGCCGTCGGTCGATTCGACCCGGCGGGAGCAGGCAGCTCTCAATGCCTTTGCCATCAGCCAGGAGCTCCTGCCTGCCGACAGCCTGGTCAAGAAGGGGGAGATCGACCTGGCGGCCATGCGCGTCATCAACGCGGTCCTTAATTATTGCACGCTTTTCCCGCACGGAAGTTCGTGGAGCAAGGTGATGCTCGGGCTGGGCGCCGTGTACTTCAACCGCCACCTACTGGCGGATGCCGAAAAGAGCTACGAGGCCATCGTTGCCCATGGCCAGGGCGGACCCGAATACTTTGAGGCGCTCCTGTTTCTCGGCCAATGCCGCTATGCCGAAGATAACTGGGGGGCGGCGAGCGAGGCCTTCGAGCAGGTCTGGAAGAGTTCCGGAGACGAGACTCTCCGCGCAGCCGCCAAAAAGCTCCTGCTGCAGTCCGAGTTCCTGAATGCAAAGAAGATCGACAGTACGGGGAACGCGGAGCAGGCCGCCGAGCTCTACCGCTCGATCGACGAGCAGTTCCCGGGCAGCGAATACGGCGACGTTGTGCTGTTCAATGCGGCCGAAGCCATGGAAAAACTCAGCAAATGGGACAAGGCCTGCGAACGGTATGCGGACCTTGTCACCCGCTATCCGCAGTCGAAGCTCGCAGCCGGAGCCCTGTTCAATTCCGCCGGCGACTATGAAAAAATCGGAAAGTTCGATCTGGCGGCACAGGCCTACGAACGCATCATAGCCGTATATCCCGCCTCGGATAAGGCGAAGGATGCGCTCTTCAATGTCGGGTTCTGCTACGAAAAGCTCGGTAAGCCCGAGAAGATGGCCGAGGTCAATGAGCGATACAGCGAAATGTATCCCGGCGAAAAGAACGTGGAACTCATGCTGCTCCGCTCGGGTGCCTATTATGTAAAAGCGGGGCTGATCGACAAGGCGATCGAGGCCTATCGCACGTTCATCAGCCGCTATTCAAAGTTGCCTCAGGCCGTGGAAGCCAGTTACATGCTTGCAAAGTGCTACTACGACAAGGGGTATTTCGGCAATGCCCTCATCGGCTTTGCGCAGACCGAGGCGCTCAATACGGAACTGTCCAGGGAAAATCTTGCCACGGATAATTTCCATGCAGCCGAAGCCGCCTACTATTCGGGACTAATCAAGCGCGAAACGTTCCTTGCTCTCAAGTTTACCGGGACCGGGGAGGATCTGCTGCGGATCATGCGCGAAAAGAGCGGCCTCATGGCGGACGCAGAGGCCTCGTTCCGGCGGGTTATGGAGTACCGGAGCCCGCGGATATTCGAGGCGGCCAACTATATAGGACGACTCTCCGAGGACCTCGCCATGGCCTGGAAGAACCAGGCGCGGCCTCCGCTCGATCCTATCAAGGCGGCCCTGCTCGATAAGGACATCCTGACCGTCTCGTCCGCGCTGCTGCAGAAGTCCTTTATTCCCTATGGGAAAGTACGAAGCATCGCGAAAGCCTTCGATTCGCTCTCTGCGGACCAGAAACAATGGATCGCGAAGTCCGACAGCGCCCTCAGGACAAATATCATCGAAGCGGGAGCGTGGCTGTGGGAAGCCGCAGGCGTGATGCAGGCCGCCCCGGTTCCCCTTGCGATACGTGAAAAACCGGTCCACTACTACCAGTACCAGAAGCGCCTGCTCGAAACCGTACTGCCGCTCAAGCGCGCAGCCTGCGATTATTATGTGGGAGCGCTTTCACTCGCCGATTCACTCGGCCTCACGGGCAGGGAAATCGACTCGTGCCGGTCAATGTTTGCGAAAGATAATTATTCGATAGGGCTCGATTACGACAGCATGTACGCCGAGATCGTCGCCCGCGCGAAGGACCTCAGCGGAGACCTGACCAAGGCTGAAAAAGAAGATATCGTCTTCCAGCTCCAGGATATCTCCTACGAAATGCAGGACAAGGCTATCCAGTATTACGAGGAGGGGCTGGCGAACGTCCGGAAGAATAATCTTGAGTCAAGCCCCTGGTCGCGCAGGATTCTCGAAAGTCTCGCGCGGCTCGACCCCACCAAGTATGGCCGCGCCTTCTACCAGCCGGTCGCGGTGGTGTCGGACAGCGGATGGCTCGTCAGGGCCGACAGCGCCGCCGGATGGAAAGCTGCAACGCCGCCGCAGGAGGGTTGGCAGCGTGCACTCGCCCTGGCACCCTGTCCGGGTAAGGATTTTGCCCCGGTCCATGCCCTGTACCTCGGCAGCGCTACCCCGGCCGGGCCCGTTTATTTCCGCCGGAATGCCTTCCTGAGCGGCGCCCCGAGAAGCGCGGACGTCCGGGTTATGACGCAGGCGCCCTATCGTTTGTATGTCAATGGCCTGCTCATCCTGAGCGATACGGTCGGCAAGCCGATGCCGCCGATACTGCCGGACAGCGCCATCGGCATCGCTTCCACGCTCAAGGGCGGAGATAACTGGATCGCTTTCGAGGTCAATGCCCGCGATTCCGCCGCGCGCGGCGCCGCCATGGCGCTGAGCGTCATGATCGATACGAGCCAGCATTTTGTATCCGCATCGGGCACGGCGCCGGCCGCGCCCGTGCAACCCTTGCAGCCTAAGACGCCGGACACCGTCTCTGCCGCAGCGCACCCGGTAATGCCGGTTGCGGCGAATCCCGCTTTGCCGGAGACGCAACCTGCGGCGCCGGTCCTCAAGGAAACTCCGGCCGCCCCGAATACCGCCCCGGCGGCAGAAGCTCCGGCCGCGTCCACCGCGCCGGCAGCAGCTCCGGCACCCTCTGTCGAACCTCCGGCACCGCCGGTTGCAGCTCCGGTGCCACCGCCTCCACCGCTCACCCCGGCCGAGACCTATCACGCCATCGAAAACTATAAACAGCGCGAGACAACGGCTGATGAGGGAATTGAGAAAGAGCAGTTTGAGATTAGCAAACTAAAGGCCGAACAGGATAGTCTGGATGCGCAGTTGAATGCGGTTAAGAATAAATAATAATTCCCCGTATAAATGCCTTGACAGGAGAACCACAAAACAAGTGTTTACCAGGGATCGATCGAGTTGCTGATCTCATGGTACCGGGGAGACACCGGGGAGCAAAACATGCCGACAGAAATCTCGCAGCAGAATGACCTGCAGGATTGTAATAGAGCGCAGATTCATGAAATGGAGCGATTCAAGTGGTTCCTGGGAGAACAGATAGGCCATGATCCGCTCAGGGACAAGCCTCTCAACGATATTTATTGCGAATGGATCGGGAAATACGGTGAAGCTTTCAGGAAATGGTGGGAAGAGGAAAAAAAACGTGCGGCAGGAAAAGAGCCGGTACGATCAACAGACCATGTTCAATAGTTATGAGCTGGAATAAAATATTTTAGTTTCATCCTTTTTAGTTTCGCAGCCGCGTTTAAAAACTTCAATGGTTTACATTTGCTACCTTCCAACAGCAGAAATATATGCTTCATTCCAGGAAAAAGGATCGAATAGTGGAATACCAGACGGATGCCGATAGAATTATTGCCGAAAATGTGCAAGCCGCGCTCAAAACCTCCGAGCTAAAATACCGGCGATTGTTTGAAACAGCAAAAGACGGGATTCTCATCCTTGATGCGGAGTCCGGGCAAATCGTCGATGTGAATCCATTCCTGGTCGATTTACTGGGATATTCCTATGAGCAGTTTATCGATAAAACAATCTGGGATATCGGTTTTTTTAAGGACATCATCGCGAATAAGGACAATTATGATGAATTGAAATCAAAAAAATATATCCGCTATGAAGACCTCCCCCTGGAAACGGCCAATGGCAGGAAAATCGATGTGGAGTTTGTCAGCAATGTCTATACAGAAGGCAACCAATCCGTAATTCAGTGCAATATACGTGACATCACGGAACGTAAACTTCTGGAGGAGGCACTTGCCCGCCATGCGACGGCTCTGACCCTTGCCAATGATAATCTCAGGGCATTCGCCCATGCCATGGCTCACGACCTCCGTAATCCCATAACGGTGATCAAGGGCTTGAGCGATACCATCAATCGTTTGTACTCAAAGAATATAGACGAAAAAGTCGGCGACCTTCTGACACGTATTTCCGGAAGCGCTCTCAAGATGAATGAAATAATCGATAGCCTCTTGTTACTGTATAATATCTCCAGGGAAGCCATGACTTTGGAGGAAATCGATCTGGGCCCCATTGCCGCGACTATTATCAATGAACTTCGCGATTCGCAGCCAAACCGGGCGGTGGCATATGTTACGCGGGGGAATCTGAACGTGCAGGGCGATTCTAAACTTATAACCATCATGCTTTCAAATCTCCTTCGCAATGCATGGAAATTTACCTCAAAAACGGCCGATCCGCGAATCGAACTCTTCGTATGCCCGGATAAATCTATTTGCGTTAAGGACAACGGCGTGGGCTTTGATATGGCCAAAGCCGGGGAGATTTTCATTCCATTTAAGCGTCTGCATTCGGAATCGGATTTTGAGGGTACCGGGCTGGGGCTGGCAATTGCCCATCAGGTACTGGAAAGACATAAGGGGAAGATCTGGGCAAAGGGCGAGCCGGGCAAGGGAGCGGAAATTTATTTTACATTAGGTTAAGCATTTGGTTGCTGCTCGGCTGGGGGAGCGGCACAAAGCCGCGTCTCCGACACACCCCGTCTTCCCTTCAGCAACGCCTTTTTTCAGGGTAGAAAAGGCAAATACGGAAAACCAAACCCCTAGAGGTATAGATTCGTATATGCGTAAAATCAAAAGGCTGTAAATCTTCCCCGAAAATTCGCTTGTACTCCGATTCCGACATTCTTCTGCATTGATAGTTGTTGTAACCATCCTTGTTGTATGCGGTGGATTGTATGCTCCCATGATGATATAATGAAACTTGGAAGCCTGTCCTTCCAATTTAATGATTATCCACCTGAGAAATAAGGAGCATAGTAATGCCTGCACAAAATTGCTGGGAGTTTAAAAAATGCGGCAGGGAACCGGGAGGCGCAAAAGTTGCAGAGCTCGGTACGTGCCCGGCGGCATCCGAATCGCGCGCGAATGGACTAAACTCCGGCAAAAATGGGGGACGCTCCTGCTGGGCACTATCGGGAACATTTTGCGGCGGGAAGGTTCAGGGAACCTTTGCAACCAAGCTTGCCAACTGCATGACCTGTGAATTTTACAAGATAGTCCAGAAAGAGGAAGGACCAAAATTGAGCAAATCGACAGAAATACTGCAGTGCCTGAAATAGAAGGTAGTCAGGTTATACTGCCGTTGTTCCGCTTGTTGCCTGAGTTCCCGATTCCGGACGATTGCTTGCAGAACCGCCTTCTGATGAGGTAACCGGCCGGACTGTCCGCCATGTCAATAGACCTGCCTTGAACAGGCACAGCGAGCGCATGACAGGCTGCTTTCGCGGTCCCCGGAGCTCTTGCTCCGGGGAGCTTCAAAACCAATCCTCATTACTGATTCCCGCCACAGCAGCCATGTTTGCCGGGGCATCTGCTTTTCAATGGTGTAACCATTTTACGCCCCCGCAGCAGGATTAATAATATTTTTAAGAAGATTTGCCGACTGGTTTTCCCGGGGGAGCTCATGATTCGCACCGCATTCGCTATATGCCTCTTATGCTCAATGTGTTATGCACAAGGGGCTTCAGACAGCCTGGTATCCTTCTGGGGATTTACTGAGGGAACGGGAACCGTCGCTCACGATTCGAGCGGCCAGAACCACACCGGCACCATCCATGGAGCCACCTGGTCCTATGGCCTTACCTCGTATGCCATCCAGTTAAGCGATTCGACCGAATATGTTCAGGCGGACAGTACCGCGGCATATTCAAATTTCTCAACCGCCCTGACCTATTCCCTCTGGTTTGAACCGAATAAATACGGCGGTGGCCGGCTCCTCGATAAGTGGAGCGATTCTCTCGAAGATAAGGCGCTATCGATCGACAGCAACCTGTCGGTATCGTTTTACCTGGCCGGAGTGATGAAGCCCGGGATCTCATTAATTTCAAATTCACAGCTTTCCCCGAACCAGTGGGCGAATATTACCGCTACCTACGATGGAACCACAGCGAAGCTCTACATCAATGGCGTCATGGATAATGCATTGGGATGCAGCGGAACGATAGGGAATGGATCGGGAGCATTGTTTCTCGGCAATAATCCCTTGCGGGTGGCTCCCGGCGGAGCGGCCAACGGGGTCAGCGGAACGATCGCCAATGTCCGCATTTACCGCATTGCGTTGTCCGAAGCCGAAGTCGACACAGTATTCAACAGGGATGGGGGTACGCTTGCGACCACGGCCAGTTCAAGCAGCTCCAACAGTTCATGCGGCAACTGCGGTACAGGGACCGCAATGGCATTTGTCCCGCCGCTCTGGTTCAAGCTGAGGTCCCGGAGAAAAAAGAAATTGGTCAGTCAAAGAAGTTAATTATCCTTGCAGTACCTTCTCATAGATTTCGCAAACCTTGCCTGCAATCACCGATATATCGAATACCTCCCGTACCTTCCGGATATTTTCAGCGGACATCGATTTACCCAGTGCAGGATCAGCGGCGATCCGGAGGATCCGCTCAGCAAGTGCGGCCACATTGCGCGGTGGCACGAGGAGGCCGTTCCTGCCCTCCTCGATGATTTCCGGGATTCCCCCCACCGCCGAAGCGACAACCGGCAGACCGGCGGCCATGGCCTCGATTACCACCATGGGCATTCCTTCGACCCAGGAGGGCAGAACGAAGAGGGACGCGGCCGAGAATGCCGAACGCTTTGCCTCCCCGCTCACGAATCCGGTAAAGGAAACGGCCTCGGAAATATGAAGATCGCTGCAGACCCGCCGGTAAAAGTCAATCCGGCCGGCGCCGCAGATGGTGAGGCGGGCTGAGGGTTTCGAGTCGAGAATTATCTTCATTGCGGCTATGAGCTCGCCGATGCCCTTGCGTTCGATGACATCGCCGACAAAGAGGACCCGCGGCGAGGCATCACCGCTGAAAGCGTTGGCATCATCGGCGCTGCTCACCGGGTTGAAAACGACGTGGAGGTTGGGGTTTTTCGAGATTCTCCCGATACCGGTGCGGAATCCCTCCGAAAGGACGATAATCGCATCTGCCCGATCGAGGACCCGGCGAATGAGCAAGCGGACCGATGCGCCGGAGGACGCATAAAAATCGAGAAACCCCCCGCCATGAATATGAACGATAGTTTTTTTGCGGAAAAGCTTTGCGATCAGGAAACAGACCGATTTGCGGTAGAAGCTCGTTCCCGAGGCAGTGTGGAGATGGACAAGGGAGACCCCGTCGCATGCGCAGTGCTTCGCAAGCGTGAAGCATCCGCCGATAAATGCCGCTGTTTTTGCCGGAAAGCCGCCTGCCGAGGAGTTGCCGCTGAGCAGAATGCGGTAGTTCTCCGCGATGGGCGAATGGAGATACTGGTCGATGACCGCGCAGATGCCGCCATGGAGCTTCCCGTCGGCATAGACGCCAACCATGGCAATGGTTTTTCTACCGTCCACCAGGCGCCTCCGCCACAACCGATTGGTACAGGTTGGCCGTTGCCGCTGCAGAACTCTCCCACGAGAGGCGCGTCTTCGCAAACTCCCGCGCGTATCTTCCCATCCGCCCGGCGAGCGCCTTGTCGGTGAGGATCGTGCAGAGAGCATCCGCAAGCGCCCGTTCGTTTCGCGGTTCAACCAGAATTCCGGTTTTTCCATCCTCCACCATGTCCACGATACCGCCAACGGCCGATGCGACAACCGGCCTGCCGTACCCGTATGCAAGCGGGATGACGGCCGTCTGGGTTGCATCGAGGTAGGGGAGTACCACTACCGTTGCCGCGGAAAAAACCTCCGCAACCTTATCGTGCGGCAGGAATTGTTCACTGAGGACATACCGGCTTCGGTCAACGATGAGCTTTTTATAGGAATCATCCGCGCACCTGCCGACGATGTGAATCCGGAAATTATCGAGTTTCGCGGCAAGGAGCGGCTCTGCCTTTACCAGGTAGGGAACACCTTTGTTGGGCCGTACGTTGCCGAAAAATAAAATTATATTGTCCGGCGACGGATCGGACTCTGCAGAGGCATTCGAATCCATGCGGTTCTGGAGCGAAGAGTCGCCGATAAGGTGGCTCAGGACCTCTTCGGGCCGAACGCGGGGGTACCGTTGGAGGAGCTGCCGGCGCATGACGTCGCCGTGCACCACGAGCCGTTTTGCCTTCCTGATGAAAAATGCCTGCAGTAAATCCATATACATGATAAAAAACCGCCGGTTGCCCGGATGCTGGTACGGGTCGTGCACCGTGAACACGAGAGGAATTTTCCTGATCATCGGATACAAAAGCAGCATGGCCCACTCCCATTCAAACTGCAGATGGATGAGATCGTAGTTGCCTTTCCTGAGCATCCGGCAGAGTTTGTATTGCGCAACGGCATTCCGGGGATCCCGCTTCCGGTACTCCTCGTAGAGGATAAGGGTAACATTTCCGGCGAGCCCGGAAAAAACCGAGGGGTCCTCCTGCCCGGCATAGCGTTTGCCGCAGTAGAGATCGATCCGGCAGTACCGGGAGAGGGCATTCGATAACGCAACCGTGTAGGCGATTGGTCCGGCAATCATGGCGATTTTCAGCATAGCGGGCTCTCGCGATGCGGCCGGAGGTAGCCGGCCAGGGTTTTGAGGTAGGCCGGGCCGAGGGCCACCAGCATAATAACCGACAGGACGATACCCATGATCACCGGCCTCATGACAAGCGCGTTCGGCATGAACCGGACCGAGGCGATACTCCCCGCCACGGCGATCGCAAATGCCGGGATGAAGCGGGCGATCGAGGCAAAGTCCATGTAGTGCATTTTATACGTATACGAGAGAAAGAGGCAGAGAAGTATCAAGCGGATGAGAATATCCAGGCATGCCGTGCCCATGATGCCGTACTGCTGAACGAGATATAATCCGGCACCGGCTCCGGCGACCGTCCCGACCACCTGAAAAACGATCTTGCGATAATTCTTATTTGCCGCGGTCATGCACGCATCCCCGGAGTACAGGAGAAAACTGAGGAAAACCGACAGGCTCAGGACCCGCATGATGCCGATGGATGGGGCATACTTATGTCCCATGAGGAGCAGGATGACGGTATCGGCGCCTATGTAAAGAGCAACGGCGCTGAAAAAGCCGAAAATAAAGAAATATTTCTGCATGAAATTCCCCGCCGCCCTGAATGCGCCGATGTCTTTGCTGTGAAGCCCGAAGAGGGAGGGTAGAAATGCCCTCTGGTAGGCTCCGGCGCCGACGACATAGAGAACCGAGAGGATACGATAGGCGGCAGCATAGTAGCCCACCGCCATCGGGCCCTTGAAATAGGAGAGGTACAGAAATGGAATCCTGGAATACAGGGAGAAAACCAGGCCCGAAATGCCGTAGACAAAGGAAGTTTGAAACTGCCTGATGGCTTCCCTGAAATTGAACGTGGGCGGCGATACCCGGAGTGTTACCACCGCCAGCCACACAAAAACGGCGATATAGATGACCGCCTGCAGAAGCGCCATTTCCGTGACCCCGCGCCTGAGCACCACAAGCGCCGCAATGCCGAGCAATGAACCGACCCCGCGAACGGATTCGATGGCTGCAACTATGCGCTGCCTGCCGAGAACCTGCAGCACGCTGTACATGGGTTCGGAAAGGAAAACAGCCGCCGAGGCCAGGGCGAGAAAAAGGTAGACCATCCCATAAAGGTGGCCGGCAGTCATTTTGCTCGAAAAAAAGAAGGCGATGACGAGCGCCGGGACGCCGATGGCCAGCCTGACGAAAAGGGCGTTGCCGAGAAGCCCGCCGAGCAGGGAGTGGTTGTTTGCGCCATCGCGCTGCATGCCGATGGTCATCCCGGTATCGGTAAAGGAGCCGCAGAGGAGCGACAGTTCCCACAGGGCGGAATAGACGCCGAACATCTCCGCCTGGAGAGAACGCGCCATGATAACCCCGGCGGCGGCCGCGGAGAGTCTACCGACCAGCGTGCCGGAAAAGGCATAGGTGGCCCGCACGAAAAGGGTGTGGAGCGGCTTACTCTTCATATCCGGGCACCAGCGGGCAAGGGAGAATGCCTCATTGACGATCCTCAGGCGGAGCGGGGGTTGAGGAGTGCGTCGTAGGCTGCAAGCAGGTGCGGCGCCTGGTGCTTCCACTCCAGTTCGTTCTCCATGCGGCTCCGTCCGAACTCTCCCATGGATTTGCGGAGATTCGGATCGCCAAGCAGTGCCTCGATTTTATCCGCCAGATCCATGACATCGTTCGGTTGTGCATAGACCGACGCATCGAGCGCCGATCGCCTGCCTTCGATGAGATCGTACTGAACGATCGGGCGCTTGAGCGCCATGTACTCGAGGACCTTATTCATGGTCGAAACATTGTTGAGCGGATTGAGCGGATCGCAGTCCACGCAGACATCGCAGGTACAGATCCTCTCGATCATTTCCGTATCGGACACTCTGCCGGTAAACTCCACGGCGGAATCGATACCCAGTTTGACCGCCATCGCTTTCAGTGATTCGAGCATAGGGCCCGAGCCGACAAAGCAGAAGGCGATGTCTTGCCGGCCCCGGTTCGCTATCAGCTCGTGGGCTGCCCGCACCAGATGGTCGACACCGTCGAATTCGCCCATGACACCCAGGTAGCCGACGAGCCAGGCCTTATTCCGTTTGTAACGGGAAAGGGGTGGCACCGGGTTGAAAATATCGAGACGCGGGCCGCTTCGCACCACGAAAACCCGGTCGGGCCTCTTACGGCCCCGCGAAAGTGCGACCGCCCGGTACGACTCGTTGGTGCAGATGACGAGATTCGCCGCTGCAAAGGTGCATCGCTCGGCAAAACGCAGCCCGTGGTAGAAGACATCCCGCCGCAGAAACTTAGATTCGTAAAGTTCCGGGTTCAGGTTGTGCTGGTCGAAAAGAAATTTCGTACCGTACAGGAGCTTGAACCAGAGCGCAACGAGAAAGATCAGGTCGGGAGGGTTGCAGGCGTGAATCACCCCGAACCCCCGCTCCTTCTTAACCCGCCGGGCCAGCCGGAACTCATGACGGAGCGCCGTAAAATACTCTCGTATATAACCCAGCGGTGAGCTTTCCTCCGCAGGAAGCGGATGACGGTAAATGTGGATACCGTCAATTACTTCGAAGGTTTTCTCATATCCCTTGCCGATCGGGCAGATTATACTGACCGTGTACCCGGCGGCGGCAAGCGTGGTCGATTCCATCCACACCCGCCGGTCAAAAGGGACCGGCAGGTTTTCGACGATAATCAGGACCTTACCAGGAGACACCGGCATAGTTCGTTTCTTTCACATCCGGTTTGAGGAGGCCTGCAAGGTCGATGATGAATTTCGAGGCGCCCAGACCGTCGATGAGGCTGCGGAACTCGCCGGCGGCGTGCGTAACGACCAGCACTTCGCCGTGGGCAACGATCTCCTGGATATTATTGGTCAGAAGCCGGGTCAGATGCGGGAGCTTTGATTCAATGTACATCTTGTTTGCACCGATGAGCTTGGCTTCATGAACGGCGGGATCGTAAATCTTGAGATTGAATCCTTTACCGAGAAGACGCTCCGCAAGCTCGACTGCCGGGCTTTCACGAAGGTCGTCCGTGCCGCTTTTGAAAGCCAGTCCCAGAAGGCTGATATTGCGCTTGCCGGTATCCATGACCAGCTGGACCGAACGGTTGATATGCTGGTCGTTGGAATCGAGCATCGACGTGAGGAGCGGGACCTGGACGTTGTTGACCTGTGCGATATGAATGAGGGAGCGCACATCCTTGGGCAGGCAGGAGCCGCCGAAGGCAAATCCCGGCCGCATATAGGCAGGGGAGACATTGAGCTTCAGGTCCTGGATGATGACCTCCATAACCTTGCGTCCATCAACTCCGACCGCCTTGGAAACACGGCCGATCTCATTGGAGAAACTGATTTTCGCGGCATGCCAGGCATTGCAGGTGAATTTGATCATTTCCGCAACCTTGAACTCCATGACGAGTACCTGCGACTGCACCAGGGAATAAAGCTCCCGGATCGCATTTTCCGCGACCGGGTTGTCGGTTCCGATAATGGTAAAGGGGGCGGAATGAAAGTCGTTGATGGCGCTTCCCTCGCGCAGGAATTCGGGGTTGAACCCGATATGAAAGGCTCCCTTCCCAATGCGCTCCCGGATGATACTCCGGCATTTTTCCGTGGTTCCGGGGGGCACCGTGCTGCGGATTATCACCGTATGCGGTTCGCGCTTTTTGGCAATGGCAACCCCGAGCTGCTGGCAGACATCGAAAACATGCCCCAGGTAGGTGCTGCCGTCCGGCGCCGAAGGCGACCCGACGCAGACGAGTGAAACCTCGGTTGCCGCAACGGCGTCCGCTACCGAAGTCGTGGCCGAAAGCCGCTTCGCCGCAATGACTTCGGCGAGGAGCTCCGAAAGCCCCAGTTCCACTATCGGCGCTTTACCCTTGAGCACCATGCCGACCTTCTCCTTATTGACATCGACCCCGATGACATTATTGCCGTCGCGCGCAAGACAGGCGGAGGTTACGACGCCTACATAGCCGAGACCGAAAATACTAACATTCATCAAGCACCTCGATGATAGTGGTGAGAGTTACAGGCAGGGTCAGCCGCGCCAATGCAAAGATAGTGCATGCTTCGACCTTTATCCCGAACCGGGGAGAGTACCATCCTCCCTCCGGGTCTGCCCGATGAACTGAAATCTCCAGTGAGTCGTCGATCGTCATGCAGAGGGTTGCTCCGGCTCTCCGGATGATGCAGCGCCGGCCGGCAATCTCGATTCTGCACTCCGGGGCAAAATGAAACCCGAGACTGACCAGGTGGTCGCCCGATCCGGTGAGCATATCCCTGAGGCAGAAGGTTCTCCTCTCCAGAGAGAAGGTCCGACAATGAATAACCCCGAGTTGCCCTGCATAGCCGCTGTGACGCGCGGTTAATTCTGCGCCGGTTTCCGGGTCCTCCTGCCACTGGGTCACCGTTGTTTTTGCCGCAGCAGACCAGAGGAACCTTCCCGATGGCCTGGATTGATCCCGGTTGTCGATGGTCAGGGTATTATGTGCACGGCTTCCCCTGAAGTAGTCGCGCGTCGCTCTGTCAGTATAATATGAAAATGTTCCGGGATCGACAAAAATCGGTTTCCCGCCGACAGAAAGCACAAAGGAGAGCGCATCCGCATGACCGTGGGCCGCAATTGATCCAAACCCGAGCGGACCGGCATCGGCCAGCACGAATAGTTCCGAAGGCAACCCCCGGTTGACCGACATTACATAGAGGCCCGCATCCGCAAAAACGCTGTATTCCGGCAGCGGGCGGTTATCATGCAAGGGAAGCGATTTTGCCGCTCCCATGAGAATAATCGGCAACGACAGCCGGTTCTCGCCGAAGTTCCTGATGCCAAGGAGTATGGCGGCGAGCTGGTAGAGCCATCCGGTACGGACCGCCTCATGAGGCTGCAACTGCAGGGCCATGCCGTCATCGCTGTCGCCGTAGCGGGGAAGATTGCCGCCGCTGTCGGTCAGAAGCGGGATTGACTCGATCATTTTTCCGAGAATCCAGCGGAACTCCGCTGAAAAGGAGATCTCTGCCCTTTCTGCCTCGAAAAGCGACAGAAGCAGAAATTCCAGTACAAACAATTGATACCCGAAGGCGAGCTCGCAGTTGATGCCCGAGGGATAGGTCTGCCGGACCGCTTCCCGTTCAAGAAGTTTCCTTGCCAGGGTTGCCCACCGTCGGGAGGAGCGGAAAATCGGGAATGCGACCGAGGCAATGAAAAGCCCGGCCATCTCGCCGATGAGGTGATTGTTGGCAGAGGATCCTCGCGAGTAGGCCCGGCTGATCACCTCCTGGTGCTGGCCGATGCACAGCCAGACAGGGCTCGAATTGCCGAAGGCCGCTTCGTAATGGGCAGATCCTCGCAGCAGCCGTTCAATCCAGGTCCATGAAATAAGGCGGATGCCGAGTTCGAGCGGGTGCCCCCAGTTTATTCCGATGAGAAAGGGGTTTTCGGCGATCCAATCAAGGATCTGATGCTTCGCTTCCTCGGCATAGTCCTCCTTTTTCGTAAGAGCGTAGGCTGCGGCAAGCACAGTCAGGTGATGATGCCGGCTCTTCTCCCAGATTATTTTCGAATCCCCGGCCGCCTCATTACGATGATCGATATCATAGCAGAATATTCTGGGCATTCTGTGTCCGGACAGGGGGTCGAAATGCCAGTCGATCCTTGGCTCGGCAACTCCTGATAGTCCAAAAAAACGCCATTCATGCCGGAGGTAGGCATCCGCTTCCTCAAGCAGCGCCGCAACATCCGGATTATCGGGAACAGCCGCAAGGTAAGGGGAGGGACCTGCCGGAACCCCTGGCCGGGAATTGGGCGAAATGGACCCGCCAAAGAGCCTGCCCGACTTCGTTTGGCGCCGCCAGCGATTTTTGGTGAAGGTAAAACCAAATCGGAATGCAATCTCGTCTGCCGACATGGCGGCCAGACGCCTTACATACCACTCGGGAGTCATCGGCTATTCCGCACCCTTGGCTTTCATCACCGCAGGGATGGTCTGGAAAAGAATTTTAATATCGTTGAAGAAGCTCCAGGTATCGATATAGCGCGCATCGAGTTCCATCCACTTATCGAATGGGATGGAACTTCTTCCCTGAACTTGCCAGGTACAGGTGATACCGGGCCGGACGCTGAACCGGCGGTGGTGCCAGTCGATTTCAAATCCCTGAAAATCCCGCAGGGTGAGGGGGCGGGGACCGACAAGACTCATATCGCCCAGCAGTACATTAAAGAGCTGCGGCAGCTCGTCCAGACTCGTTTTCCTGAGCCATTTGCCCAGAGGAGTGATCCGTGGGTCGTTTACCACTTTGAGAACCGGCCCTTCCATGGAATTAAGATGGGCGACCTCTTCGATTTTTTCTTCTGCATCCTCGATCATGGTCCTGAATTTATAGAGCTTGAACTTCCGCTTGTTCCAGCCGATGCGCATCTGCGTAAAAAAAACAGGTCCCTTTGAGGTCAACTTGATCAGCAGTGCGATGATGCCAAAAACAGGAAGGAGGACAATGAGTCCGAAAAAGGAAACCACCATATCGGTAAAGCGCTTAAGGGTGGCGGCGGCAGTTTTTGTATAAAGCATACCGGTGTATATATTGATTATTTCCATGTCACTCTGGTGAGAGCGTTTCAAATCGAATAGATCGGAGGCATAATTGACGGTAACCCCATGATCGCGGCAAAGAGCAACAATTTGCGACGACTGCTTATAAAAGGAGAGTATCGGGAGGCACAGGATTACCTCGTCGACCACTTGTTTTCGGATAAAAGAACCGAAATTTTCAAAATTTGTAAGTAGCGGTGTTGAATGCGGGTATCCAGCAGCTTCCTTATCACTCAGGGCGAGGCGCTCTGCCGTATCCCTGGTGAGCGGCATTGCAGCCCCCGACAGCTCCGGAGCCAGAATAACATCGTCGACGAAGCCGATAACCCGGTATCCGAGTTCCGGGTGGGTTCGGAAAAAGCGTGCAAGCGCCAGCGCCCGCTTGTTGGTTCCTGCAATTACCAGATGTCGTACCATACTGCGATTCCAATTTTTTGCGATAAACAACCGTGTTACAAAATGGCCGCAAATAACCACGAAAACATTCACGGCAAAAAACACAAGAATGAAGGTCAGGTCCGCCTTCACTATTCCACTAACTTTAGCAGCAAGGAGCATACCCATAACGCCGAATATAATCAGCGAGCAGAGCAAAAGCGCTTCACGACGCTGGGCAGGCATGAATTCATCCCGATAAGCAGGGAAGACGAACCGGCGCAGCATATGGCTGTGGGTCCAGACCTTTCCAAAAAAATACCGTGTCACAAAATGCCCGCTCACCACGAGAACGGTATTCATGGAGTAGAAAATGAGAATAAAGGTGGGATCTAAAAGCGTGCTGTGGAGCGCTCTTCCTGCAGCTGCCAGCCCCAGCGACCCTAAAAGAACCGCCAGGCAAAGATTGAAAGCTTCGCGGCGCGATGAAGGTTGAGCTGCCTCCCGGTAAGCGCCGAAGAGCCTGAGAATACAGTGCCAGAAGATAAAGAAGGACGTTAAAACAAGAATGGTCGCAAACCGGATGCGGATATTCAGGAAAATATCCTTGAACGGCTCATGCTGTACAAGATCGAAGTGCAGGGCCGCCGCAAGGGCGAAGGCCCATCCCATAACGAGCAGATCGAATCCAATCAAGATGTTATAAAGTGTGCGCGATCGAAGAATCATGCTATCGTTTCAATAATGCCCTGCAACTGCCTGTCTATGCCAGGTTTGAGGTCCAATGAATCGAATAAAACACTCCCCGGAGGAGGGCAACCGAACGAAATGACTGGTTCAGAAGGCGTATCCCGACCTGGGCCCTTTAGAGCCTTTTGTAAAGCCAATGCGGCAGATAGTACCGGTAATTATTGAGAATAACTCCGAAGACGTTAATACCTGCACGATTCAACTGGCTGGTTGACTGAACAATGACTTCGCGGCGAACCCGTTCGGATTCTACAGACCATGATGACATCATCGATGTATTCTGCCAACTCCATTATGAGAGAGGAACGGGAGAATGGCGGCATCTTGAGAACGATGAAATCGTACTTCTTCTTCCAGGAGTTCATCGATTCGGCAAAAAGGCCGGACTTACTCAATTGGAGCGTTCCATCGGTCTCCTTGCCCGCCGACAGAACATCGAGCCCGGAAACGTTATTGAATGTTATCGGGGTGATTGCGGGTCCGATATCCGATTTGTGAAAATCGGAAACGCCGGGAGACTGTGGAATGGAGAAGGCCGCGTGCAAGGTCGGTTTGGCTATATCAAAATCGGCAAGCAGCACCTTTCCGCCGTTATTCGGCGGAATCTGGTTTACTGCAAGGTAAGGAGCGATCAGGTCGGTGCCTTCGTCGTCATAACAGCTCATGACCGCCAGTACTGTTGAATCCTTCCGGTCTTTGCGGGCCCGGCGGAGGGTTTCCCTGAGCGTATCAAAAGTCTGCGAGCAGGCCCGTGGAATTTTCCAGGGAACGCCGGCGGCCCCGTCCAGGACCGGTATCGCCCCGAGGGCGGGAAGGCCGAGAAAATTTTCAACGTCATCGAAGCGTTTGACGGTATGATCGAGAAGTTCAAATATGAAGGCGAGGGCCAGGCCGCCGAAAAGGCCGAAAAATATCCCGAACAGCATGCTGTAGATCGCGCGCGTGGTAATCGTGGACTTCAGCGGGAGGGTGGCTTCCTGAATGATGCTGATATTCGAAATTTTTTCATTCTTGAGCCCGCTGTCGATACGGGCCTGTTCGAGGTCTTCGCTGTATTTCTTGTAATTATCCTGGTCTATTTCGAGCTGCTGCTGCAGGCGTGCAACCGTTGAACTGGAGTTGTTGAATGTCTCCATTTCAGCGCGCGCCTGGGCAATCATCGACCGCAGGTTTGACTCCCGGGCTTTATATCCGGCAAGGTTGGACTGCTCGGCAAGAAGGTCGGTTTGCGCCTGACGCATTGCGCTTGAACTGTTGTTATTGAGGTCTTCGGTATCGAGAATTGCCGAGGCCTGGGAGATCTGCTGTTTCAGGTCCTTCACGCGACGGCTGTTGTCATTATACTTTGTTAACATGTCGAGCTGCTGTACCCGCAGTTCATTGATTTTCGAGCGCAGAACCTCGTTGGAAGAGAAGGGGACGCCCCCCATTTTATGTTCCGCCATGATCTGAGGGATATTTTCCATGGTTTTCTGGAGATCGGTTACCCTGGCCTGGCTGGCAGCCAGTTCCACCTTGACCTTTTCATAGTCTTCCTGAAGGCTGGACAGGCGGGCAAGAATACTCGTCTGCTGCTCCGGGACGGAAACGATGCCGGAAGAATTTTTGAGGATGTTCAGGCTGTCCTGGGTTGCCTTCATTTCCGCGCTGAGCGCAGCCTGCTGCTGCTCTATGAATTTATAGGAGCCCTCCGGCCGGTAAATTGCCATGTGCTTCTCCTCGTAAAAACGAAGGAGATTATCCACCACATCATGGGCAACCTGGGGATCGTTCGCCAGAAAATCGACGCTGATGATATTGGTCTTTTTGACAAGGTCGACGGTAAGGCTCTTTCCTATCTTCACAATCGCCCGTTCGCGCGTCTTGAGCGAATCGTAGGCCGTGAGGAACGGAACGGCCTTCTTGATTCCAAGAAGACGGTTGAGCCCGATGGTATCGACGATTTTTTCAGCCAGTTCGCGGCTCTTGAGCACTTCGATTTCGGAATTCAACTCTGTTTCGCGGGATTCGCCGTTAACATTGACCGTCTGGGCGCCCATGCTCGCAGCAGGGTCGAGCGTCGTATTTTCGCGGCCGAGGCGAAGCAGGAGCTGTGCCGTTGAGTCGTAGGTTTTAGGCATCAGCAGGGTAACGGCGGCGGCAAGAACTACGATGCTGATAAAAAAGCCGATTACCTTCCGCTTATGCCGGAACACGACATAGTAGATGTCGCGAAGGGACATATTCGATTGCGTCATGGGTGATGGCGAAGTAAAATTGCTCACGGTGGATCCCTGTCGATAAGGTTTTAAGCACGAACGAGGAGGCAGCAAAAAATATTCAATGCTCCCCCGAACTTTTTAAAAGCCAAATATATTATACATAATGCAAGTAAATTATTCCATCATTTCTAATTATAGATTCTATTCAATACGGTGCGTACGAATCGCGCAACAAACAGTCCGGCAAGGAGATAGAGCATAGTATCAAACAGCCGGCGGAAGCTGCCAGGTTGATCCCCGAACCCAAAAACGATTTTTTTGCCCTTTATACCGGCAAATTAAAGCTTCCCGCAGCCGGATGCAGGGAAAATTCACCGGGTCGGGTAGCGGGCTTTACCGGAAATCTGTTCGCAAGCCCGGGAGAAAATGCCGGAGTTCGGGAGGCATGCCTGTTCGATAGTTTGCCGGCGGGACGCTGCTAATTGACGTAAGAGAGGATGTCCGTAACCCGGCTTTTATAGGTATGGCCGGCGCGGACTGCGCGGCTGTTTTGCGCGATCAGCGGTTCCATACAAGAGTACCGGGCAAGGAGAGCACGGGCAATTGCAAGGGCCTCCGGGATATTCCTGAAGGTTTTAAAACTGCACCCGACAAGCGATTCGGCTGCGAGCGGCGACTCTTCGGTAAGGAGTAGCGCTCCGGCTTTCAGGATATCGTACGCCCGCGGGCTGATATGCACATTCTCCCGGTCCCATGGCTCGGCAAAGGAGAGGTTAATGCCTATTTTCGACCGGGTAAGTTGCTTGAACGACTCCTCCGCGGAAATCCAGCGGCCGGAAAAAATTCCTGCCTGAAGGATTCCCCGATAGCCGTCCCACCCCTCGCCCCCGCAGGCAATGGACATCCCTGTCGAGGCAAGGGCTTCCAGAACCTCTATCCGGTAGGGACTTGGGATTCCCACGAAGGATACATCGAAGCAGCGATTTTCCGGCTCAGGCACAGCATCGGGCGACAATCCCGCGGTCGGCAGCAAATGAAACCTGGAATGAGCTGATTCGCACGCAGAGGGCAGCGGGCCGCGCTGGATCGCGCAGAAATGGTTGTAACCGGGCAGGACCTCCTGCCAGTACGCCGCGCGACGGAAATCCTCATAAAACCAGTGCAGGGTTACGATCCCCCGCTTCCGGAACAGGTTGAGGGTGAATAGCGTCACCGGGCAGAGAGCGCAGACAAGGCAGTGCGTTGCGCCGAAGTCGAAGCAGGAGACCGCCAGCGACTGGTTGATAAGATCGGCGACCATGGTCTCATCCGGCTGTCTGAGGAGTTTTTTATACCCCTCCCGATAGGGGCGGGGATCGAACACCATGCAGGAATCGGGGCCCAGGATCTCCCTGAATGCTGAAGCTGTTTTTTCAGCAACCGCGCGGGCTGCTCCGTCCGGAGAGAGCGCGATGATCCAGCGCTGCGAAACGTTCATGCCTGGAGATCTTTGGCGGTCGGCAGTGAGGCAATGCCCCCGCCGGTAATGCCCTTGAACAAGGCAACGCTGTTGGCGAACCGTGAGGCGGTAAAGGGATCGTGTCCCCGGGCGATGCAGTGCAGGAATCCGCCGACGAAGGCGCTGCCGATGAGGGTCATCGAGGAGACCGATTCGCTCGATTTCTGCTGCGGAAACTCTTCGATCTTGCCGTCGTACCCGGTTACGCAGCCGCCGGATCCGGTCTTCACGACCACAATACGCAAGCCCCGGTCCCAGAGAAAGCCGATGATATCAACCGGGCGTTCATACCCGAAAAGCGCCCTGCACTCGTCCGGCGCCGAGGGGAAAATGACGTCGACAAGCGGCAGGACGGTCCAGAGATTTTCCTTGGCATCGTCGAGCGAACAGCGCTGGAGCCGCAGGTTGGGGTTGTACGCCACCATGGTATTATTCTTATGGGCAAACTCCAGGGCCTTGAATATCGTGTGGCGTCCGGCGCGCGATACGGACTGCAGCTCGCTTGACGCATAGACTATTTTGCAGTTGTCGAGGAGATCGTCATAGATCATGCTCGGAGTGATGCCTTCGGCGGCGCTGCCGGGACGGTGAAAAAGGTACTCGCGCTGTTCGGGGAACCGGGAACTGGTGAAATAAATGCCGTTGTATCCGCTGCAGGTGATCACATGGTCGATATTGATTCCCTGCGCCATGAGCCGTTCGCGGATCATGGCGTGGAACGGGTCGCGCGCGATGCCGGAAATAAACGATACGCCGGATCCCAGCCTCGCCGCGGTTGCGGCGACGACGGCGTCGGCTCCGCCGACGTCTTTTTCAAACGAATCGCAAAGGCAGAGGTCGCCCTCGCACCGGAATTCGACGTAACACTCTCCGATTACCAGAAGATCGTAATCGCGAATCTGTATCGGTTTCATGACCCGCCCGTAGTGGTTAAATTTTGTAGCTCCCCGCAGCAAGCTCCGGGGTTAGCAAGCGCTATTCCTGTTCAGATGCCGGAAATCTTACTGAAAATACACCGAGGAGCATGGCGCAGGGAAGACGGCAGCGCGCAGAAATGTTGCAGGAAGCCAGTCCCGGGTCAGTTCCGATGGCCGGTAACAATGAGAGATTGTTGCAGGCTAACCGCACCCGCCTTGAACCGGACCGTATAGAGCCCATCGGGGAGATTGAGGGATTGCAGGCCGATCCGGTGGGCTCCGGCGGTTTCGCTGCGATTTATGGACAGTGCGGATCTCCCGAGGAGATCGAAAAAGGTAAGATTCACCGGTTCCGGGTGGAGAAGGGAATAATTCAGTGCGCCGTTTGTGAAAAAGAGGTAGGCGTTGGCATTTCCTGCGCGGGGGAGGACGGCGTTGGGACCTGAGGTCAGGCTGGCAAGTTCAGAAAGATGGTCCTGTTCATACAAAGAATCTGCAAGCAGATTCGCTGGAATGGTGGGATCGACAAGTACAAACGTTGCTTTTGCAGGCAATTCCTTATTGAGCACCCCATCCCACATCTTGAAGTGCATAAGCTCATTGTTACTGAAGCCATCTATCTGCGATGTATCAGGTTGCTGACCATAAACAGTAATACTTAAGCTTGCAGTATTGTATGCCCAGGCTCCGCAACAGAGGCCAATTGAATCGAACACCCCGATTTCGTCACCTGTGGCCATCTGCCTTCCGTCTACTGTTAAGGTATTGACGGATTTGGTGAAAATATTCATGGTATTTGAAGTATTGTTATCAAAAACGACAAAATGAGCCGCCCATGAAGATGACACGAAGAAAGAAATACATAGCACAATAAGGCCATATCGCATCATTTTATTTTTTACCGCAGGCATGCTCTAAACCTCTTTTCCGGAGTCGACTACTTCTTCCACCTTCAAATCATTAAATAAATATATGATTCTTTAAAGGTCAGGTCAATATATCAATAATAGCGTGCTTCTCAGGTGGGGAAACCGCTATAAGGCGGTTTCCCTTGAGCAGTAGCCGAGAAACGCGTCTTCTACCACACCCCTTCCTCAGGAAGGGGTAAGTCCAAGACGAGTTTCGCAGGTACAGGCCCGGTGAGGCAACAGGTCAGGCAAAAATAATCAATTCATTTCCTCTTTTGAGCAAAACAAGTCGTTTGAACCAAGGTTCTGCAAAAAAGGCCTTTAAACGGTTTTCTCACCTGTGAGCAGTAACGAATTATCGCCGCATATCAACTTTAGCTATCCAAATAACTACCATCGTGCAGGCAAATAAACTCCATGAAAAAATATTCCAAATATCTTCACAAATTTGTGATTGCAGGAGTGCCAATTAATATATTGTGGATGTCAGGATACTTTGCCGGAAGAAGCAGCCTTTGAAGCAATCAAGAATTATGAATGCAACTCAAGTATAGTAGAACCCAAGGATTTTGGACAAGAGACTTTCTTAGAATGCGATAAAGAGGGTAATTCTATGCCCGAGGAATAATACTGAATACAATGATTTGAGATAAAGAAATTCAAATGAAAGCTAACCCATCTGGTCACAAAGGAGAGGATTATGAAAAAAATTTTTATAATGCTGATGCTGGGGGCAATAAATGTCGCAACAGCTGAAAATGTGCCTTCAGAGGTAATAAAGGTTATGAATGATTTTATGAGTGGAAACAGTCCTCATTCCAGACTATTTAATGGGATGGCTGCTGCATGGGGTTTAGATAGCGGTACTATCACTAAATTATCAGATTTGAAAACAGGTGATCCTATTCATATGTATAGAATGTTTGGTGATCAACTGAAAGGTAAAGATGCAAACGCTCCGGTATTGTCTATTGCAATACCAATGGATGACTGGTATATTCCTCTCTTATTCCATGGTAAATGTGTAGATATGCTTGAAATAATTAAACCTCAAGCTCCATTTGATACAAATTGGCAATTTGGCGCTTGCGGCTTAGCCGGCCTTGCAATGCAATGGGACCAGGTGCGCAAAAAATGGCCTAAATCTTCGAAATGCACTCCAATAATTATTGAAGGCCCTGGAGGCCGTAAATATTTTCATATACCTGAACAAGGGAATAACAATTTAACCGAATTAAATCATCGATTTAACATGAAATCCCATGATTCCATTCCTGACACCTTATTTGGAACTTTATCGTCGAGCACTGAAATCATTAAGGATCTTCAAAAGAATTATCTGCAAAATTCGCAGCGGCCTCATAAGGGATCAGGAGCATTTGGAGGCGGAGGAGGTTAATGATTATGAATAATATCCGTGAAAGATTAATTGTTTTTGCTACCGGTCTCCATGCAGGATTCGGTCAGATTCGTGCACATACGCACTACAACCTGATATTAGATTGAGAAGGAGGCTCAAAATGATTTTGAAAAAAAACCCTACAAGTTTAATCGTTTTTGCTGCCATTCTCCTTGAAGGATTCCATCAAGTATAAATACAATGACCTGCCAGACAATACTGCAGATTTTTGATAGCATTCAATCCAATGGTTTTGTCAGATTACGAAGTTCGATTTGTCGCGGGTGTATCCAAATCCGTCCAATGGTTCGGTAAAAATTGCTTTCGACGTGCCGACCCTTGCAGGTGCCGCCCAGCAGGCCATCGACATCAGCGTATTCGACTTGAAGGGAGGCCTTGTAAAGCAAATCGCAAGCGGAAAATTCAGTGCCGGTCACTACGAAATTCCATGGAACTGCAGCGATGGACCAAAAGGAGCAATAGGGTCGAGCGTGTATATCGTGCGCATGAAAGCATCGCATTTCGATAAGCGGCTCAAGCTGGTCAGGGTACAATAGCGAATTTTTAAATCGGAGCTGTAACTGGGGCCTTGCCGAAAAAAAATCGGCAGGGCTATTTAATTATTATGGCAGACCTCTGGTTTCTTAAAAGATATGGAACCGATCTTTTTAAATTGCCTTGAGTGTGTTTTATGCCCAGAACGAGGGGGTTGCGGGAGGAGGGGCAAAGGGTGCGTTGAGAACGCCGTTTTGAGCGGCTCCTCCACTAACAGAATCAACGATAAAATTACTGATAAGGGAAATAAGTTATTTTAGCCACATGAAAATCATCGCCGATGCCAATATTCCCTTCGTTTCCGAAGCGTTTGCCGATATCGGCACCATTACTCTCCACCCCGGCCGGGCGATCACCAAAGAAATCGTCGCCGACGCCGATATTCTCCTCGTGCGGTCGGTGACCCCGGTCAATGCCGAACTGGTCACAGGGACAAGCCTCAAATTTGTCGGCAGTGCCACGAGCGGTTTCGAACACATCGACCTGCAGGCTCTCCGTGAGCGCGACATCGGCTTTGCCCACGCTCCGGGCTCCAATGCAAATTCCGTTGCCGAGTATTTCACCGCCGCCGTAATGCGCCTGTGCAAATTGCGGGGAATCGACCCTTCGACCCTGACGCTCGGCATCGTCGGCGTTGGAAATGTCGGCAGCCTGGTGCTGCGCTGCGGCCAGGCGCTCGGCATGCGCTGCCTTCTTAACGATCCTCCTCGTAAGAGGCTTACCGATAATGATATATATATTTCTCTTCAAGATGTGCTTGAGGCATCCGACATCCTGACGTTTCATGTTCCGCTGAACCGGTCCGGCGAGGATGCGACCTATCATCTGGTCAATAGCGAACTTTTGGAGCGCATGAAACCCGGCGCAATCCTCATCAATGCCAGTCGCGGCGCCGTAGTCGATGAGGCCGCAGTCATGACCGTCCGGTCGAAGCTTGGCGGGCTGGTTGCCGACGTGTGGAATCATGAGCCGGCCATCGACCCCTCGTATCTTGCCATTGCCGATATCGCCACCCCGCATATAGCCGGCTACTCCTTTGACGGCAAGGTGCAGGGTACGGCGATGATTTACAAGGCTGCCTGTAAATACCTGCATAGTGAGCAAACATGGAGCCCGAAAAAACTGCTCTCCGAATTTGCAGGCTCAATCGATGTTTCGGGCAGTGCGGATCCAGTCGGTGAGGCGGTATTCCGGGCATACGATATTGCCGCAGACGATGCGAGACTCCGGCCGATTTCAGAGCTGCAGGGAAGCGAGCAGGGGATCTTTTTCGACAGGCTCAGGGCAACCTATCCCAAACGCCTTGAGTTCGCGCATTATGAAATTAAATGCGGGAGGGCGCAGGAACCGCAGCGTAAAATCCTCGCTAAGTTGGGCTTCAAGACTAAAATTTCCGATTAATCGGTGAGGCTGATGGATGACTGCAGAAGATGCGAAGATTGAAATAGCTCCAGGAATAGGACTCGGCTGCTGGCCGCTTGGCGGGGACCAGTGGGGGAGCCAGGATGACCGTGTATCCCTGGCTGCCATCGAGGCGGCCTTCGAAGGCGGGATCAGGCATTTCGATACCGCGCAGGCGTACGGGCGTGGTCACGGTGAGGAACTCCTGGGAAAAGCGCTGGGGAAGGGACGCGATAAGGCATTCATAGCAACGAAGATATTCTATACGCCTCAAGAAAAGGTTGATGCTGCGATCGAGGCGAGTCTCAAACGCCTGCATACCGATAGGATCGATCTTCTCTACATTCACTGGCCCAAAAAGGGCGGCGACCTGGCCGGTATGATGCAGGCGCTCGAACGTGCAAGGTCGGTCGGCAAGATCCGGCTCACAGGCGTCAGCAATTTTTCGGTTGGCCAGATGCAGGAGGTCATGAAGGCGGGGAGGCTCGATGCTGTTCAGGTCTGCTGCAATCTGCTCTGGCGCAGGGAAGAGCGGGAGACCATCCCATTCTGTGTAAAAAACGGTATCTCGGTTGTAACGTACGGATCGCTTGCGGAAGGAATCCTTACCGGGAAATTCGGCAACGATCCGGTCTTTGCCAGGGGCGACCACCGAACGCATAGCTTGTTATTTGAGAGGCCGTTATGGTTAGACGTTCAAGCAGCGGTTGAGGAGATGCAAACCGTCGCGGCTGAGGCAGGACGTTCGCTTGCGCACTGTGCGCTTCGCTGGCTTCTATCCCGGCAGGGGGTGGGAACGGTTCTCGCCGGATGCAGGAACCCGCACCAGGTTTCAGAAAATATTGCAGCGCTGGAAGGGGAGATTGACCAGTCGATTATTGACCGGCTATCTGCAATAGCATCCGGTTTTGCCGAAAAATTGCCGGATGAGGGGAATATTTTCAGGTGGTACCCCTGAAGATACATTTGCAGAGGCGTATAGGCGCAATTCCTACCGCGGAGCCTTTTTAACTACAAGCGCCCGCATTCCTTCATTAATTTTCGGCTGATGATGATTTTTGCGAATGTCGGGCACCGGCAATCGATTTACTGTGATTTCAACGATCTTCGCCGAGCAGAATGAAGGCAAAATCGATAAAATTTTGTTCTTAAAGGAATCCGGGCTGTAGGTGCGCGCAAATCCTTCGTAAGGCCCCCATCCTCCAAACGAGGCCGTGAAATCGTAGATTTGTTTGGCCTTTGCATCAAAGCGGGCTGGAGGCCGTTCATTCCAGATTTCAGCAGCTATGTTTGTAAGAAATAGCGGTACAATAATTAATTTGCCGTTCGGCCGAAGCAGGCGAACCGCTTCTTTGAGAAACAGAATATCCAGATCTTTTTGGAAGTGTTCAAATGAATGATGGCATGAGATGCAGTTGAGCGATTCATCCGGCAAATGGACGTTTTCAATTGATCCCCCGATGTAGGTAATGCCATTTTCATGTGAAGTGGTGGAAACAAGCGCGTCCTGGCAGTATAAATTTACGGGCAGCCCGGTATACAGTTTCAGTGCTTTCAGGTATTCGGCATCAGCCCCTCCCGCAGCATCAAGAATATGTTCATTACCCCGTAAATCCATGAGCGAAATAGTACTCAGGTATTCCAAAGGTTTTGAATGAAAATATGAAAATTTTTTATACCCATGAAGCGGCTTGGTAGCAATAAGCTTGAAATAATCCGCTTTTTCCAGCGACAGTGAAGCGATTGGTACCGGCAGCCGGGTGATTTGTGTACTATCAGCCCGCGTCAGGATGCGGTTAATGAGGAAATTATTCATCCGGAGTTTACGCAATAATCGAAATTTCCGCCTGATTAATGCATATCTGATTCGTTCTTTGCTGAGCATGGGTATCCCTTTTGTTGCGGGTGGGATATACTAATCAGTTCAAAAGTAATAACACCAATAACTGTTCATGGTGATCCTGTCAAACCATGATCAACCGAATTTCAGGTACTCGCCCTTGGACTGGCTTAGATCGAAGGGTGTTTATATGGGTTCAAAATTATGAGCCGCTTAGCACAATGTTTCAGGCAAAGTTACCGGAATACTTGCTTGATTAGGAATATAGTATTAGTAAGCGAAGCGATGCAAGCGTAAATAGTTTTAACTTCCTTAGGTACCTTATTCGTTACTTTCCTACCCGACTTGTTGTCCAGAATACGAGTGATAAAAATTTATAATTTAGTTTGAATCCGGCCGTCAGTTGCAGGTCAAGTATAAAGCTTGACTGCAAAGCCTGCCATAAAGCATTTTGTTTATTCAGGTGTTTCCAGATATAAACTCGATCGTTTCGGGTTGTTATAAGCCTGATAAATTCAATCGAATAGATGATTCCTGAGAGAAATTTATTCACGTCAATATCTTAAAAAGCCTCAGAAATAGGGATTTTCGGATAGTTTCGTTGATGTTCTGAAGCCACCTCAAGGATGAGGAATATGAAACACCGTCGCCGGCAAGAAATTTTTAAGACAGCGGCAACAATCTCCTTGCATCCGGTAAATAATGCATCCAAACGCTGCGGATGCAGCGGCTTTTTTCACCTTCGAATATAGCACGCATTGAGAAATATTTCCCGGTTGCAATACTCCTGGAATGATTTTGTGCGCAGGTGTACTTCACCAGCAACACTCATGGAGGAAGATATGAATCGGAATCAAATGGGAAAAATGGTCAAGACAGCGGCAGTGGGAGGTTTTTTTCTGCTCAGTATAATTTCCGAAAGCTTCGGAACCAAATATTATGTAAATATAACAACCGGTTCAGATAACAACAGCGGCAAGTCGACGAAACTGGCCTGGAAAACCCTCCATCATGCATCCGCTTATTATTATTCACCCGGAGATTCGCTCCTGCTCTCGCGCGGTTGCCAATGGTATGACAGCCTGGTCGATAATTCTAACGGTTCATCCACCAAGCCCTTTTATATCGGCCCCTATGGTACTGGTGCGCAACCGATAATTAATGATACCGCGGATACGGTGATGGGTGGATATGGCATTAAGCTATTCGCGCCATGGGCGGTCATAGAAAGCCTTACCGTGAAAAACGGTCATGATGGCGGCATTTTCATTTGAGGTGGACCCCAATCGTTGGACAGATTTCGGGGTAGAATAAGGTAGTTGACGTGTTGCGTTTCTTGTTCGTTTTTGTTTTGCTCTTTGAAATAAAATAATAGCTGTGCAAAGGGGGTGCAGGGGGAAATGTGTTCCCCCGCCCCGTGTGTGTCCTGGTACTGCTGCATTAAACTGTTGCATAAAAAACCTCTGCCGGTGTTCGATAACCCAATGCCTGATGAGGTCGCTCGTTGTTGTAAAAGCTGAAGTAGGCGGTCAATCCATGAAGCGAATCTCGTGGGGATTGATAATCCTTCAGGTAAACATCTTCGTACTTCACCGTCCGCCACAACCGTTCGGTGAACACATTATCCAGCGCACGCCCACGGCCATCCATGCTGATTCGTACCCCTGCCTCCTGCAGGCGGCTGACGAAAGGAATCGAAGTGAATTGGGCGCCTTGATCGGAATTGCAGATTTCCGCCTTGCCGATTTTCAGAGCTTCATTCAATGCAGCTATACAGAACTGGTGGTCTGCCGTTGTTGAAACCGCAAATGAAAGCACATAACGGCTGAACCAGTCCAGAAATGCCACCAGGAACGCAAAGCCGGTCTGTAACCGCAGATAGGTAATATCAACCCCCCAGACCTGGTTTACGCGCTCTATGGCCAGGTTTCGTAGCAAATAGGGAAACACCGCGTGCTGTTTATCCGGTGCGCTCAGGCTCCGTTTAGGATAAATCGCCTCCAGCCCCATCAGATGCATCAGTCGCCGAATGCGCTTGCGATTAACCGAATGTCCCATCCGGTTCAACATAGCCATCATACCCCGGCTCCCAAACGTCGGGTGTTTTGTATAGAGTGCATCAATGGCATGCATAAGTCCGAGGTTAAGCTCACTCTCGCCCTGACACGCATAATACCGCGTCGAGCGGGCAAGACCCAAGAGCGAGCATTGTGCGGCAATGCTGAGCTGAGATTCCAATGGATCGACAAGGCTGCGTTTTTCATCGTTTGTAAGCTGCCGTCTTTTTTTTTAACCATTCCAGCTCATATTGCAACTGTCCTATCTGCTGGAACAACTCAGTTTCACGCTGTTCCCAAGCCTCGCGCTCGTGTTCGGGCTTCTGGGAAAACAGCGACGGGAGAAGATCAACCGCATGTTTCTTCCATTTTGAGATCATTAGAGGGTGGATCCCAAATCGCTTGGCGATCTCGGCTGCAGTCATCTCACCGCTGAGTGCCTTGAGTACCACTTGAGCCTTGAGTTCCGCACTGTGACGCTTTCGTTGCATCGGTGCCTCCTTCATAAAATATCGGTTAGGCCGTGCAACATGTCAATAAATACTACCTTAAATACCTGTCCAGTTTTTGGGGTCCATTACAATTACCGCTTACTCGGACAGCTCAACCGTTTGCTACTGTGAGGTTATGGCATGTGGTACCGGCATCGAAGTGCAGGGAAGATATGGCCTCGTTAAGGGCAATTACCTGCATGATATGACCATGATCTTGAATCAGCCCGGTAACGAGAGTGACTATGGCGCCGACGGAATACTCGTTGAAAATGCCCGCAACGAGATCTGCTATAACCGTCTGCTCCGATGCAAGGCTCCCTGTTACATGTTCGGCGGGTACGACGGCAAGGCTATCGAACTCTACGGCGATTGCGACACATGCCTTTTTCATAACAATATCGCCGTGGGCTGCGATGGATTTACCGAAATAGGCGCCGACTCGGCGCAAGGATCTACGATCAACACCAAGTTTTACTATAACATCGCCATTAATAGCAGAAACTTTGTATGCCTGCATCTCAACGACCACTTCCAAACCAGGATTCAGAACCTGTGTATGGATAACAACACCATTTTGGACACGTTGCTTGATAGCATCCACCCGGATGTAATAGACTTTTGCGGTCCTCCCACTAAATCGACATTCCTCTTTAGGAATGATATCGTTTTTGTAAAAGATTTTGCTTACCTTGTAGGTACCGTCAATGCCGGCAGCGGCTGGGCATTTACCCACGTTCACAACCTGTATTTCCTTGATAGCTCGATAATTCAGCTCAATATGACCCTCGATTCGACCGAGGCACTCGGCAATCCGCTGTTTGTAAATTATCCCGATACCAACCTGCATCTGACATCGAGCAGCCCGGCAATCAGCGACGGTCTTTCACTGGGGTATTCCCTTGATTACTATAATACTCCGGTGCCAACGACACCATCTCTTGGTGCCGTGCAGTATGTAACGGCAATGGACAATTTCGATTTTCAAAATGGTGTTGCAAAGGTTGAAATCGGCTCTTCAGCAATCTCAACAACTCCTCAATTCAAACTTTCAAGCGCTTACCCGAATCCTTTTCAGGGATTGGTAAAGATTGCCTTCGACGTGCCGACCATTGCAGGCGTCGCCCAGCAAGCAATCGAAATCAGCATATTCGACTTGAATGGAAGCCTCGTGAAGCAGCTCGCAAGTGGGAAATTCAGCGCCGGCCATTACGAAATTCCCTGGAACTGCGGCGAAGGACCCAGGGGGGCAACAGGTTCGAGCATCTATATCGTGCGCATGAAAGCGCCTAATTTTGATAAGCGGCTCAAGCTGGTCAGAGTCCTATAGAACTTTCCTAATCGAGGTCAGGGGAGGAGGCCCTGCCGGTGAAAAGCCCGGCAGGGCTTTTTAACTATCACGGATTCCCCCGCCTTTGACTCTATCGCGTAACTTATTTTAAGTCCTTTCAATGGTGTGCAGGGATCATCAATTCCATCCACAAACAGGGCAATTAATCGAATTTGCCTTCAAGGACAGATCCATAGAATGAGCAGAGTCCGGTAATGCGGCTTCCCCGGGAAGAAATCCAGCGTAAGCTGCTGCATCTGGTGGCGTTACTGATGCCTATCGGTATCCTGTTTGGCCCTGCCTGGTCATTCCCGCGACTCCTGATGCCGGTTCTTCTTTTCACTCTTTTTTCAGTTTCCCTGATTGTGGAGATTTATCGCTTTCACAATCCTTTTGTGCAAAAGCTTGTACTCAATGCATTCGGCTCCATGATGCGCAGCGAAGAGCGCTGCTGTAAAATCAGCGGGTCCACGTGGATTATCGGCGCCGCATTTTTATGCAGCGTTTTATTTTCGCATCATCGCGATATTTCCTTCATGGCCCTGACGCTCTTTATCCTGGGCGACGCAATGGCCGCGCTCGTCGGCATACGATTCGGCCGCATAAAAATCGGCAAAAAATCGCTCGAAGGGTCTCTGGCGTGCTTCGGTATCTGCGTTATCCTGTTTTTTGCAGTGTTCCCGTTGGTTCCGGGTCTTTTGAATGCGTGGGGAGGGAGAGCGCCTATGGGTGCAATTCTTGCAGTATCCCTGGTAATTACGGCATTTGAGCTGGTTCCCCTGAAATTTTCGCGGGGCCTCACTATCAACGACAATATTGCCGTCCCGGTCATAGCCGGGTATACCATGATATTTCTTGAAAGACTCCTATAAAAAAAGGCCTGGATTTCTTAGGTGAAATCCGGGTTGGCCTTTTTCCCAAATCCATTTATGATTTAATTCAGGCTGCAGCTCCGGCGTTTTGAAGCTTTAGCCGGTGAAGCTCCTCAATTACTTTATCCTTGGTAGAATTGGTAAAATTCGCACCCAGGATAAACCCTTCAGGGAATCGATGAATCCAACGGGCCATTGTTTCGGTTGAGACTTCGCTGCCGGACGGCAGCTTTATGCTCCAGATCGTTTTGTTGCCAGGTTCAAAACCGGTTTGGATCGAAAGATCCTTGAGCCGGAATTTCGCGCCCATGATCGAAATATCGATAATGTCGGCATCGACATTTTTCCCGTTAATATCGCCCTTTGCCGGCCAGGGTAAGGCAAGTGGGTGGCGTGGATGTTGTCGACGGTCTGCGTAAGGATCGTTAACCGGTTCGGCCATGGGAGCTCCTTTTCTGGTATTTCGAAAAAAACCTTCAGTACGATTATATCACTGCTGCTGGAAATAGTCAAGGCAGCTCTGAAAGGGGAGATGATCCGGGAGAGGAGCGATAGGAAGTTCAGTTACAAGGGAGGGCTAAAAACAGCGTGAAAATGCTGAATTTATCATAGTTTACATAATATGTATTATGCGACATTATTAAAGCTTCTGGTAGGGGAACCGCTATGCCGGTTCCCCCTGGCCTGAAGCCGAGAAAGGCACGCGTCTTCAGGCACACCTCTTCCTGCGGAAGTCTGTATAGTCGCAAGATCTTGAGGCTTTTTTAATCTCATTTGACGTTGCGTTAGCGAGGACAAAGGGTGCCTGCCGGAGCGTAAGCGACGCAGGCAGTATTTGAAGACCCAGGCGAAGCCGCAGGGCTTCAAACACCGGCTCGGCTTTGCCGAGAGCCCGGCGGAGGCGCGCCGTTGGGGTGCCCTTCAGGGCAACCCAACGGAACGCCCTGAAGTTGACTTTGCTTTCTCCCTATTGACTGGGGTTCGGCTGCATGCTATTTTTCATTGTCCCGTTTCTAAAGGGCGCATGGCTCAGCTGGTTAGAGCGCCGCGTTCACATCGCGGAGACCGCTGGTTCAAGTCCAGCTGCGCCCATATTATCCTGCTTACCACCTTCAAAGTTTCATCTTTGATACGGCATGAAAAAACGGCCCTTCATCGGAATACTCCTTTTCCCGGCGCTCGTTTTCCTGATCTCCGGGATATCGCTTGGCGATGACCTGCAGCAGTGTGTCCAATTTTGTGCCCCTGAGCAAAAAACCATCCTTGTTGCCCCGACCTGTACTCTTGGCGTTGCCACATCTTGCAAGCCCATCGGAGAGGTCGACATCATGGCCCGATACGTGCCGGCCCGGAGCGACAGCGCCATAATCGATACCATTGCACGGCTCAAGGGACCGTCTTTTCGCTATATCTGGAACCTCTCCTCGATTCCAAACCAGCTGACCCTGGGAATCGGGATCATTATCGAGGTTACCTTTGCCGATGGAGAGATGTACGGCACCAGGCGGGAGGGAATTTTCCTGGCGCACCAGAAAATAGATTATCCGACCCTCAAGCCCCTGGCCTACGATTTTCCCGAATCCCGTTCGTTCAATCACGACACCATGATGCTTGCCACCGGCGATCCTTCACGGCAGGAATCGGTGCAGATGTTTTGGAATGAACAATCGGTAGTCGTCCGGGTAACCGTCCGCGATCCTATGTTCTGCAGCGACCGGTCCGAAAGCCTGCTCGATCGAATGGGGATCGACATTTGCGCCGATCCGGAGAAGAAACGCAGCCTGTACCCTTCTGAAGAGGACCTCTTCATTACCGTTCCCCTTTCCGGAGAACCCTACAGGAAAACCTTCCAGCCGACGTTTAACGCCGACGGCACCTTCAATCTCAACATTATAAAAAGCCGGCTGAATATTTCCAGTACCGTCGAAAAGCAATCAGGCATCGGGTTTACGGCATCGGTTACCATTCCCGCCTACCTGTTCGGAAAAACCATACCGGCCGATATGGGATTCAATGTCATCGTCTCAACGACCGATGCGCAGGGGAATCTTGTCGGCTCTTCGTTCATCGAGGCCGAGGGTCTTAACAAGTTCAGCCCGGAACTCTGGCCCACGCTTGTCGTCCTTCCCAAACCTATTTCCAAGGTTTCCTGGATAGTCTGGATCGCCTGCTTTGTTGCCGGCATAGTTATTCCCCTTGTTCTCTACCTTGTCTTCTCTTCATTTGCCCGGCCGTCTCCGGCATCGGTTATCCGCCGGAGGTCCGAGGATGAAAAACAGGAATTTGCCCGCATAAGAGATATAACAGACCAGTTTATTCTGCAGACTGAAGGAACCCTGGCGGCAATAGCCGGAGAGCTTCAGACTCCCCTGCCGAAACTGAGGAAACAGGTCAAGCGGGCAACCGGCATGTCCTTTCAAAATTATCTCCAATACCTTCGAACCGAAATTGTTTGTGAACGGCTCCGTTCCTCAAATGCAACCGAGGAGGTTGTCGCAGCAACAAGCGGTTTTCGAAATACCCGGGAAATGCAGCGGTTCTTCAGGCGGTTTTACAGAATGTCTCCACAGGAGTTCAGGAATACGCAGAAGATTGAACATGTGGATATGGGGTCGGAGAGTTGAAGAGCCGGGAAGCTATTTATTGACATAAGGGCTTCCGGTGAGGGAATCGCCCGCCGAGCATGACTGAAAAATCAAAAAGCCTCATTTCCTATGCCGCAAAATGCGGCACCGGCTCACTCATTGCCTTTTTAATCGCACACTTCCTTCACTATCACGATATCGCCTGGTTCCTGATTTCCGTCATGCTGGTACTCTCTCCGGATAAGAAGGACGCAATGCCGCTTGCCCTGACCCGCATCAAAGGGAATATTGTCGGCTCGGGCATCGGTATGCTCGCCCTTTTTACCATGCTGCCGAATCCCTGGAGTATTTCAGCTGCGCTGGTCGCGACGGTCATAGCCTGCAGCTTGTGGAAACTTGAGAGCGGAACGCGGTCGGCGCTGGCCGCTACCGTCATCGTGATGTTCCGGGCGGACACGCTCCACGTATGGAGCAGCGCTCTTGAACGGGTACTTTCGGTGATCGGGGGGTGCGTTCTGGCACTCGGGATTACCTACCTGTTTCATTTTTCCTACAAAACCGATCCGACCGGTCCGCCGGCAAATCATGACGAAGCCTGATAAAAGCGCTTTGCCCTTTTTACAGGATACAGCAACTGCATTTTATGCGGAATCGGAAGGGAGTAACCCTTGCCGGGCGAACTGCGGTACGATTGGCAGACTATTTTCGGAAGTCAAAAAGCAGTTTGATTTTATGAAGCCGGGAGAATAAATTGAATTTGTGGATAAGGAAGGTTGTTTTTTCGATACTTTCGCTGCTCTCGCAGCAGGTGGTACCGGCTTTCATTGACGCACATTCAGGACACTCATCATACCTTACGGGCCGCCGGATCTGGTTTTCCCAATGTTTCCTGAAATCAGCCCCGTATTTTTCAATCCAATCCAGGTAAATTTCGTTGAGCGTACGATCCTGGAGCGGGTTGTGCCCCAACTTTACCCCTTCAAACCACTTATGCTTTTCCATTTCATCAATCTGAGCTTTTATAAACGCATTAAAATCATAATCATCCGCAACCGGCGCCTGAAGAGTTTGCTCCAAATCCACCTCCCCCGTAACGGAAAAATCATCAACCCCTAACATATAATAATTTAATTCCCGGCAAATGGTGATGGGATAAAAAATTTAAAATAAAAGTTATTACCCCTTCCCCGCTGGATCACTCCTGATCACGATGGACAAATACCCGGTTATCAGAAATTATGGTCGATATGATGGTCATGCTCAACATTTTATTTGCAGGGCTGGCCGTGAATAAATCAGAAAACCGGTTGTTTCCGATCCGAGCACCGTTAAAACGGATATTGCCAACGACATAACTGATAGTCTTTGCAAAGGGAGCAACTGAATTCACAATTTCCTCTGCATGCACCTCTCCGCCCAGGAAAAGACCGCCTTCAACCGAATAATTATGGAAGCTCAGGATCAAATCAAAGAACATCGTTTTAGTGATTGAACTCACCAATGCCGTACCTTTCGCCGAAACCCTTCCAGAATACATTCCATCGATGCTTCCGTCGATCATTACAAGGGCTCCCGGGCTATCAGGCTGGAAAGTAATTGCCCCCTTTGAGGTAACTGCCTTGTTGAATGCATCCATGGTGCTGTTAAAAATGAACGTTCCCATGGAATTGGCTTTATTAGAATCGGGAACCGCTGCATTCGCTCCATCGTGCGGATCGAGTGTCCCGGCATTATCATTTATTCCGGAGAGTGAATCGGACTCATTCCGATCGCCATTCTGGGCCGGGGTAATAGTAATTATTACCAATGCCGCTAAAGCAATAACGCTTATTCTGCACATGAGCTCCTCCCGGATGGATAGTTGTTTTTGTTCGGCCGGAAATAATCCTCCCAATGTCGCCTGATTGGGATATACTATCAAACGCATGACCGGGTCAAGTGATTAATGTTAATTTTATTATTTTTCTATCCTCTATTTTATTGCATCCGCTTCTCCCCTATTGGACAATTAAATCAACCTCAGGATTTTGGACAGGGAATATGAACAGGCACAGCGAGCGCATTCCTCGGAGCTCTGCTCCGGGGTTAGCGAGCGAATTACAAATATTTCCTTTCCTATAGAAGATTCCCCGAAGCTCTGCTTCGGGGAGCTTCAATTGAGAGTGATATGGGAAATATAATGAACCCTATTAATAAGGAATATTAAGTGAGCCTTCTAAACTGCTGGGAAATAAATAAATGCAAACATTGGGCTAAAGCCCTGGTCGATAATACCGCGCAAAAGTGCATTGCAGCTGCTGAACATCTCGGGCACAGCTGTTGGGCCATAGAAGGAACACCCTGCAAGGGGAAGCAGGGAAGCCTGGAGGAAAAGAAAAAGCAATGCGAAAACTGCAAAGTATACCGGACTTTTCAGGAGCTGAGGGGATGCTCAGCATCTGAATTCGAAAGAATCTACGAGGAGGAGCGGAAAAGATATCACACACTGGCCCGCCGGTGGACCATGATGCCTCATTGAAGATAGGGTAAATCCGTTTCAGGGTTTTTCAATGAGAGCGCTGACGGTTTCCCTTTTTGCAAAGAGCGCGCATCCCCCTGCAGTCTCTTCAAGAAGCTGAGGATTCTCCCGTATCCGTTTTAACAGCGGGGATGCAAGTGCTTCCTGCAGTCGGGTTTCATTGATGTTCACATCGGAAAAAGGAGCGAGAGGGCAAGCTTCAAGGTCGCCCCCGGGGTTGACATGAATAAAACCCCGACCCGCAGCAAGGCAACCTCCGAACTGCTCCTCATCACCGGGGAAGGAGATGAACAATGCATCGATCTCGGTACGGAAATGCGCCACTGCCGCAGAAAGTGTGCGCCGTTCATCCGGACCGGGACTGAGTTCCGTGGAACCTGGTTCGACCGGTACATAGTCCACGAAAAAAAACAGGCGGCAGCCCGAACCGCGCAGCCGGTCTACGAACTCCCGGGTTGCGATCTCCGCAATGTTTTTTTTTGTTACCGTCAGGGATATACCGCAGAAAATCCCCCCGGCGCGGAATTTCTCGATGCTCTCCGTCGCCTTGGCAAATACCCCTTCGCCGCGACGCATGTCAGTAACGTTCCGGTCACCTTCAATACTAATTACCGGAATGAGATTGCCCCTCCTCCTGCAAACAGCAAGAAAGCGCTCATCGATAAGCGTTCCATTGGTAAAAACCACGAACAGAAGCCGGGGAAACTCCGCTGTCAGGTCCAGTATGTCCTGCCGCAGGAGCGGCTCACCTCCCGCAAGTAAAATAGTGGCAATACCGAGGTTTTCCGCTTCTCCCAAAAGGGAGGCGATGCGTTCGCGGGACACATCTTCATTTTTATCCCGGTGAAATATTTTTGAATAACACCCCTTGCAGCCGAGGTTACACCTGCTGGTAATGCTCAGAATCATGAAAGGGGGAACGGCAAGTCCCGATCGCCCACTACGGGAACGACGGCCCACAGCAGCGCGCTGGTTCAGGAATATCGAGAGCGCCGTAAGCAGAAAACGCGGATTTTTCAGGCCCACTTTAACGGCATCGAGATAAAACCTTCCGATACCTTTTTCGAGCATTTGCCGAAAATCGGGCGGGCAAGAGACCATGGCTGAATTTCTCAGTCCGGGACTATTGCCCGGGACCTGAGCCCGCCAGAGCCTCGTTCATGGCACCGGTGCGATACCCTTCGACATCCATCGCCACGAAGATGAACCCGGCCTTTTTACAGATCGCCCCCACCTCGGCGCGCTGTGCCCAGGCCTTGTCCAGGGCCGTTGGAGCGACTTCGATGCGGGCGCAATCCCCGTGGCTGCGTACCCTGAATTGTCCGAACCCAAGGTTACGCAATCCGGCTTCGGCCTGGTCTATCCTTTTAAGCTTATCACCGGTGATTTTTTCGCCGTAGGGAAACCGGGAGGCCAGGCAGGCATAGGCGGGCTTATTTGCCGTCGGCAAGCCTCTTTCGCGCGAATGGGTCCGGATCTCCTCTTTGGTCATTCCTGCCAGGAACAGGGGCGAAATAATGCCGAGCTCGGCAAGAGCCCGCCGCCCGGGACGGTAATCCTTTGCATCGTCCGCATTGCTGCCGTCAAACACCGCTTCGAACCCTTCGGCTTCCGCGATACCCTTGATTTTAGAGAAAAGCTCGCTCTTGCAATAGTAGCATCGGTCGGGCGGGTTATCGGAAAAACCTGGTATTTCGGTCTCCTCCGAAACGATTACCCGGTGCGGTAATCCAAGTGAACCCGCCAGCGCTGTGGCTGCCGCCAGTTCGGAGGTGGGATAGGTAGACGAGGAGGCCGTAATAAGGAGAACCCGCTTATCGAGCACCTCACCGGCTATGCTCGCCAGGAAGGTACTGTCGACGCCGCCGGAGAATGCGATAACCGCAGACCGATAGTTGCCGATCGCCTGTTTCAACCGAGAAAGAGAATTTTCAGCCGTTGCCATAATTAAATTTTTTTCCTTTTCCAGCCGGACCATCCGGCTCGTTAAAAATTATATTATGCTGTCCGCCCTTTCGGGACCGTATCCTCGTTCAGGCAATCCCAAAGGCGCCCCCCATAGCTCCTGGAGCACTCCCGATAATGAATTTCAGCGCCGCACTCATCGATAAAATGCGTTCCGAAGGCATTCCGGAAGCTGCCATAGAAACTTTTGCACATTTTTATCTCAGGCAGGTGCAGGGCGTACCTGCAACCATTGCTGAGGCGGAAATTATCCCCGTTGATCCAGGCTCAGTGCCAAATATGTCCGATCTGGACCGTTACGCCGGATCAGGCAGGGCAGCGCTCGCAAAAACCGCCATTATCAAGCTTAACGGCGGTCTTGGGACTACCATGGGACTCGATGGGCCGAAATCGCTCATCCGGGCAAAAAACGATCTTTCATTTCTCGATATTACGGTTCGGCAGGTTGGCCATCTCAATGAAGCCCTCGGAACTTCAATGCATCTTTTGCTGATGAACAGCTTTTTCACCGAGCTGGCCACGCAGGAGGCTCTCCATGGGATGGGCAATTCTTATAGAAGATTTTGTCGACTGCTTTTCGCAGCATAAATATCCAAAAGTCGATGCAGAAACTCTCGGCCCGGCATCCTGGCCCGAAGATCCCGACCGCGAATGGAACCCTGCCGGTCACGGCGACCTCTTTCTATCGCTCGAATCATCAGGACTACTGCAAATGCTCATTGAGCGAGGTTACCGGTATCTGTTCGTCTCCAATATCGATAATCTCGGGGCGCAGATCAATCTCCCGATACTTGGCTATTTCGCCGACGAGGGAATTGATTTTCTCATGGAGGTCACCGATCGTACCTCCATGGACCGCAAGGGCGGGCACCTTGCGCGCCTGAAAAACGGCCGCCTGACACTTCGTGAAGCCGGCCAGTGCGCGCCCGAAGACCTATCCTCCTTCCGGGATGTTGCCCGGCACTCTTTCTTTAACACCAATAATGTCTGGATAAGCCTCGATGCAATTAAACAGTGGCTTGAAAAGAAGCAATATCTTTTGATGCCTCCGGTTATAACCCGGAAACCCCTGAATGTGCACAATGCAACCTCTCCGGCCGTGCTCAATTTTGAATCGGCCCTCGGATCGGCAATCTCCCTTTTCGAACGCAGCGTCGCGCTCCGGGTTCCCCGTACCAGATTTGCACCGGTTAAAAATTGCGACGACCTTCTTCTCATCTGGTCCGATTATTATATACTTTCGCAGGATTACCAGCTCCGCATCAACCCGTCGCGGCAGTTGCCGCCCATTTCGATCGCGCTCGATCCGGCATATTACTCGCTTATCGATCTTCTCCATGCCCGTTTTCCGGTCGGGGCGCCGTCGCTTGTCGACTGTGAATCCTTTTCGGTAAATGGGGATATCAAGTTCGGCCGAAGGGTAATCGTGCAGGGCACCGCATCGCTTTCCAATACCCGGCCGGTCCAGGCAATCATCGGCGACGGCACCGTGGTCTCCGGCAATCGAACGGTCTGAAGCCTCAGCGTACCGATGGAAACCGTATCGCAGCTCTCGCTCCCGCTTTTTCCTCCCGCTACCTTTGACGAGCTCATTGCGCGCCGGCAGGACCGGACTACCCTCTCGGTAGCGGTCAATTCCCGTCTCCGGAGAGGTTGGCAGGTAAGCTCCCAGCCACTGTCGTCGGCCCGGCGACTTATTATACCATCCTATCTCACCGACGCTCCGGAGGAGATAAAAACCTGCCTCATCGAGTGGGCGCTCCTCCCCTATCGAACCAGCCGAATCCATAAGGCCGCGCTTCGCGAGCACCGCTCCACCCTTGAAAAAAAAATCTGGTCCTATATCCAATCACTGCCCCATGCACCGCGCAGGGGATCGCGATTCAATCCCGCCAGGTTTTCAGGCGATACTGCCGGATCGGTTTATGACCTGCGGGAGGTATTCGACAGCGTCAATGCCGCATGGTTCGAAGGGAAGCTGACGGCTCTTGTCCGCTGGGGAGAGGCATCCTCGAAAACGTCGTATCACATGGCAAAGCCCGATGCCGAAGGGAACAAAGTCCACCTCATCACCATTGCCGGCCTCTACAACCATCCCCGGGTGCCGCGGTTCGCCATAGAGGCGATCATGCATCACGAGATGCTCCATATCGCCATCCCGCCCTACAAGAAAAATGGCCGGTCGGTGATTCACGGGAGAGAGTTCCGGGAGGCTGAGGCGAGATTTACCTGGTTTCATCAGTGGCGGGTATGGGAACGGGAACAGGTACCATTTTTGTTGAAGCGGAGATGGTTTAAAAGATAATGAATACCCAGGACAGAAACCCTTTGGTTAAATCTTATCGCTTGAATTACCTTGCTTATATCGGATTTGCCATAATATTTATTGCCGTTTTACTGGTCCCCCGCCTTACTATATTCTCCATGCCGTTTGAACGCGATGAAGGCGAGTATGCCTATTCGGCGTGGATCCTGTCGCATAACATTGCTCCCTATGCGCACTCCTTTATTCAAAAGCCTCCATTGATACTGTACGTTTACCTGCTGGCGCAGACAATTTCGGCAGATGGATATTGGGCTCCCCGCCTTTTGTCGCTGCTCTTTTCCGGCACAACCTGCGGATTGCTTTTCCTTCTGCTGTACCGTCAAAAACGGATCATCGCCGCTGTTTTATGCCCTGTTTTCCTGGCAGCGGCCTGGACCGCGCCATTTTTGACTGCGTATGTTGCCAATGTGGAAATATTCCTGCTGCTCCCGCTGGTTGGCTTGTACGCCTGGTATGCATGGCCGCGGAAAAGTCCGCCAAGATACCGGGACTGGATGCTGGGCGGGTTCCTTGCCGCCACAGTGAACTTGTTCAAGCCGGTAGGAGCGGTCGTCACCATCGCTATTACAGCTCTTGCATTAGTTCAATATTGGCGGTTTCACCGGAGTATCAAAAAATGCCTGGTGCACGACATAAGCGCGCTGGGTGCTGGCGCGGTTGCAGCAATACTTGTATCTACCGGATATTTTCTGCTCCATGGCGGCTGGAAAGAGTTGCTTGAATACTCTTTTGTCTATAATCTCTACTACTCCCCTCCCGGGTCAGAGTCGGGATTTTTTTCGCATTTCCTGCATTTTATTCCCTCCATGGCGGCTTCCTGGTGGCCGCTCTTTGCAGCAGCAGCTCTGTCTTTCGCGTTTCGATCGAACCTCTGGAAAAGACATTGGTGTCTGTTGGGAGCATCGGTAATTTCTGTGGTGGCCGGGCCCTTCGGTCACTATTGGCTGCTGGTTACGCCCTTCCTTGCCTTGCTGGCAGGGTTAACCATCGAGGAGATTATCCGACGAATAACCGGGAAAGGCAGTGCAGTACCTTCACCGATCCTGCTCCTTGCAGTATGTGCCGCAGCGGTCCCGGGTGTTATGCTGCTTCCTGTTTACGGATACTTGTCATTGCCGGATAAGGATATGGAGCGTGTTTTATATGGAACCAAGCCGCCTTTCCTTGAAGCACCCGAGGTCGCCCGCGTTGTCGCATCCCTGACAAATGATCGCGATCGCATTTTTGTGGCAGGCTCGGAACCGGAAATTTACTTCTACAGCAGGAGAATCGGTTCGACACCTTTTGTCATTACCTATCCGATGACCGGATCGATGCGGTTTTCAGAGGAATACCAGCGCAAAGCAGTACAGGATCTTGTTCAAAATCCTCCCGAGGTGATCGTCTATTGCCGCTACGACAACCTCGAACGGAGAGGGTATCCACGGGAACTGAAAGATTATCTGGGGTCATTGATTAACAGGAATTATTATCTGGTTGGAGCCTTCATGCAGCCTTCAAAGGTTGATCCGGGAGGCTGGAAGCAGGGGCCGCTCATCCCCGCGGAAATGTCCCGGTACAGCTTGTTGGTTTTAAAAAAAGCTCCATAGGTACCGGAGGCCCGACCTGCAGGATGGTTATAATCATCGCGCTGCATCCGGTGTCAGTTTCAGCATGACCCCGGCCACAGTATCCGCTTCCGCAATCATATTTCTGTCCCGAAGTATCCGGCGATATTTCTTCAAGGTGAAATAAATTTCGTCTTGGGAGAAATGTCTGGTAACCAGCGCGCGGTGTCGCAGGTACGTGGAAAACAATTTCCTGAGCTCCCGGTACATTGATTCCTTATCCTTTAAATAGGTTTCGCCAAGGAGTATTTGAGGCAGATGATCCAACCAGGCAGCTGTGTCACCTTTGACTTTATGAAATATAAACACACTGCCGGCCTGGTTGAAATTGCCGACATTTCCAAAATGATGCCTGAATATTTCAGGACGATTGGTTTCTTCGAAATAGACATGAAACTCTTCGTTGTATTCATACTCATAATTGAAAGAGGTATCATTTTTTACGGATATGGTTCGGGAAAAATATTTCATAATATCAGGTATGTAGTTTAGACCGCCAAAGAATATTATCCAATCGGGGAAATTATCATTTTTCAATAAAAGCGGGCTGATGGTTCTTATTTTTTCCGACCCCAGATGAGAATTTGAATCCAGGTCACCGCAACCGACTAAATGCGCGCCGAGATAATATTTAAGCGGATCGTTCATGAACTCGGGATATGCATGGAACGTTTCATCCGGTGCGGCACGCTCCATCAGGTAGCTGGAAACTTCCGAAGTCGCGGTGGCATAGTGGTGATGGATTTCGTGCCAATAGTCGCCTAACGGGGAATAAATAAATGCATGCCGGAAAGAGTAGCGGGGATCCTGGAGGGGGTAGCGACAGGCGATGGTGGTACCTGCCAGCACCAGCGCAAGAATGAGTGCACCCGGTTTGTTTTTTTTATGCACCCAATACAATATGCCGCCCGCAAGAATGGCGGCAAAGGGATAGCATGCCACCAGATAACGAACGTCTGCAAGAGGAGTTACTATCTTTGCATTTGAAATATCCTGCATAGACAGGCATCCGATAACGATGATCTGGCCCGCGAGAATGCCCAGTGATACCCGCAATAAATGGATAAAGTCCGGTTCAAGGGAGCGGCGGAGGATCAGGACCAGCGCCAGGGCGACGATGAGCCAGGGGGCTATTCCGGAAGTCATGCTGTCGCGCAAATATAACAGCAGAATAATCAGGTGCTGAAACAATGAAATTCCATGGGGCATATCCGGACGATCCCAGGGATGGTAGAGCATCAGGTAAGGCACCATGGCCAGGGCCAGCGCAAGGCAGGCATACAAAAGATAAACCCAATGCCTTTTCGGGAGATGACTGCGTTCGGATGTCATATACACAACAGCAAGCGGGACTAAAAATCCAATGCCTATCAGCACCTGGGAATACAGCAAGAGGACCGCTGAACCCGCGAGCCACAGCGAGGTCTTCGCGGTGGGCTGCCGCAGGAAGCGGCGATAGGCAAAAAAACAGAGAAGGGCGGCAAAACAGGTTATGGCGTAGTACCGGCAATTCCGGACATAAAGAATATACTCTGTCAATAACCCGAGGTACGCGGAGGCATAGAGAGCGGCGCCGCGGCATGCCGGCAATTCGCTGCGAACGGTGATATAAAGAAGGAAAACCGTGAGAAAACCGAGGATGGCAAAAGGCAGCCGAGCCGTAAAATTATTCCTGCCGAACAATGAAAACGACAGGGCGGTAAGAAGGAATTGCGTAGGCGGATTACGATTATTAAGGTTCTTATCGAGAAAGGAACCATTCCGGTGGCCTGCAAGGTTCCGGCCATCCCAGGCGGTGAAATGACCCGTTTTTAGGAAATTACCGGCTATAAGCGCAGTTTCCGCCTCATCGGACCATAACGCTGCATCTCCGAGGTTCTTAAACATTAAATAGCCGGTGCACAGGAGTATGCCGCATAAAACCAGGTAATGGATCAGCAGGCGCTTTCTTATTTGATTGGTTTTATTTTCAGCGGCTGCCGAGCCATCAGGTAACGTCCCTTTTCCGGGCCTGGCAAATCTATCCATTAAGGCGAGCCCCAATCTTATTAATCTGATGAGATGCCCTCACAAGGTACAATGGGGAATCGAAATTTGATGCAATGGAAAAAAAGGCGCGTTCGCCGGAATGGGCGGAATAATTCAAGCTTCAAAAAAACTACATCGCGGACGTACCGTGGACAAATCTATCCGGCGGCCAGATTGTTTGTCACATAGCTTCCGATCCTCTTTTTGCTTGCGAAATCGATGCCGATAAACCGGCAATGGCACAATGTTTTCGGAGCACCGAGATGCATTGACCGGCCGACAATTTTAAGCCTGAGTCCGTTCAGGTTTAATTGCGGCAATGAGGACCTGATCATGAAACTGTCATTGACAAATATTTCCTGTGGGGAAATGAAAGAAATTCCGCCGGCGGAAATATCGACTGCCCGTACCAGGACCAATTTTTCATTCCTGCAGACGCCTCGATCCGAAGCCGTGCGGAGAATACCCAACGGAAGGTCGAGGGAAACCCTGACATCGGCCCTCCGATAGACCGGTGCGGGCGACTCGCGGGAACTTGCCGTTGCGGGATTTTTATCCATGCCTGGCCGGGGGGTATTGGTCACCGGAAATATCCCCCATCCCGGTGTCCCCTGTCTGATGAAATCATTGCTCCTCCTGTCTATCGGACGAAAATTAAAAATGATACGGTGGTGGGCCCCTTTTTTCAATGCCTTTCCGCCTGCCCTGGGCGTTTCCGGGCGGGGGGAGACATCCGGCCTTTGGAAAAAATATCAAAATTATTTTTAAATAATTTTACTGTGTTTTCTATGCCACAAGGTATAGTTTCCCGCTGAAGGTAGTATCTTTCAAATCATCCATTATGAATACCACCCCTCCCCTGCCTTGCAAGCATGTCGTCGTACTGGGGACGAACCACACCTCGAGCAAAACCGAGTTGCGGGACCGGCTCATCATTACGCCCGACCGGCTTACAGAGGCCCTCGCAAAACTCTCCCGGAACTGGGATGTGTTCGAATCGTTCGTCCTTTCAACCTGTAACCGGATAGAGATCTATGCGGTGATGGAAAATCCTGCCGCTGCGCGCAGGCAATTACTCAACTTCCTCTCCGACTTTCATGGGATACCGGCTGGGGAGTTCGAATCGCAGTTATATTTTTATCATTGCGAGGAGGCGGCCGGACACTTTTTTTCCGTAGCGGCCGGTCTCGATTCCATGGTAATCGGCGAAACGCAGATACTCGGCCAGGTCAAGGAAGCGTACCGGTGTGCACGGGAGATGGGTAATACCGGTCCCATTCTCAACAAGCTCTTCCATTTTGCGGTTGAAACGGGCAAGCGCATCCGCACCGAAACAAAAATCAGCGACGGCATCCTCTCGGTTCCCTCCGCCGCGGTCGACCTGCTGAAAAAAAACCTTGGCGACCTGTCGATGCGCTCCGCTCTCATCATCGGTGCCGGGGAGATGGGCGAATTGACGGCCAGGCACCTCGCAACGGCGGGGTGCCGGAAGATGTACTTTGCCAACCGGACGCCCGGGCATTCGCAGCCCCTTGCCGAAAAATTCGGCGGAACCGTACTGGTCCTGTACGACATGGATGCGGTCATGCCGGAGTGCGACATCGTCATTGCATCGACCGGCGCGCCCCATTTTATCCTGACCGCCGACTGGATCAAAAAAATCATGGAGTTGCGGAATCATCGGGCGCTGTATCTCGTCGACATTGCGGCACCCCGCGATATCGAGCCTGCCGCCGGTACGCTCAGGAATGTTTTCCTGTATTGTTTTGACGAACTTTCGGTCCTCGTTTCGAAAAATTCGCAGTTGCGGGCGGGCGAGATCGGCAATGCCCGCAAAATCATCGCTGAGGATATCGAAAATTATTTCACCTGGTACCGGTCGCTGCCGATTTTACCGACGCTCCTCTCGCTCAGGAAGCGCTTCGAGCTGCTGCGCGACGAGGAGCTTGAACGTTATGCGACCCGGATTGCCCCCCTGCCGGGGGAATCCCGGGAGCTTTTCTGTCAGTTTGCCGCATCGCTGACCAATCGTTTTTTGCGCATGCCGTCCCGGGTCCTCAGGGAGATGGGCGCGGGCCGCGACGGCGTTGCGTTCAGCAGGTCGCTTGACGCTCTGTTCGGGCTTGAGGAATTCGACGATGCATAACGGCTACTACCCCATTTTTGTCAAAGGGGAGCGTGTGCATTGCCTGGTGGCAGGCGGCGGAACGGTAGCGGTCCGGAAGGCCGAATCGCTCCTCGAATCGGGCGCAGCGGTCACGGTCCTGAGTCCGCAAGGTTCCGACCGCCTCGCAGAGCTCGAACAGCAGAACCGTCTCGTCTGGATACGACTGCGTTACGAGGAACGCTTCCTGCAGGGCATGCAGCTCGCCATCGGGGCCACCGACGACCCTGCGGTCAACGAGCAGGTTTTTATTGACGCGAATAGTCGCGGGATTTTGGTCAATGTCGTCGACGATCCGGACCACTGCACCTTCATCGTGCCGTCGGTTATGACAAAAGGGCAACTCTGTGTTGCGGTCGGCACCGGTGGAGCCGCGCCCATGGTAGCGGCAAAAATCCGTGCCGAATTGGAAACGATGCTTCCGGAGGAATACGCCGCCATGATCGACGAACTCGGCGCCCTCCGCCCGGCAATAAAGCGGCTTTGCGCAAGCGGTAAAGACCGGTTCTGGAAGTCCGTCTGCGCTCTCGATATCGCCTCGTTCAGGGAGCGGCCCGAGGTATTGCGGCAGCGCATCCGGGACGAACTTGCGGGAGCGGCCTGAACCGTGGAAGACCCCGTATGCATAGTAACCCGGGGAAGCGAGCTGGCGCTTGCCCAGACCGGGCAGCTGGTTGAAACGCTCCGTGCGCGCTGCCCGGGCGTAAACGTTGAAATTGTCACCCTTGCAACGCTCGGCGACAAGGTAACGAATCGGCCGCTTTCGAGCTTTCGGGGTACCGGCGTTTTCGTCAAGGAACTCGAAGAGGCACTTCTTTCGGGAGCAGCGGACCTCGCCGTCCACAGTCTCAAGGACGTTCCGGTAACCCAGCCCGAAGGACTGACGCTTGCTGCCTTCCCGCTCCGTCAAAACCCGGCAGATTGCCTGATTGCAAGGCACGGATTTCGCTTCGATAACCTTCCGGAGAGGGCGATCGTCGGTACCGGGAGCCCGCGGCGGATCGCGCAGCTCAGGGCGGCCAGGCCCGACTTGCTGTTCAGGGAGGCGCGCGGAAATCTCGATACCCGGCTGCGCAGGCTCGAAGAGGGGCTGTTCGACGGAATCGTTGTTGCAGCGGCAGGGCTTTTGCGTTTAAAATATTCCTTTGACAAAGATGCCGTGCTGCCTCTTGATCTCTGTATGCCTGCTGCCGGCCAGGGCTGTTTAGCCATAGAGTGCAGGGAGACGGATGCTCAGGCAATGCATCTCGCTGCAACTCTCGACGATCCCGCAACCAGGCAGGAAGTCTGCGCCGAGCGGGAGTTCCTGAGGATAATCGGGGGCGGCTGCCATACGCCGGTCGGGGTTTATGCAAAAATCGAGGGCGACCGCCTTACCCTGCAGGCAGTTATCGGCGACCCCGCCAGCGGGCGGCTGGCACGCGACTCGTTGACGGTTGGCAGGGCTGACGGTAGTGCAGCCGGTGCGCTGGCGGAAAAAATGATCGACCTGTGCGAAAAACTCGATATCCGGATTGAGCGATGAGCGACCGTGAATCGGGCATGGTGTATCTGGTTGGGGCCGGTCCCGGCGATCCGGGGCTCCTGACGCTGCGGGGCGCCTCCTGTCTTGCCAAGGCGGACGTCGTGGTCGTCGATTATCTTGCCGACCGGTCCTTACTCGCCCATGCCCCGCCTGCGGCTGAAAAAATTTATGTCGGCAAATCGGCATCGTGCCATACCATGGAGCAGGACGGGATCAATGCACTTCTTGTAAAGAATGGGCAGGAGGGCAAAGTCGTTGTCCGTCTCAAGGGCGGCGATCCCTTCGTGTTCGGCCGTGGTGCCGAGGAGTGCGAGGCCCTGCGGGCTGCAGGCATTCCCTTTGAAGTGGTTCCCGGGGTGACCGCGGGTATCGCGGCGGCGGCCTGCGCCGGAATCCCGGTGACAAGCCGCGGATTTGCCTCTTCGGTAGCGTTCGTGACCGGCAGCGAAGATCCCGGCAAGGCAGGTTCGAGCATCCGGTGGGAGCACCTTGCGAAGGGAGTCGACACGCTGGTCTTTTACATGGGTGTCGGCAACCTGGCCGCAATTGTACAAGAACTCATGCGGCATGGCCGCGCTGCGGCAACGCCAATTGCCATAATCAGGTGGGGTACGAAACCAATGCAGCGGACCGTTACCGGGACGCTTGATACCATTGTCGGGATAGCGGACCGGGAGTGCATCAGGCCGCCGTCGATCATCATTGTCGGCGAAGTCGTAACATTCCGGGACCGTCTGCAATGGTTTGAATCCCGGCCGCTCTATGGCCGACGAATCGTCAATACCCGCGCAAGGGACCAGGCCTCCCGGCTCACTGCGCCGCTCAGGGAGCTCGGCGCGGAGGTCATCGAACTGCCGACCATCGAAACGGTGCCTGCCGGAAAAGAGAGCGCGCTTGCCGCCGCGATTGCCGATATTGACAATTTTCAGTGGATCCTCTTTACCAGCGCAAACGGCGTCCATGCCTTTATCGACCTGCTCTGCGCCGTCAAGGGAGATATCCGCGCAATCGGAAGAGCCCGCATCGCCGCCATCGGACCGGGCACTGCCGCGGCTATACAAGGTTACCGGCTGCGGGTCGATTGTATCGCAGGCGAGGCGACCGCCGAGGGGCTCATCGGCTCGCTTGGCGCTTACGACTGGAAAAATATTCCGGTGCTCCTCCCCGCGCGGAAAAGGCGCGCGATACCCTGCCCCGCGGGCTTCGCGCCCTGGGAGCCGACCTTACGGTGGTAACCGCCTACACCACAACCCCGCCGGTAAATGCCGACCGGTCGATTCTGGACGATATCGTCAGCGGCCAGTACAACCTCATTACTTTTTCAGCCTCATCGACGTTCGAGAATTTTGCCGGCATGTTCGGCGCGGAAGAATTTGCGGGAATAGCACGCACGCTCAAGGCAGCCAGCATCGGCCCGGTGACCACCGACGCCCTGGCGCGCGCCGGGGTCACCCCGCTTGTCGAGGCGTCCGAGCACACCATTCCCGGCCTCATTGAATGCATTCGGGAGCACCTGGCCCCATGATCGGCATTTCAAAGCTCTACTGCGGGACGGTCGAGCCCTCGGATGCGCTGCGCTACCGGCGCAGCTCGGGTGCGCTTCCCTCCCATTTGCTCCAGTTTTCTTCCGACAAGAAGCCGGTGGTCGTGTGGAACGTCGGCAGGCGCTGCAACCTCTCGTGCGTCCACTGCTACTCGCAGTCGCACAACGAAGCATACGATGGTGAACTGACAACCGCTCACGCGGAATCGTTCATCGACGGGCTCGGGGAGTTCAAAGCGCCGGTCCTGCTTTTTTCCGGGGGGGAGCCGCTCATGCGGCCCGACCTTTTCCGGCTCATCCGCCATGCGAAAAACCGCGGCCTTCGCGCGGTGCTTTCGACAAACGGGACGCTCATCAGCGAAGGCGTGGCGGCAAGGCTCGCGGAGAGCGGACTCTCCTATGTGGGCATCAGCCTCGACGGCATGCGCGATGTCAACAACCGGTTCCGCGGCGTAACGGGAGCTTTCGACCTCGCGCTCCGGGGAATCCGCCATTGCATTATGGCTGGTGTCAAGGTTGGGCTGCGATTTACCATCAATAAAAGCAATGTCGGCGAAATTCCGGGGATTTTCAGGCTGCTCGAAGAGGAAAAAATTCCACGAGTCTGCTTCTATCACCTCGTGTATTCGGGCAGGGGCTCTGCGCTCAGGCACGAAGACCTCAACGCTGCCTCCTGCCGGTCGACCCTTGACACCATCATCGACCTGACCGCCGGCCTGCATGCCCGCGGGCTGCGCAAAGAGGTATTGACCGTCGCAAATCATGCCGACGGCGTGTACCTGTACCTGCGGATGCGCCGGGAAGGGTCACCCCGCGCAAAGGCAGTCCTCGACCTTTTAACCATGAACGGCGGGAACAGCTCCGGGATCGGCATTGGCTGCGTGAGCTGGGACGGCTCGGTCCATGCCGACCAGTTCTGGCGCCACCACTCGTTCGGCAATGTCCGGGAGCGCTCCTTCGGGGAGATCTGGACCGATACGAGCGACGATCTCATGGCAGGGCTGAAAGATCGTCGGAAGAAACTGACCGGCAAATGCGGCCGGTGCGTCTATCAGGCAATCTGCAACGGCAATGTCAGGGTGCGGGCTGAAGCGGTTTCAGACGATGTCTGGGCCGAGGATCCGGCTTGCTTTTTAACCGAAGAAGAGATTACCATGAGGTTGGACTGAACGGAAGGAGCACGCGATATGGGATTTCCCGGAACAAGGATGCGGCGCTTGCGGCGAAACACAGGTATCCGCAACATGGTTGCCGAAACGACGCTTGGCACCGATGATTTTATCCTGCCGCTGTTCGTTTGCCATGGGGAAAAAGTCCGCAGGCCAGTTTCCTCCATGCCGGGGGTATTCCAGCTATCTATAGATGAACTTCTCAATTCCTGCGGCGAAGCGGTCGATGCTGGAGTGAATGCCATACTCCTGTTCGGCATCCCGGATACGAAAGACGAAGAGGGCCGGACAGGCTATGCCCCGAACGGCATCGTGCAGCAGGCGATAGCTGCCATTAAAAAACGTTTCAGCGATCTGTATGTCATCACCGATGTTTGCAACTGCGAATACACCACACATGGCCACTGCGGTCCGATCGTAAACGGCGAAGTTGCAAACGACAAAACCGTCGAAATTCTGGCACGGCAGGCGCTCTCCCATGCCCGCGCCGGCTGCGACATGGTCGCCCCGAGCGACATGATGGACGGCAGGATATATGCCATACGCGAGAAACTCGACACGGCCGGATTCGAATCGCTTCCGATACTTTCCTATGCTGCCAAGTATGCATCATCCTTCTACGGGCCATTCAGGGAGGCGGCCGAGTCCGCACCCGCCTTCGGCGACCGGAGGGGCTACCAGATGGACCCGCGAAACGGCCGTGAGGCGCTTCGCGAAGTACAACTGGACATCGAGGAGGGTGCCGACATTGTCATGGTCAAGCCCGCGCTCTCCTGTCTCGACGTCATTTGGCGCGTGCGGGAATCCTGCAACCTGCCGGTAGCGGCATACAATGTAAGCGGAGAGTATTTCATGGTGAAGGCGGCGGCGGAAAAGGGCTGGATCGACGGCGATGCGGTCATGATGGAGATCCTCACTGCAATCAAGCGTGCCGGAGCGGACCTGATCGTTACCTACCATGCCGTTGAAGCGGCGAAACTTCTGGCCAAAGGGAACTGAATGCCTCCCCTGCCCCCTGGAACCCGCAACCAACTGCGCCTTGTCGCCTGGGAGGTAACCCGGTCGTGCGGACTGCGGTGCCTCCACTGCCGCGCCAGCGCTCAGCAGGGGCCATATACGGGAGAGCTTACCACCGCAGAGTGCGAACGGGTGCTCGATGGGATCGCCGCCTTTGCCCGGCCCATCGTTATTCTCACCGGCGGCGAACCGATGCTGCGGGACGATATCTATCACCTTGCCGAATACGGCACCCGTCTCGGCCTCAGGATGGTCATGGCTCCCTGCGGAGCGCTATTGACAGAAGAAACATGCTCCGCACTCATAAAAGCCGGAATCCGGCGTATCAGCCTGAGCATCGACGGCGCTGACGCGCAACGCCACGACAGGTTTCGCGGCGTTGCCGGAGCCTTCGAAAGCGTCATGCGCGGAATTGAGGCGGCAAGGTCGGCCGGACTTGAATTCCAGGTCAACACCACGATTACAAAAATGAATGTCGACCAGCTACCCGCAATTTTCGATCTTGCAGCCTCACTCGGCGCGGTTTCGTTCCATCCGTTTATGCTCGTACCAACCGGCAGGGGCAGTGCGCTTGCGGATGAGGGACTGACGCCATCGGAGTACGAACGGGTTCTTAACTGGATTTACGACCATCGTTCTCTGGCGGGAATGTCCGTCAAGCCGACATGCGCCCCCCACTATTACCGCATTCTCCGGCAACGGGAACGGCTTGCCGGCAGAACGGTGGCCCCGGAGACCCATGGCCTCGATGCCATGACGAAGGGGTGCCTTGGCGGGCAGGGGTTTGCCTTTCATCTCTCACCGTGGTATCATGCAGATCTGCGGATTTCTCGATCTCCCTGCCGGCGACCTCCGGCAGGCGGGGTTTGCAGTGCAGCCGCTATGGGAGAATTCGCCTCTCTTCCGCGCAGTGCGGGATCCTGACGGGTATCGCGGGCGTTGCGGCAAATGCGACTTTCGTAAGGTCTGCGGTGGCTGCCGGGCCCGGGCGTTCGCGGCTACCGGCGATTACCTTGCCGAGGAACCCTTTTGCGCCTATGAGCCGCCCGACAATGCAAGACAGGAACGGGTCAATGGTTGACATCGTTAATAGCCGCGCCGCATTCTTCGATGCCACGAAGGTCATTACCGGCGGCGTGAACTCGCCGGTCCGGGCATTTAAGGCCGTGGGAGGCACGCCGCTGTTCATTGCATCGGGCCGTGGCTCCAGGGTTTCGGACATCGACGGCAACCGGTACCTCGATTATGTCGGCTCCTGGGGCCCGCTCATCCTCGGGCACGCCCACCCCGAGGTAGTTGAAGCGCTGCAGGATTCGGCAGGGAGGGGAACGAGCTTCGGCGCGCCAACGCTTATTGAAACCCGGCTTGCACAAGCTGTAACCGAATTGGTCCCGTCGGTCGAACTTATCAGGTTTGTCAACTCAGGGACCGAAGCGACCATGAGCGCGGTGCGTCTCGCCCGGGGCTATACGGGTCGCCCATGCATTGTCAAGTTCGAGGGGTGCTACCACGGCCATGGCGACAGCTTCCTCATCGCCGCCGGGTCAGGAGCTGCCACGCTCGGCATTCCGGACAGCGCGGGCGTTACGGCTGCGACCGCGGCCGATACCCTGGTTGCCCGCTATAACAACCTCGACTCGGTACTCTCGCTCTTTGAAAAACATGGCGAAAAGATTGCCGCAATTATCGTCGAACCGGTCGCCGGGAACATGGGTGTGGTTGCGCCGGCAGCGGGCTTCCTGCAGGGACTGCGCAGCATTGCCACCCGGAATGAAAGCCTTCTCATCTTCGATGAGGTCATGACAGGGTTCCGTGTCGCTCCCGGCGGAGCTCAGGAGCTCTACAGCGTCGAGCCCGATCTGTCGACGTTCGGAAAAATTATAGGCGGCGGGTTGCCGGTGGGCGCCTACGGCGGCAAACGGCACATCATGGAAAAGGTTGCACCGCTGGGAAATGTTTACCAGGCCGGAACCCTCTCCGGAAACCCCCTCGCCATGGCGGCAGGGCTTGCAACGTTTGATTACATACGACGTGATCCCGGATTCTACCCGGATCTCGAACGCAGAAGCGCGCGGCTTGCCGACGGACTCAGGGAGAACTGCCGGAAGGCCGGCGTCGGCGCAGTGGTTAACCGGGTCGGCTCCATGATGACCCTCTTCTTTACCGACCTGCCATCGGTGACCGATTGGAATACTGCAAAAAACAGCAATACCGCAGCGTACGGGCGCTATTTCCACGAGTCGTTGCAAACCGGTGTTTACCTGGCGCCCTCACAATTCGAGGCGCTCTTCGTTTCTGCCGCCCATTCGGACGATGATATTGAAACAACCCTTCTCGCCTCGGCCGCTGCGCTCAAGAGGTGCTTATAATGGATTCCCTCGACAGGGTTCTGCTCGATTGCCTGCAATACGATTTTCCGCTTACCACGCAGCCCTACGCGACCATGGCCCGCCGCCTGCAGCTCGGGCCGCGGGAGACTATCGGGCGTATCACCCGGCTGAAAACGATGAATATTATCCGTCAAATTGGGCCGATATTCGACTCTTCAAAAATCGGCTACCGCAGCGCCCTTGCCGCATTCAAGGTTCCGCCCGGGCGGCTCGATGCGGTTGCTCAGGCAGTGAGTGGAAATCCGGCGGTAACGCATAACTATGCCCGCAGCGGCGACTACAACCTCTGGTTTACCGTAACCCAGCCTGAATCCCGGGACCTCTTGGAAACGGTCGATCGCATGGCGAAAGATGCCGGGGTAAGTGACCGGCTTTTTCTGCCGACAGTCAGGAATTTTAAAATCGGTTTCCGGCTTGAAATGGGAAAGGGCGATAGAACATCCCCGGCAGAACAACCCGGCAAGGAGCACAGCAAGCGCCTCCCGGCGACCTTTGCTATAGATAAAGCATTTGTCCGGGAGTTGCAGAAGGACCTCCCGGTATCTCAGCGTCCCTACCGGTCGGTCGCCCGGAAGCTTGGATTGACCGAAGGAAGAGTGGTCGCAGAGCTTGGGCGATATCTGGAGGCAGGTGCGATCCGGCGCATTGCCGCCGTCCTCAAACCGGTTAATGCCGGATATCCGGTAAACATCCTGACGGTTTGGGACCCTGGACAAGAAAAAAAAGAGATTCTGGGATTGGCGGCGGCGGAAAAAGGGCTGGTCAGCCATTGCTATGAACGCCCGGAATGCAAAGATTGGCCGTACTCAATTTACACAATGATCCATGGGAAGAGCCTGGAAGAGTGTAGAGGGATTATTCGTAGTCTTTCAGGGGAGTCGGGAGTCAGCCGGTATAAAGAACTAACGACGATAAAAGAATATAAGAAAAGCAGGGTTGAATATTTCCCCCTTTGATTAGTGCCTCTGGTGGGGGAACCGCTATGGCGGTTCCCCCAGGCAGAAGCCGCGAAAAGCAGCGTCTTCTGCCCCGGGGGAACCGCCATAGCGGTTCCCCCCCCACAGAGGCACTAAAAAAAGGGGGGGATACTCAACCCTGCTTTTCTTATATTCTTTTATCATAGTTAGTTTTTTATACCGGCTGACTCCCGACTCCCCGGAGGGACCGCGAATAATCCCTCTACACTCTTCCAGGCTCTCCCCATGGATCATTGTGTGATTAGACCACGGCCAATCTTTGCATTCCAGGCGTTGGTCCGCGATGGCTAAGCAAAATTGGGCAGCCGCCGCGAGTGAGAGAATCTCTTTTTTTTTCTTGTCCAGGGTCCCAAACCGTCAGGATGTTTACCGGATATCCGGCATTAACCGGTTTGAGGACGGCGGCAATGCGCCGGATCGCACCTGCCTCCAGATATCGCCCAAGCTCTGCGACCACTCTTCCTTGCGGTCGCACCAAACTTTTAGGCGACCGACCGGGCAGGGACGCTGAGATACCGGGAATTTATTTGTGCAACTCCCGGACAAATGCTTTATCTATAGCAAAGGTCGCCGGGAGAGAGAGCTGTGCTCCTTGCCGGGTTGTTCTGCCGGGGATGTTCTATCGCCCTTTTCCCCATTTCAAGCCGGAAACCGATTTTAAAATTCCTGACTGTCGGCAGAAAAAGCCGTTCACTTACCCAGGCATCTTTCGCCATGCGATCGACCGTTTCCAAGAGGTCCCGGGGATTTCAGGCTGGGTTACGGTAAACCAGAGGTTGTAGTGGCCGCTGCGGGCATAGTTATGCGTTACCGCCGGATTTCTAGCTCACTGCCTGAGCAACCGCATCGAACCACCCGGACGGAACCTTGAATGAGGCCCGGGCGTTGCGGTAGCCGATTTTTGAAGAGTCGAATATCAGCCGAATTGACGGATAATATTCATCGTTTTCAGCCGGGTTATACGCCCAATAGTCTCCCGCGGCCCGAGCTGCAGGCGGCGGGCCATGGTCGCGTCAGGGCTGCGTGGTCAACGGAAAATCGTATTGCAGGCAATCGAGCAGAACCCTGCTGAAGGGAATCCATTTATGAGCCGCCTCTTGACGCAGCGGCCGAAACGGACTAGTTTCAATATCATCGTCCGAATGGGCGGCAGAAACGAAGAGCGCCTCGAATTGTGAGGGCGCCCGGTAAACACCGGTTTGCAACGACTCGTGGAAATAGCGCCCGTATGCTGCGGTATTGCTGTTTTTTGCAGTATTCCAATCGGTCACCGATGGCAGGTCGGTAAAGAAGAGGGTCATCATGGAGCCGACCCGGTTAACCACTGCGCCGACGCCGGCCTTCCGGCAGTTCTCCCTGAGTCCGTCGGCAAGCCGCGCGCTTTGCATTTGAGATCCAGGTAGAATCCGGGATCACGTCGTATGTAATCAAACGTTGCAAGCCCTGCCGCCATGGCGAGGGGGTTTCCGGAGAGGGTTCCGGCCTGGTAAACATTTCCAGCGGTGCAACCTTTTCCATGATGTGCCGTTTGCCGCCGTAGGCGCCCACCGGCAACCCGTGGCCTTATCCTTTTTCCGCACGCGACAGATCGGGCTCGACGCTGTAGAGCTCCTGAGCTCCGCCGGGAGCGACACGGAACCCTGTCATGACCTCATCGAAGATGAGAAGGCTTTCATTCCGGGTGCCATGCTGCGCAGTCCCTGCAGGAAGCCCGCTGCCGGCGCAACCACACCCATGTTCCCGGCGACCGGTTCGACGATAATTGCGGCAATCTTTTCGCCATGTTTTTCAAAGAGCGAGAATACCGAGTCGAGGTCGTTATAGCGGGCAACCAGGGTATCGGCCGCGGTCGCAGCCGTAACGCCCGCGCTGTCCGGAATGCCGAGCGTGGCAGCTCCTGACCCGGCGGCGATGAGGAAGCTGTCGCCATGGCCGTGGTAGCACCCCTCGAACTTGACAATGCATGGGCGACCCGTATAGCCCCGGGCGAGACGCACCGCGCTCATGGTCGCTTCGGTCCCTGAGTTGACAAACCTGATAAGTTGGACCGACGGGACCAATTCGGTTACAGCTTGTGCAAGCCGGGTTTCAATAAGCGTTGGCGCGCCGAAGCTCGTTCCCCTCCCTGCCGAATCCTGCAGCGCTTCAACTACCTCGGGGTGGGCGTGCCCGAGGATGAGCAGCCCAAGGAGCCGACATAATCGAGGTCCGGTTGCCGTCGATGTCGAAACCCTGGAGCCACGGCCCGATGCAATGAACAGCGGCGTGCCTCCCACGGCCTTAAATGCCCGGACCGGCGAGTTGACGCCGCCGGTAATGACCTTCGTGGCATCGAAGAATGCGGCGCGGCTATTAACGATGTCAACCATTGACCCGTTCCTGTCTTGCATTGTCGGGCGGCTCATAGGCGCAAAAGGGTTCCTCGGCAAGGTAATCGCCGGTAGCCGCGAACGCCCGGGCCCGGCAGCCACCGCAGACCTTCGAAAGTCGCATTTGCCGCAACGCCCGCGATACCCGTCAGGATCCCGCACTGCGCGGAAGAGAGGCGAATTCTCCCATAGCGGCTGCACTGCAAACCCCGCCTGCCGGAGGTCGCCGGCAGGGAGATCGAGAAATCCGCAGATCTGCATGATACCACGGTGAGAGATGAAGGCAAACCCCTGCCGCCAAGGCACCCCTTCGTCATGGCATCGAGGCCATGGGTCTCCGGGGCCACCGTTCTGCCGGCAAGCCGTTCCCGTTGCCGGAGAATGCGGTAATAGTGGGGGGCGCATGTCGGCTTGACGGACATTCCCGCCAGAGAACGATGGTCGTAAATCCAGTTAAGAACCCGTTCGTACTCCGATGGCGTCAGTCCTTAATCCGCAAGCGCACTGCCCCTGCCGGTTGGTACGAGCATAAACGGATGGAACAAACCGCGCCGAGTGAGGCTGCAAGATCGAAAATTGCGGGTAGCTGGTCGACATTCATTTTTGTAATCGTGGTGTTGACCTGGAATTCAAGTCCGGCCGACCTTGCCGCCTCAATTCCGCGCATGCGCGCTTTCGAAGGCTCCGGCAACGCCGCGAAACCTGTCGTGGCGTTGAGGGTCAGCGCCGTCGATGCTCAGGCTGATACGCCGGATTCCGGCTTTTATGAGTGCGGAGCATGTTTCTTCTGTCAATAGCGCTCCGCAGGGAGCCATGACCATCCTGAGGCCGAGACGGGTGCCGTATTCGGCAAGGTGATAGATCTCGTCCCGCAGCATCGGTTCGCCGCCGGTGAGAATAACGATGGGCCGGGCAAAGGCGGCGATCCCATCGAGCACCCGTTCGCACTCTGCGGTGGTAAGCTCTCCCGTATATGGCCCCTGCTGAGCGCTGGCGCGGCAGTGGAGGCACCGCAGTCCGCACGACCGGGTTACCTCCCAGGCGACAAGGCGCAGTTGGTTGCGGGTTCCAGGGGGCAGGGGAGGCATTCAGTTCCCTTTGGCCAGAAGTTTCGCCGCTTCAACGGCATGGTAGGTAACGATCAGGTCCGCTCCGGCACGCTTGATTGCAGTGAGGATCTCCATCATGACCGCATCGCCGTCGATCTTCAGCCCTTTTCCGCCGCCGCCTTCACCATGAAATACTCTCCGCTTACATTGTATGCCGCTACCGGCAGGTTGCAGGATTCCCGCACGCGCCAAATGACGTCGAGACAGGAGAAGCACGGGCTTGACCATGACAATGTCGGCACCCTCCTCTCATGTCCAGTTGTACTTCGCGAAGCGCCTCACGGCCGTTTTGCGGGTCCATCGGGTAGCCCCTCCGGTCGCCGAAGGTGGTTAATGCTTGTGCTTCTCCTCAATGGCCCGTAGAAGGATGATGCATACTTGGCAGCATAGGAAAGTATCGGAAGCGATTCGAATCCGGCCGTGTCGAGTTTCTCGCGTATGGCATATCCCCTGCCGTCCATCATGTCGCTCGGGGCTACGCTGCCCAGCTGGCGCGGGCATGGGAGAGCGCCTGCCGTGCCAGAATTTCGACGGTTTTGTCGTTTGCAACTTCGCCGTTTACGATCGGACCGCAGTGGCCATGTGTGGTGTATTCGCAGTTGCAAACATCGGTGATGACATACAGATCGCTGAAACGTTTTTTAATGGCAGCTATCGCCTGCTGCACGATGCCGTTCGGGGCATAGCCTGTCCGGCCCTCTTCGTCTTTCGTATCCGGCAGATGCCGAACAGGAGTATGGCATTCACTCCAGCATCGACCGCTTCGCCGCAGGAATTGAGAAGTTCATCTACAGCCCCTGAATACCCCCGGCATGGAGGAAACTGGCCTGCGGACTTTTTCCCCATGGCAAACGAACAGCGGCAGGATAAAATCATCGGTGCCAAGCGCGTTTCGGCAACCATGTTGCGGATACCTGTGTTTCGCCGCAAGCGCCGCATCCTTGTTCCGGGAAATCCCATATCTCGTGCTCCTTCCGTTCAGTCCAACCTCATGGTAATCTCTTCTTCGGTTAAAAAGCAAGCCGGATCCTCGGCCCAGACAATCGTCTGAAACCGCTTCAGCCCGCACCCTGACATTGCCGTTGCAGATTGCCTGATAGACGCACCGGCCGCATTTGCCGGTCAGTTTCTTCCGACGATCTTTCAGCCCTGCCATGAGATCGTCGCTCGTATCGGTCCAGATCTCCCCGAAGGAGCGCTCCCGGACATTGCCGAACGAGTGGTGGCGCCAGAACTGGTCGGCATGGACCGAGCCGTCCCAGCTCACGCAGCCAATGCCGATCCCGGAGCTGTTCCCGCCCGTTCATGGTTAAAAGGTCGAGGACTGCCTTTGCGCGGGGTGACCCTTCCCGGCGCATCCGCAGGTACAGGTACACGCCGTCGGCATGATTTGCGACGGTCAATACCTCTTTGCGCAGCCCGCGGGCATGCAGGCCGGCGGTCAGGTCGATGATGGTGTCAAGGGTCGACCGGCAGGAGGCAGCGTTGAGGTCTTCGTGCCTGAGCGCAGAGCCCCTGCCCGAATACACGAGGTGATAGAAGCAGACTCGTGGAATTTTTTCCTCTTCGAGCAGCCTGAAAATCCCCGGAATTTCGCCGACATTGCTTT